>JBAZOW010000001.1:0-37425 GCA_041648495.1 Patulibacter sp.
GCCGAGCGCGCAACGCGCGGCGGTGGGCCTGCACCCAGCGGCGACGCCGACGGGCACCGGGCCAGGCCCGGAACGCGTCGAGGTAGGCCCGGAGCAGCAGCGGCTCGCGGGTCAGCGCCGTCGCCAGCGCGATCGACTCCTGGGCCAGCAGCCACGGCAGCGACCGCGCGATCTCGCCGCGGGTCTCGTTCTTCGCGATCATCAGCAGCCGGTTGCGGAACCGCAGTCGCCGGTGCGCACGGTCCGACGTCTCCGTCCGGGTCGGGTGGGAGAACCGCCGGTGCCAGGCGACCGCGCGCGGCTCGTAGCGCGACTCCCAGCCGAACAGCCGGGCCCGCCAGGCCAGGTCGACGTCGGTCGCCCACAGGTCCATGTCCTCGTCGAAGACCTCGAGCCCGAACGCGCAGTCCTCCAGGCAGGCGCGCCGGTACAGCACGCAGGCCCCGTCGCCGCCGAAGACCGGGCCGGTCCGCGAGAAGCGGTCGCCGGACGCACCGCGTCCGACCAGCGTCGGACGGCGGCGGTGGTCGACGGTGACCCCCGCCGCATCGAGCTCGTCGGTCCGGTGGGCCGGGTCCATCCCGTCGCTGTGCAGCAGCCGCGGGACGACCGACCCGAGCGTCGGACTGAACAGGTGCGGTCGGAGCGCGTCGAGGAAGCCCTCGTCGAGCACGCAGTCGGCGTTGCAGAGCAGCACCCAGTCGCCTCCGCAGGCGGCCAGTCCCGCGTTCATCGCCGCCGCGTAGCCGCGACGCCGCGGTAGTCGTAGGCGGCGCGCGCCGAACCGCTCGCACAGCTCGGGCGTGGCGTCGGTGCAGGCGTTGTCGATCACCACGACCTCGTCGGCGCCCTGGGCACAGGCAGCGGGAAGCGACCACCGCAACAGTGGTGCCTCGTTCACCGACAGGACCAGGATGGTGATCCGGTTCACCGGTTCAGGGTAGGTGACGGGCGGGCAGGCCGGTGTCCAGCGGTCACGATCTTGCCGACCGCGGATCCGGCCGGGACGCACGCACCGTTACGGCGCCCCGGTGCGCTCGCCGTCGCCGACCTCGGCGGGGAGCCGGTCCGCGACGCGACGGACCCGCGCGTTGAGCGCGCGCATCGCCAGCGTGTAGGGCCACTCGAACTTGCGCTGGGCGAAGTGCCCCCAGGCGATGTCCCGCGACGTGTAGACCCAGAACCGGTTGCGCTCGATCCCCCGGACGATCGCGGTCGCCGCCTGGTCCGGGGTGACCGCGTGCCGGGTGAAGCGCTCGGTCAGGGCTCGGACGCGAGGGTCAGCGCGGTCCACTCCCACGATCCGGACCGAGTCGACCAGTGGCGACGAGACCGCGCCGGGGCAGACCAGGCTGACCCGGATCCCGTGCGGTCGCAGGTCGAACCGCAGGACCTCCGAGACCCCGCGCAGCCCGAACTTGGTTGCGCTGTAGGCGGCGTGCCACGGCAGGCCGAACAGTCCGGCGGCCGACGAGACGTTGACCAGGTGCCCGCCGCGTCCCGCCGCGATCATCGGCGGGACGAACGCCTCGATCACGTGGATCGGCCCCATCAGGTTGATCTCGATCAGCCGCCGCCAGTCCTCGTGGGCCAGCCGGTCGACCGACCCCCAGGTCGAGATCCCCGCGACGTTCATCACCACGTCGAAGCTGCCGTGCTCGGCGTGCGCCCGGTCGGCCATCGCCTCGACCGCCTCGTGGTCGGAGACGTCGGCCGTCCGGGTCCCGAGCACCCGCCCGCCCTGCTCGCCGACCAGAGCCGCGGTCCCCTGCAGCCCGTCGGCGTCGAGATCCGTCAGGAAGACGCTCGCCCCGGCCCGTGCGGCCCGCAACGCGGTCGCCCGCCCGATTCCGCTGGCGGCTCCCGTGATCAGGGTCCGGGCACCGTCGAGGCTCGTCATGCGTCGATCGTATACGCACGTGCACCCCGTACCGGGGCCCCCGAGGGCCGGGCCGGCACGCCGGAGGACGTCACGCGCCCGCCGGCCCCCGCCGCCCGCCCGGCCGCGGGGCGTCGCGACCGACGGCGCCACGCCCGTACTCTTCACCCCATGAGCCGCCGTGCGATCCGACCGTCGATGCACCCGGACGCGGTCGCGCACCCCGAGGCCACGGCCGGATCGGGCGCGATGATCGGGGCCGGAGCCAACGTCGAGCGCGGGGCGCGGGTCGCGCCCTACGCGATCATCGACGCCCGCACGCAGATCGGCGAGCGCACGATCGTCGGCCCCCACTCCGTGGTCAACCGCGACGTGACGATCGGCGCCGACGTGCTGGTCGGCGCTCACGCGATCGTGCACCCCGAGGTCCGGCTGGAGGACGGCGTCGTGATCGGCGCCCACGCGGTGATCCACCCGGGCACCGCCCTGGGCCGCGGCGTCCACGTCGGCGACCACGCGGTCGTCGGCAAGCCGCCGCGGCTGCGGCCGGGCTCGGCCGCGGCGTCGACCGAGGCGCTGCCGGGCCTGGAGGTCGGCGACGGCGCGGCGATCGGCGCCCTGGCCGTGGTCTTCGCGGGCTCGACGATCGGCGCCCGCACAATCGTCGGCGACCAGGCGTTCATCCGCGAGCGGTCGTCCGTCGGCGACGACAGCGTCGTCGGGCGCGGCAGCACGATCGACTGCGACGTCACGGTCGGCGACCGCGTGAGCATCCAGACCGACGTCTACGTGACCGCCCGCAGCACGGTCGAGGACGACGTCTTCCTCGGTCCCGGCGCCTGCACGACCAACGACGACCGGATGGGCCGGGCGGAGCTCGGCGACGACGGCGAGGCGCAGGCGATCCCGCTCGCCGGCGCGACGATCCGCCGGGGCGCGCGGATCGGCGGACGTGCCGTGCTGGTCCCCGGCGTCGAGATCGGCGCCGACGCGTTCGTCGCGGCGGGCGCGGTCGTCACCAAGGACGTCGCGCCCGCGACCCGCGTGATGGGCGTCCCCGCCCGCGAGGCCGGCGAGGTGCCGGCCGCCGACCGACTGACCTAGCTCAGGTCGACGCTCTTCGCGGCTTCGCTGGCCCGACCCGCGTCGGTCCAGATCACCTGGTCCTGCGCGGGGCCGACGCCGACCATGCCGATCGGCACGCCGGACTTCTCCTCGACGTAGGCCAGGTAGTCCTGCGCGGCCTGCGGCAGGTCCTCCATCCGGCGGACGTCGGTGATGTCCTCGTCCCAGCCCGGCAGCTCGTCGTACTCGGGCGTGGCGTGGTGCAGCACCGTCTGGTGGAACGGGAACCGCTCCAACTCGGCGCCGTCCGCAGTCCGGTACCGGGTGGCGACCTTGATCGTCTTCTGCCCGGAGAGCACGTCGAGCTTGGTGATGCAGAGCTGGTCGAGCGTGCAGAGCCGCGCCGCGTACTTCAGCGCGACGAGGTCGAGCCAGCCGATCCGCCGGTCGCGCCCGGTGGTCGTGCCGCGCTCGCCGCCCTTCTCGCGCAGCCCGTCGGCGAGCGGGCCGTCGAGCTCGGTCGGGAACGGACCCGCGCCGACGCGGGTGCAGTACGCCTTGACGACGCCCCAGATCTCGTCGAGATCCTTCGGGCCGGCGCCCGAGCCGACCGCCGCCGAGCCCGAGACCGGGTTCGACGAGGTGACGAAGGGGTAGGTGCCGTGGTCGATGTCCAGCAGCGCCGCCTGCGCGCCCTCGAAGAGCACGTGGCCGCCGGCGTCGAGCGCGTCCCAGACCAGCGCCGCGGTGTCGGCGATGTGCGGCTCGAGCTTGTGGCCGAAGGCCAGGTAGGCCTCGGTCATCGTCTGCAGGTCGAGGATCTCGTCCCGCTCCCACGGCCGCAGCGAGCGGGCCTTGGGCTCCATCGCGGCGGCGATCTTCTTCTTCAGGATCGACGCGTCGAGCAGGTCCTGGATCCGGATCCCCAGGCGCAGCGCCTTGTCGGCGTAGCAGGGGCCGATGCCGCGCTTGGTGGTGCCGATCTGGTTCTTGCCCAGCCGCGTCTCGCCGGCCACGTCGAGCAGCTTGTGGTACGGCATGATCACGTGCGCGTTGGGGCTGATCCGCAGCCCGCTGGAGTCGACGCCCTGCGTCGCCAGCTGAGCCAGCTCGCCGAGCAGGACCTCGGGATCGACGACCACGCCGTTGCCGATGATGCAGGTGGTGCCGGGATAGAGGATCCCCGACGGCACCAGGTGGAAGGCGTACTTCGTGTCGCCGTGGACGATCGTGTGACCGGCGTTGTTGCCGCCCTGGAAGCGGACGACCACGTCGGAGCGTTCGGCGAGGAGGTCGACGAGCTTCCCCTTACCCTCGTCTCCCCATTGAGCGCCCACGATCACGATGCCTGGCATGACCGGTGAAGGGTACCGAGATCCCGGTCCTCCGCCGGGGCTCCCTCTGGGGATCGGGTTCCGACGGACGGTTCCCCGCCCCCGGCCCGACGGGCGCCGACCGTCCCCGGTCGTGGCCACGGAGGCCTCGACCTCGGTCGGCGAGCTCCCGATCCGCGCTCAGCGGTCGTCGTTGCCGCGGCGCACCGGGATCGACGCGCCAGGGGTCGGCGACCCTGTACTCAGCGGTCGTCGTTGCCGCGGCGCACCGGCCGGTGCCGACCGCCCGGGTCGGTGCCCCAGGTGTCGGCGGCGCGTGACGGGGCGGGTGGGGCGTCCATGTTCCCCGTCCGCGGCAGCACGTTGAAGGGGTCCGACGGCGGTCCCGCGCCGTACGACTCCTCCGACCGACCGGGTGCCCCGGGTGCGGACGGCGAGCCCGGCCCCGGAGCTCCGTGGTCTCCGGTTCCTCGGGGGTCGAACGGCGGGGGCGCGCCGAACCCGCCGGGCGACGGCACCCCGCCGTTGCCCCCACCGCTGCCGCTGCCCGACGGGTCGTGCCGGGTCACCCCGACGTCGACCCGGTGGCGCTCGGTGCGGTGATCGACCTGGTCCGGCGTGTCGACCAGGATCGACTGGCACATGCCCTCCAGCCGCGAGACCGTGCGCTCGCCGATCTGCTCCTGCATCGCGTCGCGATCGAGGTTGGTGGTCAGCACGATCGAGCGCTGCTCCTGCCAGCGCTCGTTGATGATCGTGTAGAGCTGCTCCAGCACCCACGGGTTGGAGCGCTCGGTGCCGACGTCGTCGAGCACCAGCAGCGACACGCTGGTCAGCTGGTCGAGCAACTCGAGCGTGCTCAGGCCCTCGCCGTCGTAGGTCCGGCGGATCTCCGACAGCAGCCGCGGCACCGAGTAGACGGCGACCGCCTGCCCCTGCTCGATCGCGTAGCGGGCGACGAGCATCGCCAGCCAGGTCTTGCCGGCCCCGACGCCCCCGGAGATCCACAGGCCGTCGCCCTCGGCGAGCCGCTCCGGCAACGCGTCGACGTACGCCCGAACGTGGCGCACGGCGTCGCGCGGCATCGTCGAGATGTTGCTGTGCTCGAACGAGGCGTCGCGGTACTCCCGCGGAATCCGCGCCCGCAGCTGGCCCGCCATCCGCTGGGCGCGCTGCTCGGGCATGCAGCGGCACTCGGCCGCTTCGCGGGTCCGCTCGTCGACGATCCAGCCGGATCCGTCGCACACGTCGTAGGGGCAGCGCATCGATCAGCCTCGGGCCGCGGACTGGGGCGGAAGCGGGACGCCACCCGGGGGTGGACTCCCCGGCGGCGGACTGGTCGGACGCGGGGGCCCGGGAGCCGGCACGCCGGGACCGCTGAAGTTGGCCGGCGGACCGCCCGCGTCGTGCGACGGCTGGGCCATCGTCAGGAACCGCGGGAACTCCTTCTGGAACAGCAGGCGGATGTTGCCCAGCCGACCCGAGCGGTTCTTGGCGATGATCAGCTCGGCGACGCCCGGCTCGGCCGTCTCCGCGTTGTAGTACTCGTCGCGGTAGAGGAACATCACCAGGTCGGCGTCCTGCTCGATGTTCCCCGACTCGCGGATGTCCGAGAGCAGCGGGCGCTTGTCCGGGCGACTCTCGACGCCACGCGACAGCTGCGACAGGGCGATCACCGGGCACTTCAGTTCCTGCGCCAGGATCTTCAGTCCTCGCGAGATCTCGCCGATCTGCTGAACGCGGTTGTCGGTCCGTCCGTCGGGCCGCATCAGCTGGAGGTAGTCGATGATCACGCAGGCGACGCCGCCGGGGTGGGAGGCGTGCAACCGCCGGGACTTCGCCCGGATCTCCATGATCCCGATGTCCGACGAGTCGTCGATGTACAGCGGCGCCTTGGCGAGCTTGTCGGCGACCTCCAGGACGTCGGGCCAGCGGTCGCCGATCCGGCCCTTGCGCATGTCGTCGCCCTTGATCGCCGCCTGCGACGAGAGCACGCGGTGGAGCAGCTCGCGCTCCGGCATCTCGAGCGAGAAGAGGGCGACCGCGCCCTTGTTCTGCAGCGCGATGTTCTCGGCCAGGTTGGTGACCAGGGCGCTCTTGCCCATCGACGGACGGGCGGCGAGCACGACCATCGAGCCGGGCTGCAGGCCGCTGGTGGCCTTGTCGAGGTCGCGGTAGCCGGTCGGCAGGCCCGTGATGTCGCGGCCGTCCTTCTCGAGCTCCTCGAGGTACTTGACCTCGTCGTCGATGAACGACCCGACGGTGTGCAGGCCCTTGGTCTCGTCCTCGGTCGAGACCTCGAAGACCAGGCCCTGCGCCCGCTCGACGATCAGCGCGGGATCGTCCTCGCCGCGCAGGACCGTCGACTGGATCTCGTAGGTCGCCTGCAGCAGCCGTCGCAGCTTGCTCAGGTCGGCGACGATCTCGGCGTGGCGCGGCAGCGCGGCGACCTCGGTGACCGCCGCGGTCAGCTGCCAGATCGTCTCGCGCCCGCCGGCCTGCTCGAGCGTGCCGGTCCGCCGCAGCTGCTCGACGACCGTGATCGAGTCGATCGGCTGGTTCTCGCTGTAGAGCTGCCGGATCGCCTCGTAGGTGACCTGGTGCTGCGGGGCGTAGAAGTCCTCGGCCTTGAGCGCGTCCTCGACGGTCAGGCCGTAGCGGGCCTGCTCCGACAGCATCATCGCGCCGAGCACGGCCTGCTCGGCGTGGATGTCGTGGGGCGGGACGTGCGCCGGACCGGCCGCCCCGCCGTCGTCGCTGCCGAATCCCTCGAAGTCGTCGGGACCGGAGAACGAGGCCTCGTCGTCGGGGAAGGGGGTGTAGTCGCGGTCGGAATCCATGAAGACGAAAGCTCTGCCTGAACGTACCAGCGTCCGTGCCGGACGCCGTGGTCACCCGCGCACGTAGCGGGATCTTCCTCGCCGGAACGACGACGGCACCGGAGATCCGGTGCCGCGAGGTCACGTGGCGGACATACCGCCTACGTGGGTCGGGGCGTCGCGCCGAGCGCGACGCCCTGAGGAGCGGTCTAGCGCTCCGTCACGACCATGGTCTTGACGTTGGCGATGACGCCCTCGGTCAGCTCGACGTCGACGACGAACGTGCCGGTCGCGCGGATCGGCTCGGCCAGGCGCACGTTGCGCTTGTCGACCTCGATGCCGCGGGCCTCCTTGATCGCGTCGGCGATGTCCTGGTTCGTGACCGAACCGAACAGCCGGCCGTCCTCGCCGGTCTGGTGCGCGATCGTCAGCACCGTGTTGGTCAGCGCGTCCGCCTGCTGGCGGGCGTTGGAGACGGCCTCGGCGCGCTGGCGCGACTGGGCGGCGGCGACGCGCTCGGCGTCTTCCAGCGCGGCCTTGGTGGCCGGCGCGGCCAGCTTGCGCGGCAGCAGGTAGTTGCGCAGGTACCCCTTGGAGACCTCGACGACGGCCCCCTTGGAGCCGAGCTGCGGGACGTCTTGGAGCAGAATTGCTTCAGGCATACGGTCAGATTCGCTTCTGTCGTGCCGGGCACAGCACAGCGCCGTACCCCTCAGCAGGACAGGGAAGGATGCCACGTTCCACGGTGTCCACGCGGCGCGGTCGAGGGTGAGCGCCGGACGATGCGCACCCGCGGCGCAGGCCGGCGGGCGACGCCGCGGCGCTCAGAGCTCGTCGGCGAGCAGGTCCAGCAGCAGGTTGTCGTGCCAGCCTCCGGTCAGGACGTCGCGCTCGTACTGCCGCAGCACGCCGACCCGGCGGAAGCCGATCTTCTCGTAGGTTGCGATCGCCCGCTCGTTCTCGAGCGCGGGGTCGATCGTGATCCGGTGGTGCCCGCGGACGTCGATCAGGTAGCGGACCAGCGTCGCGACCGCTTCGGGCCCAAGGCCGCGACCGTGGAACGGCGGTCCGAGGAAGACGTCGATCGAGGCGTGCCGGTAGTCGGGATCGGCTTCCTCGAGGTACTGGATCATCCCGGCGACCTGGCCGTCGACCTCGATCGTCCAGGGCGTGACCGCGTCGTCGTCGAACGGCCAACGCTCGTCCTCCGGCAACGGCCACCAGCGGCCGACGCCCGGGTCCCGCAGGTAGTCACGCAGGGTCGGGACGTCGTCGGCGACGACCGGCCGCAACCGCAACCGCTCCCCTTCGATCCGCTCGTTCTCGTTCCGCACGGCGTGGCCTCCTGGTGATCATCGGGCGCCGCGCGTCACCCCGTTCCGCGCGGCGCTTCCGGTGCGCTCGGCTCCCGGCCGAGCCTCGGGGATCCCTAGAACGGGATGTCGTCGTCCGCGACCGGCGCGGACGAGGGCTGCTGCGCCGGCTGCTGGGGCTGGAACCCGCCACCCTGCTGGGGCGGCTGCGGCTGGAAGCCACCGCCCTGCTGGGGGCCGCCACCGAAGTCGCCCTGCTCGACCGGGTAGGCCGTGCCCGGGCCCGAGAAGCCGCCGCCCTGCTGGCCGCCGCCTCCGCCGCCCCAGTCGTCGTTGGCCGGCGCGGCCGGCTGACCACCGGGCTGCTGACCCCATCCGCCACCGCCACCGCCACCACCGGGCTGACCGCCACCCTCGCGACCGCCGATGAACTGCACGTCCTGCGCGACGATCTCGATCGACTCGCGCTTGTTGCCCTGCTGGTCCTGCCACTCACGCCAGCGCAGGCGACCATCGACCGCCACCTGGCGGCCCTTGGCGAGGAACTTGGCGGCGTTGTCCGCCGAGTTACCGAAGATCGTCACGTTGAAGAAGTTCGGGGCGTCGGTCCACTGCCCGGACGCATCCTTGCGGCGCTCGTTCACGGCCACGCGCAGGCTGCAGACGTTGCCGCCGGACGGCAGGGCGCGGAGTTCGGGGTCGCGGGTCAGGTTCCCGACGATCGTCACGCGGTTGATCGGCATGGGGTCCTCTTTCTCGGGGTTGCGTCGGCCGAGGGTAACGGCCACGGCGCGCCGTGGAGCGACGGCGCACCGATGAAACGAAGTCGGCCGTGGAGCCGTGCGCTCCGCTACCGGATCGCAGGTGATGAGCTTCCCACGAGCAGCGGCGGATCGCGCTGCCCCCCGGTGCCTCACGGCGGGAGCGGGTCCGTCCGGCGGCGAACAGCGCCGCAGAACGAAGACGTGCCGCCCGGGGGCGGCACGAGAGTCGCGCGTCGGAACGGTCCGACGCGCGGACGGGCCGAGCAGCGCCCGGCCCTGCGAAGCGGTCCTACTCGGACTCGGCGGCGGCGACGGCGGCGCCGGCAGCAGCGGCGTTCGCGTCGATCTCGGCCAGGTCCGGCAGGTCGACCGGGTTGCGCTCGAGCTTGATCAACCGGTGACGCAGCACGGCGTCGGAGATCTTCAGCTGGCGGTTGAGCTCGTTGAGCAGCTCGGCCGGACCCTGGAACCGGAAGACCCGGTACTCCGCGGTCAGCTCGTCCCCGATCGGGTACGCGAGCTGTCGAACGCCCCACTCACGACCTTCCAAGAGCGTGCCCTGCTCCTGAATCAGCTTGTCGATATCCACGGACAGCTTCTGCCGGGTCTGCTCTTCGGCAGACGCGTGAAGAAGGAGGACGAGGTCGTATGAAGGTGCGGGAGCGGCCATAAGAAGCGACGGTCGACGGTACCAAAGCCTGCGCCGCCCGGTCGTCCGACCCGCCTGTCGCAATGGGCGTCGGAACATTCGGGGGGCGAGTTCCGCGCGGTCGGCGGGTCCTCTTGAAGATGCCACAGAATCACGGACACCGCGCCCGCTCCTGGGCCAACATTCCCCTGCCGGAGGGACCGTGGGCGCCGCTCTTCGCGATCGCGGCGGTCCTCGCCACCGTCGCGATGGTCGCTCAGGGCCCGCGGATCGGCGGCGATCCGCCGGCGGTGCCCGACGGTCGGCCCTACGCCGTGGCGGACGCGGTCGGCGCGCCCGCCCCCGCCGGAGTCGGTTCGGCACCCTCCGCCGACCACCGGTCGTCGGACGCCGGAGCCGATCCGCCGCGCACCGAATCCGCCGGCCCGGAGCCCGATCCGCCCGGCGCCGAGCGGAAGGTCGCCTCCGCCACCACGGCTGCGACGGGACCGCGCCGCCGGACCGCGCCCGCGTCGTCTCACCGCAAGCGGCGTTCCGCACCGGGCCGCACGCGGCCCGGTGCGGGGCGTGACCGTCGGCAGGTCCCGTCGCGCCGAGCGGTGCCGCGTCCGGTGCCGGCGACGATGATCGCCCGCACGGTGTCGGCGACGCGCCAGCCGTCGGCGCCGCACCGCCCGGCCGTGGTCGGCAGCGCGGAGCGGGAGTTCGGCGCGCCCTAGGACTCGCGCCGCCGCCCTCGCACCGCCACGGACCTCGGGTCGGTCCCGGTCTCGGGTCGGTCCCGGTCTCGGGTCGGTCCCGGTCCTGGTCTCGGGTCGGTCCCGGCCCGCCCCCGTCGACCTAGCGGTCGTCGTCGGCGTCGTCCGCCGTCGCTCCGGAGGTCTTGCGACGGACGTCGATCAGCTGCTCGTCGATCCAGTCCCCCGGGTCGCGGCGCAGGACGATCTCGCGCAGCCCGTCGGCGCGGTGGGCGCGCTCCTCGTCGGACATGGTCAGCGCGCGGTGGATCGCGTTGGCCAGCGCCTGGACGTCGAACGGGTTCACCGTCAGGGCGAACTCGCCGAGCTCCTCGTGCGCCCCGGTGTTCTCCGAGAGGATCGAGACGCCGTTGCGCTCGTTGACGATCGGACCCTCCTTCGCCACCAGGTTCATCCCGTCGAACATCGCGTTGACGATGTGGACGTCGTAGTGGCGGTAGGCGGCCATCGCCTCCTCCAGGTCGTCGCGCAGCTTCAGCTGGATCGGCATCCAGTCCGGCGTCCCGTGGCGGTGGTTGACGACCGCGACGAGCGCCTCGATCCGCTCCAGGTACTCCATGTACTCGGCGACGTCGGTCCGTGACGGCATCAGCTGCGCCATGAAGGTCACGCGCTCGCGGAACTCCGGGTGCTGCTCGAGGAACAGGTCGAAGGCCGAGAACCCGCGCAGCACGTTCTTCGACAGGTCCGCGCGGTCGACGCGGAGGATCAGGTGCTCGCGGCGGCGGCGCAGCAGCTCGTCCTCGTGCTCCCGGACCCGGGCCCGACGCGAGACGCTGCGCGTGGCGGCGGCGTCGATCGGCAGCGGGTAGGCGCGGACCCAGACCTCGCGGTCGTCGATCCGGACCACGCCCTGCTTGTGGTCGACTTCGAGATCGAGCAGGTCCTCGCAGCACTGCAGGAAGTTGCGGCGGTAGCTGCGCGTGTGGAAGCCGACGATGTCGTTGGCCAGGATCCCGCGGTACAGCTCGTCGCGCATCTTGCCGGGCAGCACGCGCCAGCTGTCGGACTGCGACCACGGGATGTGGACGAAGTGGTGCAGGAACGCGTCGGGACGGCGCTCGCGGATCATCTGCGGCAGCAGGTACAGGTGGTAGTCGTGGATCATCACGACCGGCGACTCCTCGCCGTCGATCTCCTCGACCACCGCGTCGGCCAGATCCTGGTTGACGATCTTGTAGCCGTACTCGTAGGCCTCGACCTCCTCGGCCCGCACGTCCGGGGCGTTGGAGAGGTCCCAGAGGTAGTGCTGGATGAACCACAGCATCGGGTTGGAGACCACGCTGTAGAACCGCTCGTAGGCCAGCTCGTCGCTGATCACCAGGCGCACGTCGTACGAGCCCCCGGCCGGGGAGTCGACCGAGAACGCCTTGCCGCGGGCCTCCCGAGCGCGATCGGCGTCGCCGCGACCCATCGCGTTGGCGATCCAGGTCGCCCGACGGTGCGACGCCAGGCCGGTCAGCGCGGTGACCAATCCGCCGGTTCCGCGGGTGATCGTCCCGTCGGTGTCGAAGGTGACCGGCCCCCGGTTGGAGACGAGGACCAACGGCTGCTGCGTATCGGACATCGAGCCCGAGCGTATCCGCTCCGTGACGCGTCCCGGTCGCGACCGGGCGAACGCCCGCCCGGACGGGGTGGCCGTCCGCCGTCAGACCGGCAGCCGCAGGGTGAACGTCGTGCGACCGGGCCGCGAATCGACCGTCAGCTCGCCGCGCATCTTGTGGGAGATCTCGCGGGCGATCGCCAGGCCCAGGCCCGCGCCCGACCCGTCGCTCGCCCCGTGGAACGGCTCGAAGATGCTCGGCAGCTCCTCCGGCGGGACCCCCGGCCCGCTGTCGGTGACCGAGATCTCGGCGGCGCCGTGGCGCCGCTCCACCCGGACCTCCACCCGGTCCCCCGCGTTGGAGTGCTTGAGCGCGTTGTCGATCAAGGTGCGGAGCAGCTGCGCGACGCGATCCGGGTCGCAGGCGTGGACCACCGGGGCGCCGACCAGCTGGACGCTCAACGAGCGACGCTCGCGCTCGACGATCGGCTCGAACTCGCGGGCCACCCGCGCCGCGAGCGCGTGCAGGTCGGTGTTCTCTGACCGTAGCTCGGCCCCGCCGCTCTCGAACCGCGAGAGATCGAGCAGGTCGCCGCAGAGCCGCATCAGGCGGTTCGTCTGGTCCTCGAGCTGCGCGAAGAAGCTGCGGCGCGTCTCCTCGTCCAGGTCCTCGTCGCGCAGCAGCTCGACGTAGCCCGAGAGCGACTGGAGCGGCGTCCGCAGCTCGTGCGACGCCGTCGCGATGAACCGCTTGCGGCTGCTGTCGAGCTGCTCCAGCTGGCGCTGCATCGTGTCGAGCGAGCGGGCCAGGGCGCCGAGCTCGTCCTGCGCGTCGACCTGGAAGCGCGTGGTGAACCGTCCCTCGGCGACCTCCCGCGAGCCGAGCTCGAGCCGTCGCAGCCGCGACGACAGCGTGAAGGCGACCACCGCGCCGGCGATCAGCGCCACGAGCACCCCGAGTGCGCCGCCGATCAGCACGCGGCGGCGCACCAGCACCACGGTCCGTCGGACGTCGCTCAGCGGCACCGTCGCCACCAGCACCTGGCCGGGACCCGACGCCAGCGGCCACGCGATCCGGATCCGCAGCGCCGCCTCCCCGCGTCCGTGCGCCTCGGAGAGCAGCCCGCCGACGGTCAGCGCGCGCTCGGCCAGCCCGACGTCCTTGGCGTCGGGCGCGGCGCCGGCCGTCTCGGCGCGGACCGCCAACCGACCGTCTCCCCGGGGTCCGAGCAGCGCGACGGTGGCGCCGGTCTGACGGGCCACGGTGTTGACCAGCCGCTGGTCCGCCGCGGTCTGGCGCTCCCGCGCCGCCGCCCGGCCTTCCCGCACTCCCGCCGCCCGCTCGGCCACCTGCGACCGCACCGCCGCGTCGTCGACGGCGCTCCGGGTCTGCTCGGTGAGGGCCCGCAGGCGCTGCTGCACCATCGTCGACTCGAGCGACGGCAGCACCTGGAGGGCGATCGCCCCGATCGCGATCAGCGTGACGACGACGAACGACGCCGTCCAGCGCACGCGCAGCGACCAGCGCAGGCCCATGGCCTAGTCGTCCGTGTCGCGGAAGCGATACCCCAACCCGCGCACCGTGATCACGTACTCGGGGTCGCGCGGGTCGCGCTCGATCTTCTCGCGCAGGTGCAGGACGTGGACGTCGACCGTGCGCCGCTCACGGTACGCCGATCCGCCCCAGGCGCGCTCGAGCAGCATGTCGCGGGTGAAGACCCGGCCCGGCGCGTAGGCCATCGTCACCAGCAGCTCGAACTCCAGGTGGGTCAGCTCGACCTCGTCACCGCGGACCGTGACCCGGCGGCGGTCGGGATCGATCACCAGCTCGCCGGCCGTGATCGGCGGCGTCTCGCCCGCGACCACCGCAGGCAGCGCCGCGCGACGGAGCGCCGCCTTGACCCGGCTGCGCAGCTCGCGGACCGAGAACGGCTTGGTCACGTAGTCGTCCGCACCGCTCTCCAGGCCGGCGACGCGATCGACCTCCTCGCCACGGGCCGAGAGCATGATGATCGGCACCGGCGAGCGCTCGCGCAAGCGGCGGCAGACCTCGAACCCGTCGATCCCGGGCAGCATCACGTCGAGCAGCACCAGGTCGGGGCGGACGCGGTCGAACTCCTCCAGCGCCTCGGTGCCGGAGGCCGCGGTCACGACGTCGTGACCGTCGCGGCGCAGCGGGAACGCGAGCAGCGTGCGGATCGGTTCCTCGTCGTCGACGACGAGGATGCGGGCGGTGGGGACGGTCGAGGACACGGAGCGGGTACCGATTGAACCGGTTGTCCCGGTCGGTATACAGAGGTTGACGGAGTGGTGAGCCGCCCACAGCCTAGGGTCTCTCCCGGCATCGGGCGCGGGGTCGGGGGACGGCAGGCGCCACGATCGATCCCGAATCGCCGGTACGCTGGCGCTCTTGCCCCTTCGACTTGGCATCGGCGCGCTGCTGCTGGCGGCGCTGATCGCAGCGTTCTCGCTGCAACAGCAGCCCGATCCGTTGACCGGCGACATCCCGCCCGACGCGTTCGACGCGACGACCGGGGCGCGCCTGACCACGGTGCTGGCGTCGACCTACCCGGACCGGCGGGCGGGGTCGCCCGGCGACCACGCCCTGGCCGACCGCGTCGCCGACCTGCTGCGCAACGCGATGCCGACGGCCGACGTCCGGACGGACAGCTTCACCGCGGCGACGCCCGACGGCAAGCGCGAGCTGCGCAACGTCTCGGCCACGCTGCTCGGCCAGCCGGGGCCGGAGATCGTCGTGGTCGCCCACCGCGACGCGCTCGAGCGCGGCAGCGCCGCCGAGATGAGCGCCACCGGGGCGTTGCTGACGCTCGCCCGGACGGCGGGGCAGAGCCGGTTCGACCGGACGATCCGGTTCGTCTCGACGAGCGGGGCGTCCGGGGGCGGACTGACCGGCGCCACCCGGCTGGCTCGGGACCTGTCGGAGTCGGTCGAGGCGGTGCTCGTGCTCGGCGACATGAGCGGCGGGCGCGATCGCCCGGCCGAGGTCGTCCCGTGGTCGAACTCGCGGGAGGCGGCCCCCTTGCGGCTGCAACGCACCGTCGAGGCGGCGTTGCGGGCCGAGGAGCTGCCTCCGCGCTCGACCACCGGGCTGTGGACCCAGTTGGTGCGCCGCGGGCTGCCCGCGACCGTGGGCGAGCAGGGCGAGATCAACCAGCGCGGCAAGCCGGCCGTGCTGCTGTCCGCCGGCGGCGCCACCCCTCCGCCGGCGGACGCGCCCGTCGACGCTGCGGGGTTCTCCGCCTACGGGCGCAGCGCGCTGCGCAGCCTGCGGGCGCTCGACGCTCCGCAGGCGACCGTCGGCCCCCAGCTGTCGGGCTTCGTCGTCGCCGGCCAGGTGATGCCCGCCTGGGCGATGCGGGTGCTGATCCTGGCGATCGTCCTGCCGGTGCTCGGCGGTGCGCTGATCGTGATCCTGACCCTGCTGCGCGACCGTCACCCGTTGATGGCCGGGGCCGCCTGGACGCTCGGCTGCGTGACCGGACCGCTGGTCGCGGGTCTGCTGGTGATCGGCCTCGGTCGGATCGGCGCGATCGGTCCGGCGGTGCCGGCCCCGTTCGCGGGAGGGGCCGCGCCCCCCTCGTTCTGGGCCTGGGTCCTGCTCGCGTTCCTGCTGATCCTGCTCGTCGTGACGATCGCCGTCGCTCGTCCGCGGCTGACCCAGGACGCGACCGGCCACGCGCGGCCCTCGCGGATCTCGGTCTCGACCGGGGTCTTCGGCCTGATGGCCGTGGTCACGTTGATCCTCGTCGCCTGGAATCCGCCCGCGGGTCTGCTGGTGCTTCCCGCGTTGTTCGCCTGGCCCGCGGCGATCTCCCCGGTGCCGGTCGTCAGTCCGTTGCACCGGGCCGGGCTGATGCTGCTCGGGGCCGCGCTGCCGCTCGCGGCGCTGGTGACGATCGCGAGCACGCTCGAGGTGCCCGCGGTGCAGATCCCGTGGTGGCTCGTGCTGCTGGTCGCGGGCGGCCACATCACGGCGTTCAGCCTGCTGGTCAGCAGCCTGATCGCCGGGGCCCTGATCGCCACCGTGCTGACGCTGATCCCGCGCGGCGCCCCGGGCCGGGGCGCCCGTCTGCGGGACGGGATCGACCGGCTACGGGCCGGGGTCCGGCAGCGGCGAGCCCGCCCGGACGAGGTGCTCGAAGCCGTCCCAGACGACGACCTCGGACCCGCGCCGGAGCCGCAGCCCCGGACCGTCTGAGCCGCGCGGCCGGACCCGACCGACCCAGGTCACGTCGCCGACCGCCGCCTCGACGGCCGCCACGCGGTCCTCGTCGACGGTGAACAGCAGCTCGAAGTCCTCGCCCCCGGTCGCCGCGACGCGGGGCCCGTCCGAGCCCAGGACCGCGGCCACCGCCGCGACGCCCGCCTGGACCGGCAGCCGCTCGACGTCGATCTCGAGCACGACGTCCGACGCGCGTCCGACGTGCGCGGCATCGACCGCGACCCCGTCGGACAGGTCGATCGCGGCGCGGACCCCGGCGTGGAGCAGCGCCGGGCCGGCGTCGAACCGCGGTAGCGGGCGCCGGTAGCGCTCGACCAGGGCCGCGCGGACCGCCGGGTCGGGTGCCGCCGCGGCCGCGGCGGGATCCTGCAGGATCGCCAGGCCCGCGTGGCTGCCGCCGAGCGCGCCGGTCACCCCGATCCGCTGTCCGACGATCGCGCGATCCCGGCGCAGGACGTGCTCGGCGTCGACCGCCCAGCCGACGACGGTCACCGTCGCGACGCCGACCGGGCCGCTGGTCACGTCCCCCCCCGCGACGGTGTTGCCGGTCGCCGCGGAGAGCGCCTCGACCGCCGCCACCAGCTCGAGCACGGCGTCGTCGTCCCAGGCGGGCGGGACCGTGATCGCCAGGTACGACTCGCCGGCGGGCACGCCCATCGCGGCGAGGTCCGAGAGCGCGGTCGCCAGGGCCCGGTGGCCGACGACGGCGGGCGTGGCGTGGGCCGGGTCGTCCGGCAGGTGCACGCCGATCACCGTGGTGTCGACGCTGGTCACCGCGACGCCGCCGCCGACCCGCACGACCGCGGCGTCGTCGCCGGGGCCGATCAGCAGGCGCGGGGTGCGCAAGCGCAGCTCCGCGGTGAGCCGTTGGATGAGGGAGCGTTCCGCCACGGGATCCGGACCTGGCCGGGGTGCGCGGCGGAGCGGGTGCTACCGGTGGCGGTAGACGATGCGCGCGCGGCTGAGGTCGTACGGCGAGACCTCCACGCGCACCCGGTCGCCCGGGAGGATGCGGATCCGGAAGCGGCGCATCTTGCCCGCGACGTGACCCAGCACTTCGTGGCCGTTGTCGAGCATCACCTTGAACATCGCGTTCGGCAGGGCCTCGACAACCTCGCCCTCGAACTCTACTTTTTCCTCTTTGGCCATGACCACCAACGGTACCACCCGGCCTGCGGCCCGGCTCAGCGCCTGGGCAGCCGACCCGCGGCGGAGAACCCCCGCTGGGACGCCGGTTCGACGCGGTCGCGGCCGGATCCGGCCGCGACGATCTCAGTTGCCGGTCGCGGCGTCGTCAGGGGTGTAGCCCTCGGGCTCCTCGAACGCGGGCGTGTCGCTCGTGTCCGACGTGGTCGAGGACGAGTCGTCGCCGTCGTCGTCCGCATCGTCGCTGGCCGCCGAGCTGGTCGCATACTTGCCCGTGCCCTTGGACCCGGAGAACGGCACCAGGCCCTTGAAGTCGCCGCAGTAGCCGCCGCGGGCCTTGGACATGTAGTCCTTGAAGATCGGTGCCGAGACGCTGGCGCCCTGGATATTGCCGCCGGCGCGCGACGTCGCGAAGATCGTCCGCCGCGAGTCCGGATAGCCGACCCAGACGGCGGTCGCCATCCGCGGGGTGAAGCCCGCGAGCCAGACGTCGGACGGGCCGTCGGTGGTGCCGGTCTTCCCCGCCGCCGGGCAGTTGAAGTTGGCCGCCGACGCCGTGCCGCCGGTCATGTTCGCCTGGAGGATCCGGCTGACCTCGCTGGCGACATCCTTGGGGATGCCGCGGGTCTTGCGGACCGGCTGCGGATCGCGGACCTTGCCGCTGGGGAACTCGACCTTGGTGATCGCGCGCGGCACGACCCGCATGCCGCCGTTGCCGATCGTCGCGTAGACCCGCGCCATCTCGAGCGGGCTCGCCTCGGCCGCACCGAGCGCCTCCGACGGGAAGCTGCCGAGCTTCGAGGTGAAGCCCATCGCCTTGGCGGTCTTCGTGACGTTCTCCGGCCCGACGTCGAGGTCGAGCTGGACGAAGACGGTGTTGGTCGACTTCAACGTGGCGGTCTTCAGGTCCTGGCGGCCACCGCCGCCGCTGCCGAAGTTCTTCAGCGTGCACTCGCTGCCGCTGCACCACGGCGGCGGGATCGTGAACGTCCCGGGCGACGGGTAGCTCGTGCCGGGGCTGATCCCCTGCTCGAACGCGGTCGCCAGCACGATCGACTTGAAGGTCGACCCCGGCTGGCGCTTGCCCTGGAGCGCCAGGTCGTACTGCCCCTGCTTGAACGTGGTCGACGACGCCGCGGCCTCGATGTTGCCGTTGGTCGGGTTGATCGTCGCCACCGCCGCGGACGGGTCGCCGGCGTTGGGGTCGAGGTGGCGGGCCATCGCCTCGCGGGCGATCCGCTGCTTCCGCAGGTCGAGCGTGGTGTGGACCTTGAGCCCGCCCTCCTGGACCTTCTTGCGGCCGTACTTCTCGATCAACTGCGTGCGGACGTAGTTGAGGAAGTAGCGCTCGCGCTTGGTCGAGAAGTAGGTGCTCTTCTTGACCCCGAGCGACGCGTTCTGCGCCTTCGTCGCCTCGGCGGTGGTGATGTAGTTCTGCTCGGCCATCCGCCGCAGCACGTCGTTGCGGCGCTTGAGCGCGTTGTCCGGGCTCAGGTACGGGTTGTACTGCGAGGGAGCCTGCGGCAGACCGGCGATCATCGCCGCCTGCGGCAGCGTCAGCTTGGCGGCCGTGGTGTTGAAGTAGGCCCGCGAGGCCGCTTCGACGCCCTTCACGTCCTTACCGTCGACCGTGCCGTACGGCGCGCTGTTGAGGTAGGTGGTCAGGACCCAGCTCTTGCCCTTGGGGCCCGGGTGCCGCTGCTCGAGCTGACCGGCGAGCTTGGCCTCGCGGATCTTCCGCTTGAGGCTGCTCGTGTCGTCCTCGGTCCAGAGGTTGCGGATCAGCTGCATCTCGAGCGTCGACGCGCCCTCGGTGTTCGAGCCGGTCGTGATGTTCCGGGTCGCGGCGCGGAAGACGCCCTCGACGTCGACGCCCTTGTGCTCGTAGAACCGGCGGTCCTCGACCGCGACGGTCGCGTCGCGGACGAGCTTCGACTGGCGCTTGCTGGAGACCGGCTGACGCAGGACGGGGCCGGGCAGGAAGCCGAGCCGGGTGCCGTCGGCCGCGTAGACGACCGAGGTGGTTCCCGGGTCGACCTGGCTCAGGTCGTCGAGATCCGCGCTGTCGGCGATGTTCATCACGTACGCGGCGCCGCCGCCCGCGGCGACGACCGCGGTCACGAGGAACACCGAGAGGAGAACGAGGACGACGCGGGTCGCGCCGCCCTTGGAACGGCGCTGTCGCCGTTTACGAGCTGCGTGGGACATGGGGCTCAGCCAGAGTACCGGGCCGAGGCCCGAACTCCTGCCGGTTGCACTTCCGAGTGCACCCGGGCGCGGGCCACTGCAGCGCGTACACCGGCCGGACCCGCCACCATGCACGGTGATGGCCCGCGACTCGCAGGTCGACTGGACGGCAGCCCTGACGGTGCCGGCTCCGTCGTCCGACCGCAGCGACACGCCACCGCCGCTGACCTGGCGTCAGACGGCGCTGGCCGTGCTGCCCGCGTTCCTGGTGACCCGGTTGGTGGTCGTGATCTCGGGGATCGTCGCGATCCAGATCTGGGGGGTCAAGGCCGTCCAGGACGTCTACGACCCCGCCCGCTACACGACCGCGCTGGGCGACCTGGCCAGCACGGTGATCGGACCGCTGGCCCGCTGGGACGCCGTCTGGTACATCGACATCGCCGAGGTCGGCTACCCGACCGACTACGCGCCGCGGACCGCGTTCTTCCCGCTCTATCCGATGCTGCTGCGGCTGGGCGGCTGGTTCGTCGGGTCGCCGCTGGTCGCCGGGCTGCTGATCTCGCTGGTCTGCGCGTTCGTCGGCACGATGCTGTTCCACCGGCTGACCGACCTGGAGCTGGGCCGCCCCGCCGCCAAGGCCGCGACCTGGGCGCTGCTCGCGTTCCCCGGGTCGATGTGGTTCACCGCGGTCTACTCCGAGGGCCTGTTCCTGCTGCTGTCGGTCGGCTGCCTGCTGGCCGCCCGCCAGCACGCCTGGGCGGTCGCCGGAACGCTCGGTGCGCTGGCCTCGGCCACCCGCAGCGCCGGCGTGGTGCTGATGGTCCCGTTGGCGCTGATCGCCTGGGAGCAGTACCGCCAACGACCGCGACCCGCCGACCCGCGGGCCGAGGTCGGCTGGCGCGAGTGGCCGTGGCGACGCCCGGCGATCGCCGTCGCCAGCGTGCCGATCGGGATCCTCGCCTACGTGCTGGTGCTGCGGGTGATCGGGCACTCGTGGATGACGTCGTTCGACCAGCAGCAGGAGTGGGGTCGCGAGAACGTCGGCCCGATCTCGGGGCTGCTGCGCGCGATCGGCGCGGCCGGCGACGGGGTCGCCCAGCTGCTCGGCACCGCCCCCGAGGCCAGCGCCGCGACGCCCGGTGCGGAGTGGATGAACCCGCTGCTGCTGATCTTCCTGGCCGCCGGGCTGATCGCGCTGGTCGGCGTGGCGCGGCGGTTGCCCCTCGCCTACGCGGCCTACGTCGGCTGCGCGCTGCTGTTGCCGTTGAGCGCGCCGGCGGTCGGTGGCGGCGAGCCGTTGATGTCGCTGCCGCGGTTCCTCGGCGTGCTGTTCCCGCTGGCGATGTGGCTCGGCTGGTGGGTCTCGCGCCCGCCGCACGCCCGGCGGCGGGGCCCCGCCCTGCTGGTCGTCGGCCTGCTGATGCTCGCGGGGGTCTCGATGCTGACCGCCCGCTGGGTCTTCGTGGCGTAGGCGGCCGGCCGACGGCGCGGGATCGCGGCGACCCGTGCGCTCGAGGTCGCCGTAGAGGTTCGACACGCAGTGCGTGCTCAACCTCGACGGCGTCGCCTCGCTAGCCTCACGAGCGTGAACATTGGCGTCCCCCCGTCGCAACCGTCTCCGCTCGGAACCGCGACGACCACCGCGAACGCCGACGAGGACGCCACCGAGGGGACCCACTGGGGCGCCGGTCCGGCGTTCCTGGCCCTGATCGCCACCTTCGGCGTCACGCTGTTCGTCGGGATCCCCGCGCTGCTGATCGGCGAGGACACGACGACCGGCGAGATCGTCGGCAACGCCGTCTCGTCGGTGCTGCAGAACGCCGCGTTCGTCGCGATCCCGGTGCTGATCCTGGCGCTGCTGATGGTCGGGCCGCTGCGTCGTCGGGACTTCGGGTTGGTCGTTCCCCAGCGCAAGTGGGTCTTCGTCGGCCTGATCGTCGCCGCGTTCTTCGCCTACCTGGTGCTGGCCGCCGGGCTCGGCGTGCTGCTCGGGATCGAGGGCGAGCAGGACGACCTGCCCGAGAAGCTCGGGGCCAAGGAGACGGTCCTCGCCGGCCTGGTGATCGCCTTCTGCGTCACGGTCTTCGCCCCGATCGGCGAGGAGTTCCTGCTCCGCGGGGTGCTCTTCCCCGGCCTGCGCAACAGCCTCAGCCGCGTCTCGCCGATGTGGGTCGCGATCGCGATCGCCGCGATCGTCGACGGCATCCTCTTCGGAGCGCTGCACGTCGCGGGGTCGAAGGCGATCTTCCTGCCGGTGCTGGCGCTGTTCGGGGTGATCCTCTGCCTGCTCTACCAGTTCACCGGATCGCTCTACGCGCCGATCGTGCTGCACGCGACCAACAACACGATCGCGATCACCAACGCGCTCGACTGGAAGTTCCACAGCGGCGTGATCCTCTGGGTGGTCGCGCTCTGCTCGCTGGCGCTGATCGGCTGGATCGTCAAGCGGCTCGGCGTGACGGTCGGTCCCCTGGGGCGGGGTCGGCCCGAGCCGGCGGAGGCCGGCGAGGCGAGCGGAACCTAGAACCGGCAGTGGGTCGCCCCCGGATCCGCGTCGCGCGGGTATACGCTTCCCACATGATTCGTCCCGGAGGGCACCGTCGCCGAACCCTGACCGCCGTCGGCGCGGGGTTGCTGTTGAGCGTCGGGGCCGCGTCCGGGGCGTCCGCGCAGGCACCAGCGGTCCCGGCCCCACCCGCCCCCGCTCCGGTTCCGGTTCCGGCGCCGGCGCCCGTCCCCGAGCCCGCCCCGGCCCCGATCCCCGCGAAGCTGCGGCTGTCGACCCAGGGCACCGGAGGCGGCGTGCTCAAGGGCGACCGTTGGCGCGCGGTCGTGACGATCACCCCCGCGGTGCCGGGCACCAAGGCGACCGTCACGTTCAAGGCCAAGGGCGGCAAGACCCGCACCCGCACGGTCACGCTCCGCGCGAGCAAGAACGGCAAGCGTGCCGTCGGTCGCCTGGACTACCGCAACCGCGGGACCGGCCGGGTCGTCGTCCGCGCCCGGATCCGCAAGGGGCAGCCCGCCGCACCGGTCCGCGCGAAGAGCGTGGCGGTCAACCAGGCCACCCCCTCGTTGTCGCCCGGCGAGCGCGGCCCGGCCGTGCGGATCCTCCAGTCGCTGCTGCGGAAGAAGGGCTACGTGATCGGCAAGCCCGGGACCTTCGACGCGCGCACGCAGCGCGCCGTGATCGCCTTCCGCAAGGTCGCCGGGATGCAGTGGAGCTCGGTCGCCAACGAGGCGGTCTTCCGCGCGGCGCGCGCCGGCAAGGGGACCTTCAGGGTGCGGTTCCCCAAGCACGGCCGCCACGTCGAGGGCGACATCGGCCGCCAGGTGCTGGTGCTCGTCGGCGCCAACGGCAAGCCCGAGCGGATCTACCACACGTCCCCCGGCGCGGGCGCGACGCCGACGATCCGCGGCAGCTACCGGGTCTACATGCGCGACCCCGGCACGAACGCCAAGGGGATGTACAAGTCGTCGTACTTCATCCGCGGCTACGCGATCCACGGCTACCCGTCGGTCCCGCTCTACAACGCCAGTCACGGCTGCTTCCGCGTGCCGATGGCCGACGCGGTCTCGATCTACAACTGGATCTCGATGGGGATGCGGGTCGACACGTACTGAGCCGCGGGCGGGGCGCGGGCGGGGCGCCGGCGGGGCGCGGGCGGGCAGGCAGAGCCGACCGGGAGCGTGTCGACTTGTCCGGGATAGCTCGGGAGAAGTCGACACGCTCCCGTGGCCGCCGGCACCGTAGGATCGGCGGCGACCCATGAGCACCACCGCCGATCCGAAGTCCACCCTGGTCGCCGAGCTGCGCAAGCACGCGCTGGTGATCGGCGACGTCACGCTGACCAGCGGCAAGCAGGCGTCCTACTACGTCGACGCCAAGCGCGCGATCCTGCTGCCGGCCGGCTTCCAGGCGCTCGGTGCGTTGGTTGCCGACGAGGCCCAGCGGCTCGGCGGGACCGCGATCGGCGGAATGACGATGGGGGCCGACCCGGTCGCCTGCGCCGGCCTCGCGGGCGGCTTCGACGGCAAGGCGTTCTTCGTCCGCAAGGCGAGCAAGGCCCACGGCCTGCAGCGCCGGGTCGAGGGGCCGTTCCTGACCGACGACGACCGGTGCGTGGTCGTCGAGGACATCGTCACCACAGGCGGATCGACCGTCGAGGCGATCGAGGCGCTGCAGGCCGAGGGCCGGACGATCGTCGGCGTGATCTCGGTGCTCGACCGGCTGGCCGGCGGCGCTGACCGGATCACCGCGGCCTGCGGCGCCCCGTACGTGGCGCTGACCACGATCGACGAGATCTACCCGGACCGTCCGGCGAGCTGAGGCTGCGGTCGGGGCCCGCCCCGACCCGACCCGCGCCAGCCCGAACACGTCTCGATGCCCGCCCCGACGGTCCTGATCGCGCCGGACAGCTTCAAGGGCACGTTCCCCGCCGCGGCGGTGGCGGACGCACTCGCCGGCGGGGTCCGGGAGGCGGGCGGCATAGCGATCGTCCTGCCGATCGCCGACGGTGGCGAGGGCACGCTCGACGCGTTGGTGACGGCCCGCCGGGGCTCCGTCGTGCCGCAAACCGTGTCGGGACCGCTGGGCGATCCGGTCGACGCCTGCTTCGCACTGCTCGACCCGCGGACCGCCGTGGTCGAGATGGCCGCGGCGAGCGGGCTGACGCTGGTCCCGCCCGAGCGCCGCGACGCCTACGCCGCGTCGACCCGCGGCACCGGCGAGCTGATCGCGGCGGCGGTCGAAGCGGGCGCCGAGCACGTGATCGTCGGCGTCGGCGGATCGGCGACGACCGACGGCGGCCTCGGGGCGGTCGAGGAGCTCGACCGTCGAGGGGTCGACGTCCGGCTGTCGGTGGTCTGCGACGTCGAGACGCCCTGGGAGGACGCCCCGCGCGTCTTCGGGCCGCAAAAGGGCGCCGACCCGGCGACCGTGCGCCGACTCGAGGCGCGGCTCGATGCCCTGGCCGACCGGGCCCCGCGCGATCCGCGGGGTGTGCCGCGGACCGGAGCGGCGGGGGGCCTGGCCGGCGGACTCTGGGCGTTCCGTGAGGCCGAGTTGCTGCCCGGCGCGGCGTACGTGCTCGACGCGGTCGGTTTCGACGCTCCGCTGGCGCAGGCCACGCTGGTCGTGACCGGCGAGGGCGGGCTCGACGAGCAGACCTTCGCCGACAAGGCCGTCGGCGAGGTGGCGCGGCGGGCCGGCCGGGCCGGGGTCCCGTGCGTCGCGGTCGTCGGCCGGACACGGCTCTCCGCGGTCCGCGCCCGTGAGCTCGGACTCGACCGCGTGATCGAGGCTCCGACTCTGGGCGAGCTGCGGGACGCCGGGCGCGAGATCGCCGCGGACCTGACCGCGGATCGCCGCTGACGCCGCCGCGGTTCACCGTCCCTCGCACCCGGCCCGCCGAGCCGGACGAGCACCGGTTCGATGTCGCTCCGGCGACTCCGCAGTACATCCGTGCCCCATATTCAAGCTTTTGGATTAAGCTTGAATACATGGCGGGGACGATCAAGGCTACGTGGGAGCCCACCTTCGATCTAGGGCTCCCTCGTAAGGCCCGCCGCGGGTGCGCCTACGACGCGTACCTTCCGGACCGCCTGGCCGACCGAGAGTTCCTGCTCAACAGCGAGACGTCGGCCGACGTCGGCGATGCCGAACGAGACGTCTACCGGCTGAACGAGCGGTCGACCGCGCTGCTCGACTCCGAGGCCGTCGCCCGGCTGCTCCTGCGCGCCGAGGCGGTCGCCTCGTCGAAGATCGAAGGCCTCCAGATCGGCGGACGGCGCCTGCTCAAGGCCCAGCTGGCCCGGGAGACCGACGATCCGCAGCAGGACGTGACCGCAACCGAGATCCTCAACAACGTCGATGCGATGCGCTGGGCCGTCGAGACGCTGACCGACGGCCGGGACCTGGAAGTCGCCGACCTGCAGGAAGTCCACCGACGGCTCGTGACCGGCACCGACCTGGAGTCGCACGGAGGGACCGTTCGCGAAGAGCAGAACTGGATCGGCGGCAGCAACTTCAACCCGTGCAGTGCCGTCTTCGTTCCGCCCCCGCCAGACCGTGTGCAGGATCTGCTGGAGGATCTCTGCACGTTCATGAACCAGGACCGACTGCCCGCCATCGCACAGGCCGCTATCGCCCACGCGCAGTTCGAGACGATCCATCCGTTCGTGGACGGCAACGGCCGGACGGGCCGCGCGCTCGTCCACGTGGTGCTTCGGAGGCGCGGCCTCGCGCCGCGAGTGGTGCCCCCGATCTCCCTGGTGCTCGCGACGTGGTCGACCGATTACGTGAACGGCCTCATGCGGACCCGTCATCTCGGAAGCCCGGACGCCCCCGAGGCGATCGACGCCCTGAACGACTGGGTCGCCCTGTTCGCAAGCGCCTGTCGACGCGCGGTGCACGACGCCGAGCTCTACGAGCACCGCGTCGCCGAGATCCAGGCGGCATGGCGGGAGAGACTCGGGACGATCCGACGCGGATCCGCCGTCGAGCGAGTGATCGGACTGCTCCCGGGGGCCCCGATCGTCACCGTCAAGAGCGCGGCGATGCTCGCCGGCCGGAGCGTCCAGGCCGTCAACGACGCGATCCCGCGTCTGGTCGAGGCGCGGGTGCTCTCCCCCACGACGCTCGGCCGGAGGAACCGGGCGTTCGAGGCCGCCGAGCTGCTCGACGCCTTCAACGCCCTCGAACGACAGCTGGCGAGCCCGGACGGCGACACGAACTCGTCGCCTCCCCGCCGGTCGGTCCCCGCACGTACCGATCGTTGAGGCACCCACGCATGCGTTCCCTGTTGTGGCATGTCCGCGACCCAGCCGGGAACGCGAGAAGCCACTAGGGTTTCCGACGCACGCCCCCGTAGCTCAGTGGATAGAGCATTGGTTTCCTAAACCATGTGCGCAAGTTCGATTCTTGCCGGGGGCGCTGGCGGCGAAGCGCTGAGTTCCCGAGGACCCGGGCTACGGCGCCACCTGCTCCACGCCCCGGGTCGGGCGCATTGCCCACTCCGGGCGGCCCGAGACGGGCGGGGCGATCGGGAAGCCGGCCAGCAGGAACCGCAGCGGCGGGGGGCCGCCCCACTGGTTGATCGTCGTGGGGTCCATCGGCCAGGCGCGCGGCACGTAGTCGCCGTCCTCGGTCAGCTGGACCAGCTCGGAGCAGTGCTCGATCATCGCGCCGTCGTGGTCGAGGTGGTACGCGAAGTGGTTGTTGCCCGGGCCGTGGCGGCTCGGCCCCCAGATCAGCTTGCGGCCGCGGGTCGCGCGCAGCCGGTCGGCGACCCGCCCGAGCGCGTTGAGATCGGGCCAGGCGTAGGCGTAGTGCGAGAGCTCGGCCTTCGGCGCCCAGACGACGGCGATCCCGTGGTGGTCCGGGTCGCAGTGCCACCAGCTCGCCAACGGGCCCATCCGGTCGGAGAAGCGCATCCCGAGGCCGTTCGCGAGGAAGCGCTCGAACCGGCGGGTGTTGCGGACCTTCACCGACACGTGCTCGAACTTGAGCGGACGGTCGCCCGGCGGCGGCGCCGCGCCGACCTGCATACCCGCGAACAGCTTGAAGACGTGACCCTCGGGGCCGCGGACCTTCAGCGCACGATCGATGCCGGGCTCGCCGTCGTAGACCTTGCCCAGGGGCGTGCCGCCCGCCGCAACCGCTCGCCGGCCGAGGCCTTCGAGATCGGCGGCGTCGGCGACCTCCAGCGCGATGTGGTCGTAGCCGCGGTGGAGCGGATCCTCGATCAGGATCAGCTCGTGATGGCGTTCGTTGCAGGTCAGGTACGACACGCCGGCGGCGCGCTCGTTCTCGACCATGCCGACGACGTCCTGCTGGAACTGGACGGCGCGGTCGAGGTCGGGGACGCGCAGGGCGATGTGCCCGATACGGGTGATCACGGTCGGAACCTCTCTCGGGTGGCTCGTGCGGGGGCCGAGGGAGGCGCCGGCACGGGAACGGGAACGGGGCGGGAACGGCGGCGCGAGAACGCCTCCCCGTGGCGGATCAGGAACTGCTCGATCGGAACGGCGGGACGGCCGGTGAGCCGGCGGACGGCGTCGGTCGGTGCGGCGGCGGCGCCGGACCGCAGGAACGCCGCCATCCGGACCGCGTGATCGATCGCCCACGGGGTCTCGCCGCGGGCGCGCAGCGCCGCGGCGGTGACGCCGAGCGGCAGCCGGACGATCCGGGCGTTCAGCGCCCGGGCGATCTCGCGGTGCGTGACCGGGCGGGGGCCGGTGATCGTGTAGCCGGCGCGGCCGAGGGTCGGTGCGGCCAGGAGCGCCACGGCACACGCGGCGACGTCCTCGGCGTCGACCATCGCGATCGGCTCGTCGGCGAACGGCCCGACCACCACTCCGGTCTTCCGGGCCACCGGGGCCACCTGCTCCAGCAGGTTCTGCATCAGGAACGGCGGCCGTAGGTGCGCGAACTCCAGGCCCGAGTCCTCGATCCGTCCTTCGCTGCGCCAGTGGCCCACCGCGGTGGAGGTCGGTCCGTTGGGGGACAAGGAGGCCGCCCCGCCCGAGATCTTCACGATCCCCGCGACTCCCACCGCGATCGCCGCGTCGATCGCGGCCGCCTCCAGCAGATCCTGGTCCCGGCCGTGGGGCGTCAGCAGGAACAGCCGCTCGCAACCGCGGAGCGCGGCCCGCAGCGACGCCGGATCACGCAGGTCGGCCGCCACGGTCGGAACGGGCAGCCCGGCGGTCGCCGGATCGCGCACGAGCGCGCGCACCGGCAGGCCCCGTTCGTGCAGCAGGTGGGCGACCGGCCGGCCGATCCGACCGGTGGCGCCGAGCAGCGCGATCATGCCGCCACCGCCGCGGGCGTCGCGACCCGACCGGGTGCCGACGGGCCGACGCGGGTGCGCAGCGCTTCGAGCGCGCGCGGCGCTTCCGCCGGCCCGCCGAGCGCGAAGACGTAGCGGTCGGGCCGCAGCAGCACCCACGTCGCGTGGTGCCGCGCCAGCCAGTCGCCGATCGCGCCCTCGACGTCCTCCAGGTCACGGCCGAGGACGAGGACCCGTTCGACCCCGCGGCCGAGGACGGCCGCGCTCTGCTCGTCGGCCGAGATCAGGCCCCAGCCGCGACCGAGCAGCTCGTCCAGGCGGACCGGCGGCCCGGCGGGCTCCGAGACCAGGGGCTGCGGGAAGAGCGCCCCGATCCCGCGCCGGAACGGCAGGCGGTGCGGCCGCCGGGCGAACGCCCCGGAGGGATAGGTCGGCAACGGCTTGACGTTCTCGCGGACCCACTCCATGACGCCGATCCGCTCGAGCGCGGGCAGGATCCGGTCGCGCGCCGCGGCGGTCCGCGGGCTGGTCGTCTGCAGCACCCCGCCCCAGCGGACCGCCATCCGCTGCATCTGCGCGACGTGCGGGCGACGTTCCTGCTCGTAGCTGTCCAGCAGTGCATCGGGCGCCCCGCGGAGGACGGCGGCGAGCTTCCACGCCAGGTTGCCCGCGTCCCGAGCTCCCGACGAGAAGCCCTGCCCGACGAACGGCGGCATCACGTGCGCCGCATCGCCGGCGAGGAAGACGCGACCGCGGCGCCAACGGGACGCGGTACGGGCGTGGAAGGCGTAGACGACCGCCCGCTCGATCTCGACCGGGGCGCCGTCGGTCCACGGACGCACCAGCTGCTGCAGCTTCGCGGGACGCAGCAGCGGCTCGGGGTCCTCCTCCGGGTGCAGCATGAACTCCCAGCGGTGACGGCCCGGCGACATCGGCAGGGAGACCGTCGGCCGTTGCGGGTCGCCGACGAAGTGCGGATGCGGAGCGTGGGCGACCGGCCGGTCGACGAGCGCGTCGATCACGATCCAGCGCTGCGCGAAGGTCGACCCCGCGAACGACGCACCGATCCGCGCGCGGACGGCTCCGGCCGCTCCCTCGCAGCCGACCAGGAATCGGCTCCGCACCCGCTCGCGGCGTCCGCCGGCGACGGGGCGGACCCAGGCGTCGACGTGGTCGGCGGCGCGGTCGATCGCCTCGACGCGGGTGCCCCACCGCAGCTCCACCTGCGGGATCTCACCGATCCGGGCGACGAGGGTCCGTTCGATCGACGGCTGGTGGATCGAGACCATCGGCGGGTGACCGAAGGGCCCGTGATCCGGGCGCAGGATCTCGATCGGCCGGCCGGCCGCCGTGCGGTACGTGATCGTGCGCTGCGCCTGCGACGCCGCCAGGACCTCGGCGTCGACGCCGACGGTCTGGAAGATCCGCAGGACCTCGTCGTCGATCACCGCGGCCCGCGGCAGGTCGTAGGTGGCCTGGGCCTGCTCGACCACGACGACCGAGACCCCGAGGTCGCCCAGCAGGCACGCCAGCAGCGCGCCGACGGGTCCGGCCCCGACGACCAGGACGTCGCAGTCGACGGGGTCAGGCATCCGTTCGTGAGCCGAGGGCCGTCTCGGGCGTGGCGTCGGCGGAGATCGTCGTGGTCAGGTCGCCGATCCCGTCGATCTCCAGGCGCACGGTCTGGCCCCGCCGGACCCAGCGATCGAGCTCGAGGCCGCAGCAGCCCGGCATCGTCCCGGTCGAGAAGACGTCGCCCGGCGCCAGGTACTCGCCCTTCGACGCGTGGGCCAGCATGTCGCCGATGTCCCAGTGCGCCTCGGCGGTGTTGCCCGCGCACCACTGCTCGCCGTCGACGAGGACCCGGCCCGTCGCGGTCCGCCAGTCGGGCAGCTCGTCGGCGGTGACGACGTCCGCGCCCATCGAGTTGGCGAACGTCTTGGACTTCACGACCGGCCCGAAGACGCTGTGGCGGACGTCCTCGGCCTGGACGTCGCGGGCGCTCCAGTCGTTGAGGACGAACCAGCCGCCGATCGCGGCCCGCGCCTGCTCCGGCGTCGCGTCGCTGAGCGGCCGGGCCAGCACGCAGGCGAGCTCGAGCTCGAAGTCGAGGAACTCCGTGTACGAGGGCCACCAGACGTCCTCGTGATCGCCGAGCATCGCCGCGTGATTGCCGACGTACATCGGCGGCGCGGCGTAGAAGCCCTTGTTCGGCTTCAGCGCCGGGAACGTGCGGTGCGTGACCCGCTCGTAGGTGGCCACGGCACGCGCCATCGGCGGCGGGAAGAACCGCTTGACGAGGACGCGGGCGGACTGCTCGAGGTGCCCGGGGAAGACCATGAAGGCCCGCATCGAGCGAGCGGGGAACGGCAGCCCGGCGGTCGCCGGGTCGACGGACTCGGACTCCGCGGCGGCCCGCGCGACCTGCTCGGCGAGCGCGGAGCGCTCCGCCGCGGGAAGCGCCAGCACTCCGAGCAGGTCGATCTCGGCGGGTACCCCGAGGTCCGCCGCACCGGCCTCGACGGCGGAACGGACGGCGATCCAGCGGCCGCTGGTGGGGTCGAGGGCGATCGGGCCAAGGGGCGTGGTGCGCAGGCGCATGGGAAAGATCTCGTCGTTCGATCGGGGGCGAGGTCGCCGTGAGCGTACACGTAACTGATGAGTTCATCAACTCTGATTTCTTGATCGCTAGTGATACGGTCTCCCCCGTGGCCACCCCGACCCGCACGTCACGCCGCCGTGAGGCCACCCGGGCCCGGCTCGTCGCCGCGGCCCGCGAGCTCTTCGCCGAGCAGGGCTTCGAGCCGACGCGGATCAACGAGATCACCGAGCGGGCCGACGTCGGGTTCGGGTCGTTCTACAACCACTTCGCGTCGAAGGACGCGATCGTCGCGGCCGTCATCGCCACGGCGGTCGAGGAGCACGGCTCGGCCGTCGACGCCCTGACCGCGGACCTCGAGGACCCCGCCGAGGTCGTCGCGGTCGCGCACCGCTACTTCGTGCGGTTGGCCGGGGACGACCCGATCTGGGCGTGGCTGCTCGTTCGGCTGGACCTCTCGCACAACGTGCTCTCGAGCGCCCTCGGCGAGCGCGCCTTCCGCGACCTCCAGGCCGGCCTCGACGCGGGAAGGTTCACCGTCGCCTCGGTACCGGTCGCGCTCGTGGGCTCCGGGGGTGCGCTGGTCGGCGTGATGCGGGGCGTACTCGACGGCGCGATCCCCGCGGACCGCGCCGGAACCGACCACGCCGCGGGGGTCCTGCGACTGTTCGGCGTCCCGGCGGCCGACGCCGCGGAGGTCGCGGAGCGGCCACTGCCCCCGGCCACGCGGCCCTGAGGCGCGCGACGCCGCGGCCGTGCGGGGGCTCGCTCGTCCTTCCGCGACGGTCGCCGACTAGTCGAGCGTGCCCGAGGCCGTCAAGCTCTCCCCGTCCTGCGGGAAGAACTCGCCGATGTGCACGTCGAGGCCCTTGGCGAGCTTCTCGATCGTGCGCAGCGTCGGGCTCAGAGCACAACGCTCGATCTTACTGACGGTCGCCGTCGGGAGTCCCGCCGCGAAGGCGACGTCCTCCTGCGTCCACTCGCGCTCGGCCCGGATCCGTACGACCGACGCCGCCAGAAGACGGGCGGCAGGTGTCGGCGGACCAGGCACGCGCGCCATGCTGACCTTTAAAGCCTCGACTGGCCAAGGCTTTTATGGCTATCGGCGGGGAGGGCCCCCCGCGTAAAGACGTCGCTATGCCGTCGCAGAGCGGTGTTGCGGTTCAGTCGCGTCCATCCTCCGGGGCCGAATCGTCAAGCATCGTGTCTGTTTCGCGACGCTCCCGGGCGCTCAGCGACGCTTCGCGATCGCGGCCTCGATCGCGTCGAGCCGCTGCTCGAGCCGGGCGTTCTCGTTCCGCAACGAGGACACCTGACCGCGCAACGCCTTCTGAACGCGGTTACCCCGCTCGAATCGACTGTCGGCGAGCGTCGCCTGACGCTCCAGCTCGCGGATCCGCCGCTCGTGACCGTGCTGGACCTGCTCGGCCGCGCCGACCCGAGCGTCCTGCCGCTCGATCGTCTTGGTCGCTCCGCTCGCCACGGCGTCCGCGGCGTCGACCCGCTTGCCCAACTCCGCGAGCAGCGCTTGAGCAGCGTCGACGCGCGCGGCCAACGGGGCCACGTCGACCCCGGCCTCGCCGCTGAGCAGCGCCTGGACGCCGGTCAGGGCCACGGCCGCGACGTCACCGGGGGCGATCCGGGCGTCGCTGCCGCCCAACCCGAACGCGGTGCGGAACGCGGCGCCGTTCGGCGCCAGGTGCTCGGCACCGCCGTCGCTGGCGAGGCCGAAGCGCTCGATCGGCAGCGTGCGGATCGCGTCGGCGACGGCGTTGACGTCGACCGGCGTGACCCCGCTCTGGCTCGCCGGGTCCGCGGTCTGCTGGACGGTCCCTCCGGCGGTCACACCACCGCCGGCCACCACGCCGGCCCGCGCCGTGGCCGTACCGGAGCTCGACAGCACCAGGCTCGGCAGGACGCCCGGCCCCGTCGGGGTCAGCGCGACCGTGCCGTCGGCGGCCGTCGCCATCGTCCAGCCCACGTCGGCGGCCCCGTCGCTCAGCTGCAACGCGACCGGGCCGTTGTTCTCCAGCGTGGCCAGCGTGCGGCTCGCCACGGTGCCGTTGGACTCGCTCACCTGCAGCGCGGCGGTGCCGTCGGTCCGGGCGACGTGCAGCGCGGAGGCCGGCTCCCAGGTCCCGATGCCCACGCGACCGCCCTTCAGCGTCAGGCTGTTGGTCGGCGATCCCGGCTGGATCCGGAACGGCAGCAGGCTGCCACCCGTGAGATCCCGCACGAAGAAGTTCGCCTCGTTGCCCGCGACGTCCCAGATCTGCGGGACGAACCCACCCGTCGCGGGCTGATCCAGGCGTACGCCCGGGGTGTCGCCGCGCGTCACGTCGAGCGAGAGGCCCGGGGCCGTGGTCGGGCACTGCTCGCCGACGCACGCCTTGCCCTGGACGATGAACGGTGCCTCGGCGGGCGGGATGACGGTCTGCGCGGACGCGGCGGGCGCGAGGCCGACGAGCGCCACCAGCGCGGCGGTCACGGTCGTGACGGCGCGGTGACGAACGACAGATGGTTGGTGGGGCACGGCGGATCCTCTCGGCGGGTGAGTCGGTGGACCCTACACCCGCCCGGGCCGGTACCCACGGATCCACCGGGGCGCGCCGCGCTACCCGACCGCGCGCCGCAGCCGCTCGGCGACGTCGGCGTCCAAGCCCGTCCCCACCGCCAGCTCGATCCCCGGCCGCGCCAGCGCGCGGTACCCCGCCGCAACATCCGGGGCGTGCTCGTCCAGCCACTCCAGGTGGCGTTCGACGGTGCCAACGTCCCCCCGGCGCAACGGCCCGCTCAGCGCATTGTCGACGCCTTCGGCGGCCAGGTTGTCCAACGTTCCCCGCATCAGCGGCACCAGCGTGTCGCGCGCGCCGTCCGGGTCGAAGCCCGCCGCGGCCAGCAGCTCGGCGGCCTGGGCCGCCAGCACGACGAGGTAGTTCGAGGCCATCACCGCGGCGGCGTGGTAGGCGGTCCAGCCGTCGGCGGCGACGGCTCGCGGAACCGCTCCGACCGCGGTCGCCAGGGCCTCCAGCCGAGCCAGGAGCACCGGCGTGCTCGCGGCGATCCCGACGGTGATCCCGTGGAACGCGTCGGGGGACCGCACCTCGGGGAACGCGGCGAACGGGTGCGCGATCCCGACGGAGAAGCCCGCGTCGGCCAGCGGCTGTAGCGGCGCGAAGCCGCTGGCCCCGCTGAGGTGGACGACCGCGGGGCGGCGCCGGACGTTCGACTCGCCGGACACCGAGGCCCCAGAGTCGTTCGCCGGCGCAACCGACGCCGAGCTCGCGTCCGCTATCGCGGCGGCCACCCGCTCGGCCACCGCGCCGATCGCCCCGTCGGGAACCGCCAGCACCACCAGTTCGTCGGCGGCGAAGCCCGCCGCGAAGGACGCGTCCTCGCGGGCGGAGCGCACCGTCACCGCGACCCCGGCGTCGGCCAGGGCCCCCGCCAGCGAGCGCCCGACCCGGCCGCGGCCGAGGATCGTCACCGGGGGTCGCGGCTCGCTCGCCATCGACGCGACGCTACCCGCGCGGATCGGGGGTCGGGCTGGGGATCGCCGGGCGGTTGGTCTCGGTGACCAGCTGCTCGGCGCCCTCGTCGATCCGCCAGTCGGACTCCGGAGCGGTGCCGACGGCCATGTCAGAGTCCTTGGTGTCCTCCGCCAGCTCCGCCTCGGACAGGCGCACGACCTCGAAGGTCATCCGCGGACCCCTGCCGCGGAAGACCTCGACCGTCGCGCGGTCGCCGTCGACGCGGGCCTCGAGCTCGACGTCCTCGGCGGCCCGCCCGGTGCCCTCGCCGGTCGACGGGGCTCCGGGCAGCGCCACGATCGCCCGGTTCATGGCGTCCCGACAGGACGCGGCGTTCCTGGCCATCCGTTCCCGCGCCGCCTCGGTCATCAACGCACAGGCCCGCTGGCCGTTGTTCTGGCCGACGGTCGCGCGGAGGAACTGGTGGACGGCGGAGCGCGGATCGTCCTCGGGGTACGAGCCCTTCGGCTGCAGACCGCAGCCGGTCAGGCCGACCACGAGCGCGACCAGCAGCGCCGCCCTGCTCCCTCGGTGGAGGCCGCCGCTCACGCCTCGGGGTCTTCGTCGTCCTCGTAGAGCGACTCGCGGGCGAGCTCCTCGCCGTTGGCCGTGAGCACCGCGACCTCGAGCGTGTCGCCGTGGAAGTCGTCCGGCGCGAGCAGCGTGAAGCGGCCCTCGCGGATCGGGCAGCGGTCGACGACGATCCCGTCCAGCTCGGCGACGGCGTGCGCGGCGCCGGAGACCAGCGGGCGACCCCAGACCAGGGTCATCGCGGCGACGTCGCCGTCCCCGCGCCACGACCCGACGACCGACTCGCAGAGGTCGATCTTCCAGTCGGGGTTGTGCTCGGCCAGCTCGCCGGTGACCTGGGCGTCGCCCTCGAGCGCGCGCGGCTCCGACCCGGGCTCGTCACCGGCCGGGACGTAGCGGACGTAGCCGTAGGCCTCCAGGCGGGTGGTCGTCCGGGTGCTGACCGGCACGAAGGTGCGGCCGTGCCAGGTGCGGTCCGGGTACCAGACCAGCTCGCCGACCTCGCCGATCCCGTCGGCCTCGGCCGGCTCCTCGGGATCGGGTTCCAGCTCGCCGACGGCGGTGGTGAACGCGGCGCCGAGGCGCTCCGCCCAACGACCGTACGGCGCCGTCTCCTGCGGCGGCTCGGCAGCGTAGCGCGGCAGGAAGTGCTCGAGTTCGGGCATCGGACCGGAGTCTACGGCGGGCTCGGCGGAGATGCCGCAGGACTCCGAAGGACGGCGGGGAGACGACCGGACGGCCGCCTCCCCGGACCCGCTACTTCCTGGCCGGCTTGACCGTGACCGTGCGGGTCACCGTCTTGGCCGGGCCCGTCTTCGGCGCGAAGCGGACCTGAACCCGGACCTCGACCTTGCGGCCGCTCGCGAGCGCGCGGACGCTGGTGCGGTTCAGCCGCGCCGAGACCGTCGCCGTGTCCGCCGCGCGGATCGTGCGCGTGGTCGTCGCCAGTCCGCGGCCGCTCGCCCGCAGGGTCCCCGCACCGATCCCGGCCACCCGGACGCTCACGCTCTTCCGGGTGCTGCTGATGCTGCTGATCCCGAAGCGGCAGCCCGGAGCGGTCGCCCGGAACGCCGCGGCGTGGTTGCCCCCGGTGTGCCCCTCGTAGGACGCGCGGGTCGTCTTCTGCTGCGCGCAGACGCCGTTCGCCGTCTGCAGCACCGCGCCGTCGCCCGACTTCAGGCTGATCCGCACCCGGTTGACGGGCGCGTCGGGCACGTCGCTGAACGTCGCCTCCAGCAGCTGCGGCCGCTTCGCCGTCACCGACGACGTCGCGCGCAGGTCCAACGGCACGCCCTCGCCGTCGAGCTTGATGTACAGCCCCGGCAACGTCGCGATCGTGCGACCGTTGACCCTCCGCTCACCGCGCACGAAGTAGATCGGCCCCGTCAGCGGCTCGTGCAGCGCGGGGGTCTCGACCACGGCCGAGCCGATCCGCGTGCTCTCCGGGCACGACCGCGCCGCCGCCTGCGCCGGCTCGCACAGCGCCCCGGGCTTGTTCGAGTTGGTCGTGTTCAGCGCCAGGCTCGGCGGCAGCGTCACCTTGACCTGCTGCAGCCCGGACTGTCCGGGCCCGAGCGTCAACTCGGCCTCGATCCCGGGCGCGCCCTTCTTCCCCAGCTGCTTGGCGTCGCCGGTGATCTCCATCTTCAGCGACGGCTTCAACGGCACTCGATCGCACCCCTGCGCCTGGTACCGCACCGCCGGATGCGCGACCGCGCCGGCGACGCTCGACAGCGCTCCGCTGACCTGCATCGGCTGGCAGCTGGTGGCGTTGAACATGAAGCCCGGCCGGTCCATCGCGATCTGGACGCGCTGCAGATGCAGCGGCACTCCACCCACGATCTTCGGCAGCGGATCCGACGTCACCGACGCCCGTGCGGCGTTGGCGTCGACGTTCAGCCGCGCCCGGACCACGACCGTGCCGAGGTCGAACGGACCGGCCTTCGCCGGCACGACGATCGACAGGCCGAACGGTGCCCCGCCGTACGGGCCGGTCAGGAACACCTGGCCGTCGAGCGCGTACGGCGCGGAGCCCGTGCCCGCGGCGACCGTCACCGCGCCGACCCGGGACGACGCGTCGCACGTCCCCGCCGCCGCAGCAGCCGCGGGGCACAGCGGCACGCTGCCCAGCGCCCCGAGCAGGCCCGACGGCAGCTCGACGCCGATCCGCGAGAGATCCTGGTCGCCGTCGGCCCGCGCCACCGTCACCGAGAACGGCGAGAAGCCGCCCGCGAACGGGTTGGCGGTGCCCGCCGTCAGCACGGGACTGAAGC
>JBAZOW010000002.1:0-36038 GCA_041648495.1 Patulibacter sp.
CGGATCGGGGCGATCAGCAACCCGATCGTGCCGATCTACCGCGCCCGCGAGCTCGGCTTCATCCTCGCCCAGGCTCGTTCGCGGGTGCTGGTGATCCCGGACCGGTTCCGCGGCTTCGACCACCGCGAGCTGGTCGCCGGCCTGCGCGACGCGCTGCCGGACCTGGAGCACGTGCTCGTGGTCGGCGAGGCGGGGCCGGGCACGGTCGGGTGGGACGCGGCCCTGGAGGCCGCCGGCGATCCGGCTCCCGAGGTCGAGCGCCGCGGCGACGAGCCCGCGCTGCTGCTCTACACCTCCGGCACCGAAGCCAGCCCGAAGGGCGTGCTGCACACCCACGACAGCCTGGTCTACGAGTGCGCGAGCGTCGCCGGGCTGTTCGCGGTGACCGGCGACGACGTGGTGCTGATGCCGTCCCCGGTCACCCACATCACCGGGTTGCTCTACGGCCTGCAGCTGCCGTTCGCGCTGGGGGCGCCGTCCGTGCTGCTCGACGTCTGGAGCGTGCCGGCCGCGCTCGACCTGATCGAGCGCGAGCGCTGCACGTTCACCGTCGGGGCGACGCCGTTCCTGCACGGCCTGGTCCACGCCGAGGACCTGGACCGTCGCGACGTGTCGAGCATGCGGGTCTTCGCCTGCGGCGGGGCGGACATCCCGCCCGCGCTGATCCGGGCCGCGGCCGAGCGGACGTCGATGGCCGCGGTCCGGGTCTACGGCTCGACCGAGTGCCCGACCGTCACGGGGTCCGCGCCGGAAGCGCCGCTCGACCGGCGGGCCGAGACCGACGGGCGGCCGATCGGGCCGTCGCGGATCCGGCTGGTCGACGACGACGGTCATCCGTGGTCCGGCCCCGGCCCCGGTCGGCTGGAGGTCCGCGGTCCCGACCTGTTCGCGGGCTACCTCGACCCGGCGCTCGACGCCGCAGCGTTCACCGCCGACGGCTGGTTCCGCACCGGCGACCTGGCGACGATCGACGACGACGGCGCGCTGCGGATCGCCGGCCGCAGCAAGGACATCATCGTCCGCGGCGGCGAGAACCTCAGCGCGAAGGAGATCGAGGACCTGCTGATCGAGCATCCCGACGTCTCCGAGGTCGCGGTCGTCGGCTATCCCGATCCGGTGCTCGGCGAGCGCGCGTGCGCCTTCGTGGTCGGCTCGGACGAGCTCGAGCTGCCCGACCTGACGGGCTTCCTGCGGTCCCGCGGCGTCGCCAACCAGAAGCTGCCCGAGCGGCTGCGGCTGCGGCCCGAGCTGCCGAAGACCGCCAGCGGCAAGGTCCAGAAGTTCCGCCTGCGCGACGAGCTGCGTCGCGAGCACCCCGAAGACACGAGGTCCGCATGAGCCCGGAGAACCACGACGATCTGCTCGCGGATCTGCGCACGATGGCGCGGATCCGCGCGTTCGAGGAACGCGTCGCGCGGCGCTTCCGCGAAGGGGAGATCCCCGGGTTCGTGCACGTCTCGATCGGCCAGGAGGCGGTGGCCGCCGGAGTCTGCGCGCACCTGACGCGGGACGACAAGATCACCACGACGCACCGCGGTCACGGCCACTGCCTGGCCAAAGGCGCGGACGCCGACGCGATGATGGCCGAGCTGTTCGGTCGCGAGACCGGCACCTGCCGGGGCCGCGGCGGATCGATGCACATCGCCGATCCGCGGCTGGGGATCCTCGGCGCCAACGGGATCGTCGCCGCGGGCCTGCCGCTCGCGGTCGGGGCCGGGCTGGCCGCCAAGCTCCGCGGGACGGACGAGGTCGCGGTCGCGTTCGCCGGCGAGGGCACGGTGCACTCCGGGGCGTTCCACGAGGCGGTCACCCTGGCCGTGCTCTGGGAGCTGCCGGTGATCGTGATGATCGAGAACAACCGGTTCGCGGAGTTCACCGACACCGAGGCGATGTGGCGCGGCGCCTCGCTGGTCGACCGCGCGCTCGGCTACGGCATGCGCCACGCCGAGCGGATCGACGGCAACGACGTCGAGGCCGTCCGCACGGCCGCCGGATCGGCGGTCGCCGCCTGCCGCGCGGGCGAGGGCCCGGTGCTGATCGAGGCGATGACCTACCGGATCCACGGGCACTACGAGGGTGACGCCGTCCCCTATCGCGACGAGCAGGAGTTCGCCGACTGGCAGGAGCGCGACCCGATCGTCCGGGCCCGGCGCACCCTCGAGTCCGCCGGCCACGACGACGCGGCCCAGCGGATCGTCGACGAGGCGGCGACCGAGATGGACGCTGCGGTCGAGCACGGCCTGGCCGCGCCCTACCCCGATCCCGCGACCGTCCTGGAGAACGTCCATGCCTGAGGGCCAGAAGTACATCGCCGGCGTCCGCTCGGCGCTGACCGCCGAGATGGACGCCGACGCGTCGGTCGTCCTGATCGGGATCGACGTGGGGGCGGGCGGCGGCGTGTTCGGCGCCACCCGCGGGCTCTACGACCGGTTCGGTCCCGAGCGCGTGCTCGACACCCCGATCGCCGAGGCCGGCGTGGTCGGCGCCGCCGTCGGCGCGGCGATGGCGGGCCTGCGACCGGTCGTCGAGATCATGTACATGGACTTCGTCAGCGTCTGCCTGGACCCGATCGTCAACCAGGCGGCGAAGCTGCGGTACATGACCGGCGGCGGGGTCACGATCCCGATCGTCTTCCGCACCCAGACCGGCGGCGGGCGCAGCAGCGGGGCGCAGCACTCGCAGAGCCTCGAGGGCGTCTTCGCGCACATCCCCGGGCTGAAGGTCTTCGTGCCGTCCGATCCGCGCGACGTCGACGACCTGCTGCGCGCCGCGATCCGCGACGACGGCCCGGTGCTGTTCGTCGAGAACCGGCGGCTCTACAACCGGCGACCGGACCCCGGACCGTGGGAGCCGCTGCCGCCCGGCAAGGCTCGGATCGTCCGGCCCGGCGACGACGTCACCGTGATCAGCTGGGGCCGGATGGTCGGCGAGGTCGCCGCGGCCTGCGACGACGGACTCGCGGACGTCTCGGTCGAGCTGCTCGATCTCCGCACGCTGGCGCCCTGGGACGTCGAGACCGTGGTCGAGAGCGTGCGGCGGACCGGACGGGCGCTGGTCGTCCACGAGGCGGTCGGCGACTTCGGTCCCGGCGCGGAGATCGCGATGCGGTTGACGGAGCAGCTGCTCTACGACGTCGAGGGACCGATCCGCCGGCTCGGGGCCGTCGCCGCTCCCTTGCCCTACAGCCCGCCGCTGGAGGCCGCGGCGCTGCCCGACGCGCAGGCCGTGACCGACGCGGTCCGGTCGTTGCTCGACGCGTGACGACGGCCGGCCGTCAGCACCTCCGATCGGCGGTGGTGACGGCCGAAGCGGTCGACCTAGGGTCGGTCCATGACCGATGAAGCACGACAGGGACAGCGGTTCGCGGGCCAGGTGGCGATCGTGACCGGGGCCGGATCGGGGATGGGCGCGGCGATGGCGCTGCGGTTCGCCGCCGAGGGCGCCGAGGTCGTCGGGCTCGACATCGACGGCGACGCGCTCGCGCGGGTCGCGGCGTCGGCGCCGGGCACGATCCGGCCCGAGGTGATCGACGTCTCCGACCCCGACGCGGTCGAGGCGCTCGTCGCGGCGACGGCCGCGCGCGGCCGGATCGACGTGCTCTGCAACAACGCCGGCGTGCTCGACGACTACGCGCCGGCCCACGAGACCTCGTGGGAGCTCTGGCGGCGGATCCTCGGGGTCAACCTCGACGGGCCGTTCCTGCTGTCCCGCGCCGTCGCGCCGGTGATGGTCGCGCAGGGCAAGGGGGCGATCGTCAACACCTGCTCGATCGCCGCCTACGTGGCCGGCGGCGGCGGGGCGGCCTACACCGCGTCGAAGCACGCGCTGCTCGGTCTCACGCGGCAGCTGGCCTTCGACTACGGCCCGCACGGGGTGCGGGTCAACGCGGTCTGCCCGGGCGCCGTCGCGACCGGGATGACGACCGAGCTGCGGACCCCCGACCAGGCCAACGCCCACGTCGACCGGGCGATCGCGGCAACGCCCGCGGGTCGTTGGGGCGACCCCGGCGAGGTCGCCGCGGTCGCGCTCTTCCTGGCGAGCGACGAGGCGTCGTTCGTCCACGGCACCCCGGTCCTCGTCGATGGCGGGTGGACGCTGTCCTGAGCGCGGCGGCGAGCCGCGCCCGGCCGGTCCGCACGGGCGTTCGAGACTACCTCCGTTCGGAGGATGCCGGAGCCCACGACGCGATCTAGCCTGCTCGCACGATGACCCGCCGCCGTGCCAGCGCGGCGGGCGCCGTACCGCCCCGAACGTCGGAGCCCACGTGATGAACGACCCCACGACGACCACCGGAACGCCCACCGCGCCGCCGGCCCGGAACCGCCGCTTCGGCGCGACCCGACCCGCCTGGACGGCGATCGCCGTCGCGACCGTCGGCATCTTCCTGGTCAGCCTGCTGCTGCAGCCCGACAGCGTCCGCGGCAGCGTGCTCGAGGGCATGCTGCCGTTCGCCGCGGTGCTCGCGATCGCCGCGATGGGCCAGACGCTCGTGATCCAGCAGCGAGGGATCGACCTGTCGGTCCCGGGGATCATGTCGCTCGTCGTGGTGCTGGTCACCAACGGCCCGAACGGCGACGACGGCAGGCTCTTCGGGGCGATCGTGCTGGCGCTCGTCGTGGCGGCCGGGATCGGCCTGCTGACCGGCCTGCTGGTCACGCGCCTGGGGATCACGCCGATCGTCACCACGCTCGGGGTCAACGCCCTGCTGCTCGGGGTGATCATGCAGATCACCAGCGGTTCGCCGACGACCACGACCGGGGCGCTGCAGGGCTTCGCCAACGGCCACGTGCTGGGGATCCCGACCACGATCGTGATCGCGGTCCTCGTGATGCTCGCGGTCGGGTTCCTGATCAAGCGGACGCCGGTCGGCCGTCGCTACGAGGCGGTCGGCGCGAGCGCGGCCACCGCCCGCGCCGCCGGGATCGAGCCGCGTCGGCTCCAGGTCGCGGCCTACGTCGGGGCGGCGCTGCTCTACGCGGTCGCCGCGATCCTGCTCGCGGGCATCGTGACCCGGCCGAGCATCACCTCCGGCGACGCCTACCTGCTGCCGACGGTCGCGGCCGTCGTGCTCGGCGGGACCTCGCTGCTCGGCGGCGTCGGCAACGTCACGGCCACCGCGATCGCGGCGCTGTTCCTCACGCAGCTCGACCAGTTCGTGCTGACGACCGGGGCCAGCAGCGCCGTCCAGCACCTGGTCCAGGCCGTCGCGCTCGCCGTCGGCATCGCGATCTACAGCGTGGACTGGGCCGCGGTGCGACGACGGTTCGGCGGAGCCGGCCAGCGCGCCGCGCCCGCGTCCGGCTGACGCACCGGACGGCTCCCGACCGGCGCCGTCCTTCCCACACGACCCCAGCAGGACTCGCTCGCCGGGGGCCTCGATGGCCCGTGCCCGAGCTGCGATCAACCAAACGAGGGAGAGCAGGATGGATACATCGTTTCGACCGTGGCGACGACTCGTCGCGGGAACCACCGCGGCGCTCGCCGTCACCGTGCTGGCCGCCTGCGGCGGCAGTGACGACGACGGCGGCAGCGACGGCGCCACCACCGCGGCGGCCAACAACGCCGACGTTCCGGCGTGGTGCGGCACCAAGGACGTGAAGGTCTCGCTGTCCGACGGCAACGGCGCCGACACCTGGCGCCGGATCACCCGGCGGATCGCCGAGCTCGAGGCCGCGAAGTGCCCGAACGTCTCCGAGCTCGTCTACACCGACGGCCAGGGCGACACCCAGAAGGCGATCTCCGACATCCAGGGGCTCGTCGCGCAGGGCGTCAACGCGATGGTGGTCTTCCCCGACGCCGGCAAGGCGCTGCTCCCGGCGATGCGCAGTGCCGTCCAGGCCGGAGCGACCGTCGTGCCGTACCGCTCGCCGCCCGGCGGCAAGGAGGGCACGGACTACACGGCCTACGTCGGCACCGATTCCGACCAGTACGGCGTGCTGTGGGGCGAGTGGCTGACCAAGCTGCTGCCCGACGGCGGCAAGATCCTCTACCTCGGCGGCCCGGCGGGGGTCCAGCAGAGCCTCGACCGGCTCTCGGGCCTCAAGCAGGTGCTCGACGAGGCCGGGGGCTTCGAGCTGGTCGGTCAGCAGCCGTTCAACGTCACCGACTGGGATCCGGCCAAGACCCAGCAGGTCGTGACCGCGGCGCTGGCCAAGTTCCCCGAGATCGACGCGATCGCCGCCGACTACGGCGCGGCGATGGTCAGCGCGCTGCCGGCGTTCAAGCAGGCCGGCCGCAAGATCCCGCCGATCGCGACCGAGGACTCCAACCAGCTCGCGTGCGAGTGGAAGAAGCTCCAGCCCGACAACCCGGACTTCGAGCTCTACACCAACTCGTCGCAGAACTGGATGGTCAAGACCGCGATCCAGGCGGCGGTGGCGAAGGCCGCGGACGGCACCCCGCCCGAGCCGCTGAACGTCAAGAACGAGACCGCCGAGGACTCGGTGTCGGGCGATCCGAAGAAGCCGGAGTGCGATACGTCGCTGCCCGATGACGCGATCCTCTCGGCCGGCCTCGACAAGGCCGAGCTGACGGCGCTCTTCAAGTAGCCGCGAGCCGACGAACGACGGGGCGGCAGACGCCGCCCCGTCACGCCGAGGAGACCACGTGAGCAATCGAACCACCACGTCGGGGACGATCGACCGTCCCGACGCCCACGCCCGGACCGCCGTCCTGCGGATCCGGTCGGTCAGCAAGCGCTTCGGCGCCGTCCAGGCGATCGGCGACGTGTCGCTCGAGGTCGCCCCCGGCGAGATCCACGCCCTGCTCGGCGAGAACGGCGCCGGCAAGTCGACGCTGATGAACGTCGCCGCCGGCTCGATCGTGCCCGACGAGGGAACGATCGAGGTCGACGGCGCGCCGCTGGAGCTCGGCTCGCCGCTCGCGTCGCAGGACGCGGGACTGGCGATCGTCCGCCAGCACCCGGCGCTGATGCCGGACCTGACCGTCGCGGAGAACATGGCGGTCGCGCTGCCCGACCGCCTCGGCGGCGGGGGCCGGAGCGCCCGCGAGCGGATGCGCACGTACCTCGACCGCGCGGGCAGCGTGGCCGACCTCGACGAGCGGGTCGAGCACCTCAACGTCGCCCAGCGCCAGCTGGTCGAGCTGGCCAAGGGCCTGGCGCTCGAGCCGAAGGTGCTGGTGCTCGACGAGCCGACCGCACCGCTCGGCCGCGACGCCGCCGAGCGCCTGCTCGAGCTCGTCCGCCAGATCGCCGCGCAGGGCACGGCGATCATCTACATCTCCCACCGGCTGCCCGAGGTCCGGGCGATCGCCGACCGCGCGACGGTGATGCGCGACGGCCGGGTCCGCGGCGCGGGCCCGATGGCCGAGCTGAGCGACGACCGGATCCTCGAGCTGATCGTCGGCCGCTCGATCGACACCACCTTCCCCGACAAGCGCCCCGCCGACGCGACCGGCGATCCCGTGCTCGAGATCGAGGGTCTCGGCGGCGACGCGTTCAGCGACGTCGCGCTGCGGATCGCCCCGGGCGAGATCGTCGGCCTGGCCGGGATCGCCGGCAACGGCCAGACCGAGGTCCTGCGCGCGCTCGCCGGCCTCGAGCGGGCCCAGGGGGTCGTCCGCCTCAACGGCGAGACGCTGCGGTTGGGCAGCGAGCGCCGCTCGCGCGCGGCCGGTATCGCCTACCTGCCGTCGGACCGGCACAACGAGGGGCTGATGCTCAACCTCTCGGTGCGGGAGAACGCGAGCCTCTCGTCGCTCGGGCGTTACGCCCGCGGCGGGATCATGCGCTCGGGTCTCGAGCGCGAGGCGGTCGCCGCGCAGCGCGACGCGCTGAGCATCCGCACGGCCTCGCTCGAGACCCCGGTCTCGTCGCTCTCCGGCGGCAACCAGCAGAAGGTCGTGCTGGCCCGGGCGATGCTCTCCGAGCCGCGGCTGATCCTCGCCGAGGAGCCGACCCAGGGCGTCGACGCCGGGGCGCGGATCGAGATCTACCGGATCCTCCGTGAGGCCGCGGCCCGCGGGATCCCCGTGCTGGTCGTCTCGTCCGACAGCCTCGAGCTCGAGGGCCTCTGCGACCGGATCGTCGTCTTCTCCCGCGGGCACGCGGTCAGCGAGCTCGCCGGGGACGACGTCACCGAGGAGCGGATGGCGCGGGCGATCGTGACCGCGACCGCGGTCCGGCGCGAGGACGACGAGCCGCCCCGCTCGCGCGTGCTGACGGCGCTGCGCCGCTTCGCCGGCACCGACTACGGCCCGGCCGCGATCCTGATCGCGGTGATCCTGGTGCTGGGGATCTACACCTACAGCGAGAACGCGCTGGTGCTGTCGACGTTCAACGTGACGTCGATGCTCACGCTGCTGTCGGTGCTGGTGTTCATCAGCTACGGCCAGCTGCTGGTGGTGATGACCGGCGGGATCGACCTCTCGGTCGGCCCGTTGGCGGGACTGCTGGCGGTCGTCGCGTCGTTCTTCTTCGTCGACGGCAAGGGACCCGGCGGCGTCCTGCTCGGGCTCGCGCTGATGGCCGCGATCGCGGTGATCGTCGGACTCGCCAACGGCGGGCTCGTCCGCTTCGGCGGCTTCACGCCGATCGCCGCCACGCTCGCCACCTACATCGCGCTCCAGGGCGTCGCCCAGCTATTGCGTCCCGAGCAGGGCGGCTACATCAGCGCCGACGTCGTCTCGGTGATCCAGGCGAAGATCGGCGGGATCCCCGTCGCCTTCCTGCTGGCGGTGGTCGTCGCGATCGTGATGGAGCGCGGCCTGCGGCGCGCCCGCTGGGGACTGCGACTGCGGGCCGCGGGCTCGCGCGAGGACGCCGCCCACGCGGTCGGCGTCCCGGTCCGGCGGACCGTGGTGCTGGCCTACGTGGGCGCCTCGCTGATGACGTTCCTCGCGGCGATCCTGCTGATCGCGCAGCTCGGCATCGGCGACGCGTCGCAGGGCACGTCCTACACCCTGACCGCGATCACCGCGGTGGTGCTCGGCGGCGCCAGCCTGTTCGGCGGGCGCGGCTCGTTCATCGGCGTGCTGCTCGGGGCGTTCCTGATCCAGCAGATCACCAACGCGACGACGTTCCTCGGGCTGTCCCAGGCGTGGCAGTACTGGGCCGTCGGACTGCTCGCCCTGACCGCCGCCGGCCTCTACACCCAGGTCCAGCGTCGCCGCAGGATCGCCTGATGCTCCGCGACCGCGAGACGGCTGCCCTGGGCACGGGCGGTTCCACCCACGAAGATCATGTCCAGAGCCCGCCGACGGCGGCGGGCGAGTAGAGGAGAGAGCACGATGCGCGCAGCACGCTTCCACGGCGTCCGGGACATCCGGATCGACGACGTCCCCGAGCCCGAGGGCGAGCTCGGGGACAAGCAGGTCCTGATCGAGCCGCGCTGGTGCGGGATCTGCGGGACCGACCTGCACGAGTACATCGCCGGCCCGATCGTCACGCCGAAGGGCGCGCACCCGCTGACCGGGGCGACCCTGCCGCAGATCCTCGGCCACGAGCTCTCGGCCGAGGTCGTCGCGACCGGCGACGCCGTCGAGGGCCTGGCGGCCGGCGACCGCGTGTCGATCATGCCGCTGACCTACTGCGGCAGCTGCGCGTTCTGCGTGCGGGGGATGAACCACCTCTGCGTGCGGATGGGCTGCTTCGGCCTCAGCGACACGTGGGGCGGCTTCGCCCGCCGCGCGGTCGTCCACGACTACCAGGCGTGGAAGCTGCCCGACGGCGTCACCGACGAGCAGGGCGCGCTGATCGAGCCCGCCGCCGTCGCCGCCTACGGCGCGCAGCGCGGCAACGTCGCGCCCGGGGACACGGTGCTGGTCACCGGTGCCGGGCCGATCGGCGCGCTCAGCGTGCTCGCCGCCTACGCCGCGGGCGCCGGCCAGGTCTACCTGGCCGAGCCGAACGCCAAGCGCCGCGAGCGCGCCGCCCCGCTCGGCGCGACCGCGATCCTCGACCCCGGATCGGAGGACGTCGCGGCCGCGCTGCACGACGCCACCGACGGGCTGGGCGTCGACGTCGTGCTGGAGTGCTCGGGCAGCGAGCCCGCGCTGCAGACCGCGATCTCGTCGGTCCGGACCCGCGGCACCGTCGCCCAGGTCGGACTGCACGTCAAGGACGCTGCGATCGACCCGATGCGCCTCGCCGAGCGCGAGATCTCGCTCGTCGGGGTCTGGGCCTACGACGTCCACGAATGGCCGCGGATCATGGCCCAGATCGCCAGCGGCCGGTTCCCGGTCGAGCGCGCCGTCAGCGACCGCGTCGGCCTCGACGAGGTCGTCTCCGGGGGCTTCGAGGTGCTGGCCGACCCGGCCGGCGCCCACACGAAGATCCTCGTCGACCCGCGGTAGCGAGCGGCCCTCGAGGCCCAGCCACCGCGGCCGGCGAGCAGCGCAGGACAGGACGCGGTGCGACGGTGATCGGCCCACCGGCCGGCCGTCGCACCCACACGAACACGAACGAGGAGCAGCAATGGGAAAGCTCGACGAGAAGACCGCGCTGATCACCGGCGCGGGCCGGGGCATCGGCAAGGCGATCGCCACGCGGCTCGCCGCAGAGGGCGCCAACGTCGTGATCGCCGACATCGACGAGGCGAGCGCGCAGGCCGCGGCCGCGGAGATCGGCGAACGCGCCCACGGCGTCGCGGTCGACGTCACCGACCGCGCGAGCTTCCGGGCGGCGATCGCCGCGACGGCCGAGCGCTTCGGACGGCTCGATGTCCTCTTCAACAACGCCGGGATCTCGAAGACCGTGCGGTTCCTCGACACGAGCGAGGAGGACTTCGACCGGATCATGGCCGTCAACGCCCGCGGCGTGCTGATCGGCACCCAGGAGGCGGCCGAGCAGTTCAAGCGCCAGGGCGGCGGCGGCAAGATCGTCAACACCGCGTCGATCGCCGGCAAGAGCGGGTTCCCGCTGTTCGCCGCCTACTCGGCCAGCAAGTTCGCGGTCGTCGGCCTGACCCAGGCCGCGGCCAACGCGCTCGGCGGCGACGGGATCACCGTCAACGCGTTCTGCCCCGGCGTGGTCACCACCGAGCTGTGGAAGCAGCTCGACGGCGAGTTCATCGAGATCGGCGAGACGAAGGCCCCGGGCGAGGCGCTCGAGGGCTTCGGCGCCGGGATCGTGCTCGGCCGGCTGTCCAGCGCCGACGACCTGACCGGGATCGCGCTCTTCCTGGCGTCGAGCGACTCGGACTACATGACGGGCCAGTCCCTGAATGTGGATGGCGGCATGGTCTTTCATTGACCTCCGGATGCGGCCGGGCTACCGAGCCCGGCCGCGTCTGACGATCAGCGCAGCAGCACTCCGCCGTTGACGTCCAACGACGCTCCGGTCATGTAGCGCGACTGGTCGGAGCCGAGGAAGACGATCGCGTCGGCGATGTCCTCCGGCGGGCAGGCGTGGCCGAGCGGGATCTTCGCCCACTCGATGTCCTGCATCTCCTGGGTGGTGATCCCGCGCTTCTCGGCCTCCTCGCGGAGGGCGCGGCGGTGCATCTCGGTGTCGACGTTGCCGGGGGACACGCAGTTGGCGGTGATCCCGTTCTCGGCCTCCTCCTCGGCGATCGCCTGGGTGATCGCGCGGACGGCGAACTTCGACGCGCAGTAGGCGCCGAAGTAGGCGTGGCCGTTGTAGGCGAACCACGACGCGACGTTGACGATCCGGCCCGACTGCTGCTCGCGCATCTGCGGCAGCACGGCCTGGGCCATGTGCAGCGGACCCTTGGCGTTGACGGCCAGCACGCGGTCGAACTCCTCGATCGGCAGCTCGGCGATCTTCTGGGCCTCCTGCAGCACGCCCGAGACGACGGCGAGCACGTCGATCCGGCCGTGGGTGGCGACGGTCGCGTCCGCGAACGCCCGGCACTGGCCCAGATCGGTGATGTCGAGTCGCTGGGCAAGCAGCCGCTCGGGCGCGATCCCGTCGAGCTGGTCGGCGACCTGCTCGATCGCGGGGTCGATGTCCGCGAGCGAGAGCCGGGCGCCCTCACGCGCGAACGCCTGCGCGGTCGCCAGGCCGACGCCGCGGGCGGCGCCGACGATCACCACGACGCGGTCCTCGAAGCGGCGGCTCGAAGGCGGGACGTCTACGGACATGGATCTCTCTCCTCGGTGGGTACCGGCGGTCGACGGCCGACGACGAGCGTCGCGGGTCTCCGCCCTCGCGGCCACAGCATCGCGGTCCGGCGCCCGACGGGCACCGTCCGATCGGAGGGTGTTCGGCGTCTCGCCCGGGAGGCGCCCGGACGATCAGTCCTCGAAGACCGCGCGCGTGTCGCCGGTGCGACCGACGACGGTCCAGACCACGGTGGTCGGCTCGTCGCCGATCGTCCAGAACCGGTGGGGGGTCGTCGAGGGCAGGACGATCGAGTCGCCCGGCTCGAGCTCGTAGGTGTCGAAGCCGACGGTGGCCCCGAGCCGGCCGCTCAGCACCAGGCCGTACTCGCGGCCGTTGTGCCGCATCAGGGCGTCGGCGGGGCACGAGGCGCCGCCGACGTCGTAGGTGACGTAGAGGAAGTCGACGTCGGCTTCGGCGGTCGGGGTCAGACGGTCCCAGTGCACGCCGCTCGCCAGGCTGATGCTCGGGCGGTCGTCCTGGCGCAGGATCACGTTGGCGTGGGGGATCCCGAGGTCGCCGCCCGAGCGCTCGGTGTCGGCGAACAGCTCGTCGAGCGAGATCTCCAGGGCCGAGACGATCGCGTAGAGCGTGCCGACGGAGGGGTTGGCCTTGCCGTTCTCGATCTGCGACACGAGGCTCGCCGAGACCCCGACCTCGCGGGCCAGCGCACGAACGCTGGTGCCGCGTTGCTCGCGGCGGGCGCGCAGGCGCTCCGCGACGACGGTGGGGACTCCGAGCGGAGCCTCGGGGGGCTTGTTCGCGGCCATGGCTGAGACGGGGAGGGGATACCGGCGAGAGGACTCCGGACCGCTCCGACTCTACTCGGGGGACCGATCGGCAACGACCTCCGATCGGACGTAGTGGTCGCGCCGTCCGCCCGCTTCGGGCGCCGGTCGGCGCGACCGCCGGCCCTCAGGCCACGCGCTCGGCGACCCGCTCGTGCGGGTGCGCGGCGGCGCGGCCCTGGAACGAGAGGATCCGCGGGTTGAGGATCTCGCCCTCGCGGATCTCGATCGCGCGACGCACGGTCTCGCTGCGGTCCCAGGCGTCGGGTCCGGCCATCACCGTCGGCAGGTACTCCAGCAGCGCCTCGCTGTTCTCCCAGGTCGAGGAGTTCCAGAGGTGCGTCGGGCTGTGGTCGACCGCGTAGGTGTGGACCCCGTCGCCGACGACGTACATCGGCTCGGCGAACGACGTCGGCCGGGACCACTCGAACCCCATCCCCTCGTCGCACGAGACGTCGATCACGACGGTTCCCGGGGCGAACAGCGGCAGCTCGTCGTTGTCGGCGAACATCAGCGGCTCGTCGGTGTCCTGGAGGATGCAGTTGACCACGATGTCGTACTCCGCGAGGCTCTCGGCCAGCGGCCGGGCGTCGTCGTCGAGCAGCGCCAGCGCGTGGCTCGGGCGCTCGGCGTCGCGGGCGAAGTGCTGCATCCGCACCGACGCGAACGGCGACGCGACGGCCTGGACGTTGCGCTGGGTGAACACCGTGACGTCGCTGACGCCCAACGCCGACAGGCCGCGGACCGCACCACGGGCGGTCGCGCCGAAGCTGATCACGGCGGCCCGCAGCCGGCGGCCGTAGTCGCCGGTCATCCCACGCAGCTGCAACGCGTGGAGCACCGAGCAGTAGCCGGCCAGCTCGTTGTTCTTGTGGAAGACGTGCACGCTGAACGCGCCGTCCTTGGTCCAGTGGTTCATCGCCTCCCAGGCGATCAGCGTGAGGCCGTTGTCGACGGCGGCCTGGGTCAGCGCCGTGTCCTGCACGCAGTGCGGCCAGCCCCACATGATCTGCCCCGGCCCGAGCGCCTCGAGGTCGGCGGTCAGCGGCTTGGGCAGCAGCAGGATGTCGCACTCGGCGAACAGCTCCTCGCGGGTCCGCATGCCGCCGACCAACGGCGTCAGCTCGGCGTCGGAGTGGCCGAATCGCTCGCCGTAGCCGTGCTCCAGGAAGACCCGCGGACGGAGCCTCGAGTCGATGCGCGCGACGTGCGCGGGGTGGATCGCCAGCCGATGCTCGTCCTCCTTGCGGGAGGTTGCCACGACACCGATGGTGAGTTGTTGCACCGAACAAGTCTACGGGCGGCACCTAACCGGCCCTCGGGTGTCAGCCCACGCGACGGTAGGTCAGGTCGAAGTCCCGCGCCCAGTTCTCACCGTCCGGCGAGGTCTCCCAGCGGCCGTCGATCCGGTCGTCGTCGACGAGCGTGCCGGTGAATCGCTGGTGGAACGACAGCGGCGTGAAGTCCGGGGCGTGGCGTTCGAGCGTCCAGCGTCGACCGTCGAAGGTCATGGCGTAGACCCGGGTCACGCCGCGCGAATCGAAGTAGTGCTGGGTGTAGCCGTCGGCGTCGTCGTGGGCGGCGATCAGGCAGTGCCCGTCGGGCGCCTTCGGGACGGGGACGCTCGACCGCTGCAGCAGGTACGCCCCGCCGAGCGTCCACTCGACCGTCATCCGCGCCTGCTCCGCCAGCTCGGGCGGAAGCGGCGGGAAGTCCGGGACCTCGATCGCCCAGACGCCGACCAGCGGCGTCAGTCGCTGCAACGCGTCGTTGCGGGTCTCTTCGGTGCTCACGGTCGGCTCCTCGGGTCGGTGGGGCGACGTGCGCCGCTGCTCCTCAGACGCGGCGGCGTGGCCGATCTCATCGGCGGGCCGCCGCGGCATGGCGTCACACCACCGCCACCGCCCACAGCTCGTCGACCGCGCGCTCGGCGGCCGCCAGGCTCTCGGCGGCGAGCCCGCGCAGCTCGGCCATCGCGGGGTTGACGTCGGCGAGGGTGAGCTCGGCGGTGATGAATCGCGGCTCGAGTCCGGTCATGCTGAGCCCGTGCGGGAGCCACGCCTCGGCGTGGTCCCAGCCCTCGCGCGGGGTGCCCGGCGCGTAGCCGCCGCCGCGCGAGGCGAGCACGATCAGGTCGCGTCCCCCGAGCAGGCCCTGCTGGGTCTCGGGGTCGACCGAGAGGCCGGGCGCGATCAGATGGTCGACCCAGGCCTTGACGGTGCTCGGAGCACCGAAGTTGTAGACCGGCAGCCCGAGCAGGATCACGTCCGCGCGACGCACCTCCTCGACGAGCTCGCGGGTCAGGGCCCACACGCGCGCTTGGGCCGGGCTGTGCTGGTCGGCCGGCAGCCTCTGCGCGAGCCCGCCGTCGGCGTCGAAGTGCGGGATCGGATCGGCGGAGAGGTCCCGATAGGTGACCTCGCCATCGGGGTGGGCCGCACGCCACGCGGCGGCGGCCCGTGCGGTCAGCGCGCGGCTGACGGATCGCTCGCCCTGGATGCTGGAATCGATGTGCAGGAGATGGCTCATTGCGTTGCCTCTGATAATTCGTTTGTGGTTCGTCAATGATTTGTACCAGACCGCAATGGGCGGGTGCCGAGTACGATGGGCCTATCGAGCTCCTGCCCGTCACGAACCAGCCGTCGCACCGCTCGGCGGCGTTGATCGATCATCTGGCCCGCCTGATGCGCGTCGGCGCCGAAGCGGCGCTCACGCCCCTGGGGCTGCGGCCGCGACACCTCGTCGCGCTCACGGTGCTGCGGGACCACGGCGAGGCCACGCAGCAGTCGCTCTCCGCAGCGCTCCAGATCGACCGCACGAACCTGGTCGGCCTGCTGAACGACCTGGAGGAGGAGGGGCTGGCCGTCCGCCGCCGGTCTCCGGAGGACCGTCGCCGCCACATCGTCACCCTCACCGCGCTCGGTGCCGAGCGGCTGGCGCAGGCCGAGCTCGCGTTGACCGCGGTCGAGGGCGATCTGCTCGGGGCCCTCGACGAGGAAGAGCGGGAGACGCTCTACCGGCTGCTGCAACGGGCGACCGGCGGCCACGTCGGCGGCTGCACCGAGGCCGCAGCGCCCGCTCCGGCGGTGTGCCTCGAGCATCCGGCGGACTGCGACTGACCGGGGGCCGGAGGCCGCCGGCCGAGGGACGGGTCAGTCCAGTTCGGCCAGGAAGGCTTCGAGCGCGGACGCGAAGACGTCGTTGTCGTCGCCCGCGACCATGTGGCCGGCCGCCGCGACGTCGGCGGCCCGGGCGGTCGGCATCCGGCGCAGCGCGTCGGCCATGCCCTCGTCGCTGACCACGTCGGACTGGGCGCCGCGCACGATCAGCGTCGGGATCGTCACCCGGGCGGCGGCGGCCCGCAGGCGCTCGGGGTTGACGTGGCGCTGCGGCTCGTCGTCGATCCGCATGAACGCCGGGTCCCAGTGCCAGTACCAGCGCCCGTCGTCGCGTTGGCGGACGTTCTTGCGCAGGCCGTCCAGGTTGCTCGGCCGCTTGCGCACGGGGTTGTAGGCCGCGATCGCGTCGGCGACCTCGTCGAGCGACGCGAACCCGTCGGGGTGCGCGGTCATGAAGGTGCGGATCCGGTCGACGCCGACCGGCTCGACCTGGACGACGACGTCCACCAGCACCATTCCGCGCGCCAGGCCCGGGTGCTCACCGACCGCGGTCAGCGAGGTGATCCCGCCGAGCGACGCGCCGACCAGGACCGGCGGCTGGTCGAGGGTCCCGACGAAGGCCACGAGGTCGTCGACGAACCCGCTGAGCGCGTAGTCGTGGTCGGAGTGCCAGTCGCTGTCGCCGTGACCGCGGGCGTCGAGCGCCACCGCGGTCCGTCCGCCGTCGGCCAGCCGCTGCGCGGTCCGCTTCCAGGAGTGACGGGTCTGTCCGCCCCCGTGCAGCAGGAGCACCGTCGGGTGCGCGTCGCCACCGTCGGCGGCCCAGCGCTCGCCCGCCAGGCGGACCGCTCCCGTGTCGAAATCGAAGGTCTCGGGGCGGGACGACATCCTCGCTTGCACGTTACAACAGGCGACGTTCGGCGCCGGGTTGCTCGGGCGGGCATCGTCGGATGTCGCGCGAATCGGGGTCGATATAAAGGTTTACAAATGGCAATCCAATTGCCACACTGGTCGGGCGGCGAGGTCGAACCACGCCGCTCCGGAGGGCGCTCTCTCCAATCCGTCGTCACGACAGAGAGGAGGCGCCCACGGAAGTTGTGATCATCTTCCTCGCCGCGCTCTACCTGATCCATAGGATCACGTAGAAAAAAGGACCCCCCGGTAGCACCCGGGGGGTCCTGATGCTCCAATGGAAGCTGTGATCACGACCCACGATACCGTGCCATGCCCCAGGACCGCAAGCCTCTGATCACCGCCCGCACCATCTGGGATCAGCTCGCCGCGTCCGGCGGGATCGTCACCGTCGCCGAGATCGCGCACCGGCTCGCCGTGTCCCGTGCCTACGCCTCGAAGATCACCCGGCGTGACGACTTCCCGCCGCCCGTCGACACCCTCGGCGACCGTCCGGTGTGGCTGTGGGCGGACGTCGAGGGATGGCGGGGCGCCGAGCGCAGGCCGGGGCCGAAGCGGCGCGCCGTCTAGCCGTGTCGTCCGCGCCGGATGGATACGTTCCAGGGGTGCACGACGCGTTGACCCGGATCGCCGCCGTCTTCGCCGATCCCGCCGCGCCCGGGGCGGCGGCGGAGCTGGACGCGGTGCGTGGACGGTGGAAGGCGCTCGACGCCGCCGAGCGGGACGCCCTGACCCCGCTGGCCAAGCTCGCCGCGGAGCGGGTGGCGGCCGCCGAGGCCGCCGCGCGACCCTCGCTGTTCGACCTGGCGCCGGCCGCGCCGCCTGCGGACGAGGGGGCCGCGAACGGCGAGCAGGCTCCGGCGGTCGGCCGTTCGGCTCCCGTCTCGAACGGCGCACCGCCCGCCGCCTCCGAGGACGACGACTACCTCGCCTATCTGGATTCGCTCGCGGGGGACGACGGCGCGGGCGAGGACACGGGACTCGACCCGGGCGCCGGGTTTGCCGGAGGGGACGGCCGGACGGCCGACGCGCCGCGGGCGTCCCGGTCCTCGCCGGCGGGCCGATCGGTCCCGGCCGGCCCCGCTCCCGATCGTCAGCCGCTCAGCGACGTGACCCCGGAGTCGCTGCTGCACCTGCTCGGGCTGGAGACCTTCCGGCCCGGTCAGCGCGAAGCGGTGCAGGCCGCGCTCGACGGGCGCGACTCGCTGGTCGTGATGCCGACCGGCGGCGGCAAGAGCCTCTGCTACCAGCTGCCCGCGCTGGCCGGCGACGACCTGACCGTCGTCGTCTCGCCGCTGATCGCGCTGATGCGCGACCAGTGTGCGCGCCTGACCGACCTCGGCCACCCCGCGGTGATGCTGGCGTCCGGCGGCGACGGCGAGTCCAACCGCCGGGCCCTGGACGAGATCCGCGACGGCACCGCCAAGGTCTGCTTCGCCGCCCCGGAGCGGTTCGCGTCCGGCGTCTTCCGCGCCGCGCTGCAGACCCGCGCGATCGCGCTGTTCGTCGTCGACGAGGCGCACTGCGTGAGCGAGTGGGGGCACGACTTCCGCCCCGACTACCTGCGGCTCGCGTCGGTGATCGCCGAGCTCGGGCGTCCGCCGGTGATGGCCTGCACGGCGACCGCGACGCCGAAGGTCGCCGACGAGATCGTCGCTCGGCTGGCGCTGGGCGACGCGACCCGCGTGCGCTCGGGCTTCGACCGTCCCAACCTCTCGTTCGACGTGCTGCCGTTCGACGGTCAGGGCTCGGTCGCCCGCAAGCGCGCGACGCTCGTCGCGGGCGTCTCGGACCCGATCAACCGGCCGGCGGTCGTCTACTGCGGGACCCGCAAGAGCACCGAGGAGGTCACCGAGCTGCTCAAGGCGGCGGGGGTGACGGCCGTCGGGTACCACGCGGGGATGTCCGCCGACGTCCGCGCGAGCCGCCAGGACGCGTTCATGCGCGGCGAGGCCGACGTCGTGGTCGCCACCAACGCGTTCGGCATGGGCGTCGACAAGGCCGACGTGCGCTCGGTCTGGCACTGGGCGCTGCCGGCGTCGCTGGAGGCGTACTACCAGGAGGCCGGCCGCGCGGGCCGCGACGGCGCTCTCGGTCGGGCGGTGCTGCTGGCGTCGCGCTCGGACCTGGGACGCTTGGTCCGGTTCATCCAGGAGGCCGAGGTCACCGTCGAGCAGGTCGGTGCGCTGATCGGGCGGCTGCGAGCGCAGGCCGGACCGGACGGCGAGGTCGACGCCGACGCCGGACAGGACCGCGACCGGATCGCGCTGGCGGTGGCGGAGCGGGCCGGAGCGATCGAGCTGGAGCCGGGCCCCGGCGGACGGTTGCGCGTCACGGTGTTGCCGGGCGATCCCGACCACGGTCGGATCCGCCAGATGTGCCGCGAGGCGACCGACCGGCGCTGGCAGGCGTACCGCTCGATCGAGAAGTACGCGTCGGGCGACAACCAGGTCTGCCGCCGCCGTCAGCTGCTCGACCACTTCGGCGATCCCGAGGACGGCGCGCCGCTCGGCCGCTGCTGTGACGTCCACGACCCTGTCGACTGGCTGCCGCCGATCCAGGTCAAGGCTGCGCGCTCCAAGAGCCAGCCGGCCGAGGAGGAAGGCCGTCCGGTCAGCGACGACGAGCTGGCGCCGCTGAAGGCCTGGCGCCGAGAGCGCGCCGACGGCAAGCCCGCCTACACGGTGGCGACGGACGCGACCCTACGCGAGGTGATCCGCCGCCAACCGACGTCCCCCGACGAGCTGCTGGCGATCAAGGGCATCGGCAACTCGTTCCTCGAGAAGCACGGCGACGCGCTGCTCGAGCTGCTGGCCTCCGGGAACTGATCCCGACCGACCGGAGCGGAAGCGGATCCGGCCCCATCGAGGGCCGGTATCCCAGCGGCCTGGTGTCCTCCGCGGTCGATCAACCCTGCCGCAGCCGCTCCCGCAGCTCGACGCGGCGGATCTTGCCGCTGACGGTCTTCGGCAGCTCGTCGACGAAGTGGACTTCGCGCGGGTACTTGTACGGGGCGGTCAGGCCCTTGACGTGGTCCTGCAGCTCCGTGGCCAGCGCGTCGGACGGGGCGTGGCCCGCGGCCAGGATCACGAACGCGACGACGATCTGGGTGCGGTCGGGGTCGTCCTTGCCGACGACCGCGGCCTCGGCCACCGCGGGGTGCTCGACGAGTGCCGATTCGACCTCGAACGGGCCGATCCGGTAGGCCGACGAGGTGATCACGTCGTCGTCGCGTCCTTCGAACCAGAGGTAGCCGTCGGCGTCGCGGGCGGCCCGGTCGCCGGTGAAGTACCAGCCGTCGCGGAACCGCTCCGCCGTCGCCTCGGGCTGACCGTCGTAGCCGTGGAACAGCCCGACCGGCCGGTGGCTCCCGTCGACCCGCACGGCGATGTCGCCGACCTCGTCCTCGGCCGCCGGGCGACCGTCGTCGTCGAGCACGTCGACGTCCCAGCCCGGAACGGGCAACCCCATCGACCCGGGACGGACGGGAACGGCCCGGTAGTTGGCCACGAGCACCGACGTCTCGGTCTGGCCGTACGCGTCGTAGACGGTCAGGCCGCCGGTGCCCTGGGCCCAGACCTTGATCACCTCGGGGTTCAGCGGCTCGCCGGCGCTGGTGCAGTGGCGCAGCGCCGCCAGGTCGTGGGCGCCCAGGTCGGTCTGGACCAGCGTCCGGTAGAGCGTCGGAGGCGCGCAGAACGACGTGATCCCGTGGCGGGCGATGATCCCGAGGATCGTGTCGGCGTCGGGACGACCGAGGGCCACCTGGACGATCGTCGCGCGCTCGTGCATCTGGCCGAACAGCCCGCCCCAGGCGGCCTTGGCCCAGCCGGTGTCGGTGACGGTCCAGTGGCGATCACCCGGCCGCAGGTCGTGCCAGAAGCGGGCCGTCGGCACGTGGGCGAGCCCGTACTCCTGGGTGTGCGTGACCCGCTTGGGGTGCGACACCGTGCCGCTGGTGAAGTACGTGAGCAGCGGGTCGTCGCGGTGCGTCGGGGCGTCGGGCAGGTCGGCGTCGTCAGTGACCGACGCCATCAGCGCGTTGAAGTCGACCCACCGCGCGGGCATCGGGGCCTCGCCGTGCGTCGGGTCGACGGCGATCCGCACCCGCAGCGTCGGCAGCTGCTCGGGACTGGCGGTGATCTTCGCCGCCCCGGCCGGATCGGTGACGGCCGCGACCGCTCCGGCCGTGGTGATCCGGAAGGCGATGTCCTTCGGCGTCAGCAGGTTCGGGCCGGGCATCGGCACCGCCCCGATCCGGATCGCGCCGAGGATCACCGCGTACCACTCGGGGATCCGCGGCAGCATCACGAAGACCGGGTCCCCCTTGCCGACGCCCAGGTCGAGCAGGGCACGGCCGAACCGCCGGGCCTCGCGGGCCAGGTCGGCGACGGTCTGCTCGCCGACGACGTCGCCGGTCGGTCCGAGCGACAGCACGGCCAGCGCGTCGGGGTCGTCGGCGGCCCAGGCCTCGACGATGTCGACGACCGGGTTGAACGTCTCGGGCACGTCGAGGCGGAAGCTCGCGCGCTCGGTCGCGTAGTCCTGCAGGCGGGCGACGACGTCGCGCTCCGGAACGGTCAGCTGCGGCACGGTGGCTCTCCTCTCGGGGACCGCGACGGCATGTCGAGGTCGTCCGCAGGCTACGGCCGCGTACGGGCGACGCGCTACGGTACGAAAGTCGTGATTCTTCGCCGCGGCAGGTCCCGCGGTCGCCGTCCCGCCCGCCGATCATGCCCCGGTCCCTGACACCCGCCCCGCTCTCACCGTCCGCGATCGTCGACGACGCGGTCCGCGCCGCGACCAGCCGGTTCGGGGCGGAGCTCGCGTTCGGCGGCCTGCGCTCGGCCGACGGCACGGTCCCGCTGCTCAGCTCGGCGCGGGTGGCGGCCGATCGCTTCGCGCGGCTCGCTCCGGACGCGGGTCGCGGGCTGGGAGGCCGCGTGCTGGAGCGGCGGCAGGCGTGCTCGATCGACGACTACGGCGCGTCGTCGCTGATCACCCACGACTTCGCCGGGCCGATCGGACAGGAGGGCCTGCGCGGCGTCGGCTGCGTTCCGATCATCGACCCGACCGGCGTCGTCGGGCTGCTCTACGTGGGATCGCGTCGACCGGGGGCCCCGCCGGACCGCCTGCTCGACGCGCTCGTCCGGTTGGCGGACGACGCCGCCCAACGCCTGAACGCTGCGCGGATCGACGCGCTGGAGGAAGAGCTGCGGTTGCGCCGGAGCGAGGTCGCGGCGCCCCGCGGACCGGAGCTGACCCGCCGCGAGCTGGACGTGCTGGGGCTGCTGGCCGACGGGCACTCCAACCAGCAGATCGCCGCCCGCCTGGTCGTCGCCGAGTCGACGGTCAAGGGCCACGTCGGCAACCTGATGGGCAAGCTCGACGCGTCGTCCCGGCTGCACGTGGTGGCACGGGCCGGACGGCTGGGGCTGCTCTAGCGGCTGGCCCGCCCGTACCGCGGAAGCTGATGCGGATCCGGCCCGTACGGTGGGCGGCATCCGCATCAGCATCGGTCGGTCGAGGTCCTACGGGTTCGGCACCACCGGGTCGAGCGGGTTGCCGGGGGCGATCGACGAGCAGTTCGACGGGGCCGTGGTCCAGCCGTTGAACCGGTCGCTGACCCAGTCGAGCATCTCCGGGTACCAGGCGAGCGCGGCCGGCAGGTGGCTGAGCGCGTCGAACTGGCTGTACTTGACCCGCACGCCGTCGGCGCAGTACTGCCGCGCCAGGGTGCGCACGTCGCCGGCGACCATCACGCCGTCGCCGGGTCCGATCCCGGGCTTGTTGCCGGGGGTGCCCTCGAGCGTGCCGCCGGCGCCCTGCGTGATCTGCATCGGCTTGGTCGGCGATCCGGTGCTGCCCATGATCAGCTGGTTGACCGCGTTCACGAAGATCGGCGAGCTCTCGAGCGTCGGGAACTGCGGCGTGGTCAGCTGGGCCCAGGTCAGTCCGGGGTACTGGCCGAGCGCGTTGATGATCGACGCGTCGTGCAGCTCGTCGTAGACCTGCTCGCCGTAGGCGCTCAGGTACGGCGCGACGGGGATGTCGAAGGCGCGGGCGATCCCGATCACGGCCATCGGCAGGACCCCGGCCCAGACCGGACTGCCCTCGACGTAGCGCAGGTTGTGGGCGGGGTGGACCAGCACGCCGCCCATCGACGAGCCGACGATCTTGGCGTTGATGCCCGGCGCGTAGGACGGGGCGAGCTCGGCCGCCCAGCCGGTCGCGATCGCGCCGCCGGAGTACCCGGCCAGCGCCACGTCGGTGGTGCTCGGCAGGCCGACGGTGGACGAGTTGAAGGCCGCGCGCAGCGAGTCGAGCGTGTTGTAGCCGTACTCGGGGCCGGCCGCGAAGTTGGCCTGCTGGCCCTCGGTGTCGGGGATCACGACCCCGTAGCCCTTGAGCAGCAGCGGCGCGAGGATCGCGGTCTCGACGTTCGGGATCAGGCCGCCGAGCGTGACGCCGCCGGAGATCGCGTAGGAGGGCTCGTCGTCGGGGTTGAGCGAGTCGTAGAACGACTGGTACGAGACGACCCGCTGCTTGCCGATCGGGAACAGCGGGCGCACGACGGACGTGACGTTGGTCGTCGGCTGGCCGCGCTGGCCGGTCGAGCGGTAGAGCAGCTGCGTCGTCTTCAGCAGGAACGGTACGCCGAGCACGTGGTACGGAACGGTCCGCGTCTTGAGCACCGTCCCGGGCGCGATCGAGGCCAGGGGGGTACTGCCGGAGTACTGGTAGAACGGATCCTGGCCGGGTGGCGTTCGCGCGTCGGCGGTGGCGGTGGCTCCCAGCACCGCGAAGCAGGTCGTCAGCAGGACGGTCCAGCGGCGGAGCGTCCTGCCCCAGCGTCCGGATCCGTGGTCTCGTCGCGTCTCGTGCACGGTGCTCTCCCTTGGAGGTGCTCGCGCGCCGTCCGCGTCGCGGACGGAGATTCGGGGGGGGTGGAGGGGGCGGCGAGCCGTACTGAGAGTACAGTGTACGAATGCCTGGTGCAAGGGCATTCGCGGGGTCTTGGCGGAAGATCTCGCCGGATCGCTCGCACCGCTGGTACCCACAACGCCCGTGGTTCTACCGATGCGACGCCGGGCGATGGGACCTAGCGTCGAGCAGATGCGCCCCCCATGTCTCCCACGGTTCGCTCTCGTCACGCTCGCGGTCGTCGCGGGCCTGACCACGGCCGCGACGGCGTCGGCCGCGATCACGGTCGGCTACACCGGTACGACGGTCACGATCAGCGGCGTCGGTAGCAACTTCACCTTCGTCGGCTTCACCACCACGTACAACCCGGCCGGGACCGTGACGATCCGCGAGGGCTCGGGCATGACCAACGCCTCCGGGGGCGCCTGCGCGACCGAGACCGTGCCGGTCCTCGGGACCACGATCCACTGTCCGGCGGCGACCACGCACGTCCAGGCGACCTACGGGGCGGGCAACGACCGCTTCATGCTCGAAGGCGTCTGCATTCCGACGGTCGTGGCCACGCTCGGCGAGGGCAGCAACAGCTTCGAGCAGAGTTGGACGGAGAGCTGTCCGCCGGACACCGTCGCGACGGTCACCGGCGGCAGCGGGGCGGACCAGATCTTCGGCGGCGCCGGCAACGATGTGCTCAACGGCGTCGGTGGCCCGGACGAGATCCGTGGCGGGGGAGGCGACGACGCGATCATCGGCGGGTACGGCGACGATCGGCTGAGCGGCGGCGACGGCCACGACACGGTCGTCGGTGAGCACGGCGACGACAAGCTGCAGGGCGGGGACGGCAGCGACCTGCTCGACGGTGGCGAGGGGAACGACCTGATCGGTCAGGACGACCCGAACGGCGGCGCGGACGACCTGCGCGGCGGCCCCGGCGTCGACGAGCTCTGGTTCTCGTCCCACGCGCCCGGGATCACGGTGACCCTCGACGGCCTGGCGAACGACGGATCGGCGGGCGAGGGCGACAACGTCCAAGCGGACTTCGAGCGCTACCTCCTGACCCCGGGCGACGACGCCTTCGTCGGCTCGCCGGGGCGCGACGTGGTCGACGGTCACGGCGGCCACGACGTGATCCGGGGCGGCGACGGCGACGACGAGCTGGTGACCGGCTGGGGCAACGACCAGCTGTTCGGCGACGCGGGGGCCGACCTGCTCGTCGGCAGCGGCGGCAACGACCGGGTCGACGGTGGCTCCGGGGCGGACCAGCTGTTCGGCGACGACCGCAGCTGCAGCGCCTGGAACTGCCCCGCGGGGGCGGACACGATCCTCGCCCGCGACGGCGAGGCCGACAGCGTGAACTGCGGCGCCGGAGGGGATACCGCGATCGTCGACCAGCTCGACGTCGTCGGCAACGACGGCTTCATGGTCTGCGAGAACGTGGATCGGGCGGGAGCGACGCCGCCGGGAACGCCGCCCGCCGGCACCCCGCCGAGCGGCGGCCCCGTCAAGACCGGCCCCGCCCCGTTCACGAAGGCCAAGGCCACCGGCGCGCGGCGCGCGTTCACGCTGCGGCTGACGTTGCGCAAGGCCGCGACGGTCTCGGTCACGATCACCCGCAACGGGGCGCGCAAGGCGCTCGGAACGGTCCGCTACAAGGCGAAGAAGGGCGCGTTCTCGCGGACGGTCCGCAAGGTCCGTGGCCGGACGCTGCGGCGGGGCGGCTACAAGGTCGTGGTCAAGGTCGCGGGCCGCTCGCAGACGCTCCGGGTCACGGTCCGCTGACCTGCCGCGCCGGCCCGCCACGGGCGCGCGCGTTCGCATGCAATGGGCGGTTCGGACGCCCGCCGGCCGGACCGCGACCGGCTCGCCCGGCCCGGACGCGGGGTAGGATGGCCTCGTTCTCACGCGCGGGAGCCCGCTCTCGTCGCGCGGTGCCGGTGATCGGCGCCCGGATCAGATCAGGAGCGACAGAGCCATGCCCCAACCATCCTGGAGCCGTCGTCGGCGGTCGTTCGCCGCGCTGCTGAGCCTGGTACTGATCGGGATCGCCGGCGCTCCCGCCTTCGCGACGGCGGGGCCGAGCGACGATCCGCTTCCGGATCCCGGTGGCCCGGTGCCCACCTGCTCCGACGTCGAGGCCCCGGCGGACTGCCCCGATCCCGATCCGGACCCCGACCCCGAGCCCGAACCGGAACCCGAGCCCGAACCGGTCCCCGCGCCGCCCGATCCGGCGCTGCCGGCCGCGCCCGCAGCGGGGTTGCCGGCTCCGATCGTGCCCACCCCGCGGATCGACACGGCGCCGCGGCTGTGGGCTCCGAGCCGCGGTACGGCGGTGCGCCCGAGTCGCAGCACCGGCCGCCTGACCCTGGCCCGGCTGACCTGCTGGCAGGGGCCGTGCACGATCACCGCCCCGCGGCAGATCACGCTGCGGATCGACGGCAAGCGCTTCGTCGCGCGGGTGCTGGGCGCCCGCCGCACCACGAGTGGGCAGACGAGCGTGCTGCGCCTCCAGCTGAACCGCGCCGCGCTCCGCAGCCTGGACCGCGCCGTGACCCCGACGCCGGTCGAGGTCGCGGTGTCGATCGCGTCGCCGACCAGCACGGTCGACCAGACGATCCTGCTGTCGCTGCGGTAGCGGCTTGCCGTCGGCGTCGGGCTCGCGACCTCAGACGAAGATCGAGGCCCCACGGACCTGATTGATTCAGAAGGGTCGGCCGTCTGTCGCGGCCACTGATCCTGAATCAGCTCCAGGGCGCGTAGAACCGCTCGACGACCAGGACGGCGATCAGCAGCAGCCAGACTGTGACCACGATTCCGTGGTTGCGGTGGAGCGCTCCGACGAGCCGATTGCGGCCGGCGAGCCGGCGGGTGTTGTCGAGCGTGACGTACCAGAAGCTCGGGATCGTGGCCGCCCAGATCGCCATGCAGAACGGGCAGAGCGCGCCGATCCGGAAGAGCGCGTGGAAGATCAGCCAGTGGACGAGGACGACCGCCAGCGTCAGGCCGATCTGGAGGACCCAGCGGTACGCCGTCGTCAGCCGCGCGCCGGTCGTCAGCAGCATCCCCGTCGCCAGCAGGCCGCCGAATCCGGCGAGGCCGATGAACGCGTTGGAGACCCCGAACGTCGTCGCCTGCGGGCTGCGCATCACCGCGCCGCAGTCGACCGCATCGCCGAGCGAGCAGGCGGGGACGTAGAACGGGTTCTCGAGCAGCCGCTGCTTCTCGATCGCCAGCGCGAACGCGGCGACCAGACCGACGATCCCGGCGACCAGCAGCAGGACGCCGAGCCAGCGCTCGCCGGCGGGCAGACCGCCGCCGGCCCGCCGCTCGGTCATGCCTCCGTCGTCGAGTCGAGGACGCCGGGGGCGTCCGGAGCGTCAGGGTCGGCCGGGGTCTGGGGAGCCGGCGGCGTCTTCGGCGCGGGCAGCGGCTTGCCGGCGATCGCGTCGTCGAGCAGGCCCCGCAGGTGCTCGGGGCTCTCGGGACTGACCGGGACGTCGTCGATGAAGAACGACGGGGTGCCCTGGAGCTGCAGGGCCTTCGCGGCCGCCAGGTCACGCCGGACGCGCTGCCGGACCTTGCGGCTGCGGACGTCCGCGTCATACCGCGTCAAGTCCAGGTCGAGCTCGTTGGCGAACCCACGGAAGAGCTTCGCCTGGGACGTCGACTGGCCGCCCCAGTGCTGCTGCGTCTGGAACATCCGGCTGTACATCTGCACCAACTTGCCCTGCTGCGCCGCGGCCTCGACGGCCAGCGCGGCCGGCATCGCGTTGCGGTGGCTGGGCAGCGGGAAGTAGCGGATGTTGAAGGTCACGCGACCCTCGTACTCCTGCCGCAGCTGCTCGACCAACGGGTAGGCGGCGCCGCAGGCGGGGCACTCGAAGTCGAGGAACTCCGTGAAGGTGACGCCGCTGTCGCCGGGCCGGCCGAGCGTGCGCGGGTCGGGACCGACGATCGCCGTGGCGGCGTCCTTGGACGGGTCGTCCGGCGAGGTCTCGGTCTTCGGCGTGGTCGTGCCGGGCGCGGGGGCCGACTCGGTGGTGGTCGGCGGGGCGGGGGTGGCCTGGGTCTGGGTGGCGGCCGCTCGGGAGCCCTCGTCGTCCCCGCTGTTGGAGGTGATCACGATGCCGGCGATCAGCAGGGCGAACAGGGCGACGAGGACCGCCGAGATCTTGACGTTGCGACTCATGCGGCGGCTCCGGTCGGGCGGGAATGCGCGGACGGCGTCGTCGCTGGGCGGGCGTTCGGCGACGTCGTCATCGGAGGACCATCGTAGAGCGCCCGTCCCGTGCGGCTCCTAAAGGCGGGCGGTCCACGGTCGTCGCGTGGTTGCGCACTCGCGTCCGCGGACGGGGCGCGTGCGCAACCGTCGCACTCGGGGACGGATCGCTGCGCGCACGCCGCCGACCGGGAGTCCAGTGCGCTATCCGTCGAGGTAGCCCTCGGGCATCGGGACGGCCCGCTCGGCCGCGCGGCTGACCTCCTGCCACGACTCCCAGGTCGCGATCCGCTCGCGGTGGTTGGCGATCATCGCGTCGAGCACGGTGCTGCCGAGCACCAGCCGCAGCGGCGGGTCGTCGCTGTCGACCAGTTGCCGCACCGCGGGGGCCGCCACGTGCGGCTCGCTGTCGAACGACTCGGGAACCTCGGCGTCGTCCGTCGCCGCTGGGCCTGCGTCCCCGTCCTGATCGTCTCCGGCGGACGCCGGCCGCAGCGATGCGTAGGCGTCGAGGCCTCCTGCGGCGTAGCGGAGGCCGCGCCGGTAGAGGTCGGTCCAGTAGCCGCCCGGCTCGACGATCGTCACCCGGACGCCGAACGGCGCGAGCTCCTGGGCCAGCGCCTCGCTCATCCCCTCGAGGGCGAACTTCGACGCGCTGTAGAGCCCGGTGCTCGGGCCCGTGACGATGCCGGCGGCGCTGGAGATCTGCAGCAGTCGCCCGCCGCCCTGGGCCCGCAGCTGCGGCGCGACCGCCTGGGTGACCCAGAGCGCGCCGAAGAAGTTCAGCTCGAGCGCGGCGCGTGCCTCCTGCTCGTCGAACTCCTCGACCGCGCCGAGCCACATCGCGCCGGCGTTGTTGACGACGACGTCGAGCCGGCCGAAGCGCGCGACCGCCTGCTCGACGGCGGCGAAGACGGCCGCGCGATCCGTGACGTCGGTCGGGATCGCCAGCACGCGGTCGCCGTGCGCGGTGGCGAGTCGCTCGAGGTCCGCGGACGCGCGGGCGATCGCGACGACGTGGTCCCCGGCGGCGAGGGCGGCGTCGGCGAAGGCGCGGCCGAGCCCGCGGCTGGCGCCGGTGATCAACCAGACGCGGGGGGTCGAGGGATCGGGTGACATGGTCATCGTGCTCCTTCGTTCGCCAAGCGAGACGATGCGTCTCGTCTATCCACCGTCGCACGTCGCCTCCGTATTGTCAAGACGGTACGTCTCGTTTCGGTCCGTTGCTAGGCTGGCGGGCGTGGCCGAACCGGCGAGGAGCGAGCGCGCAGCACGACGCGCGGGCAGCGGCCCGCGGCGCAGCGAGACGTCGCGGCGGGCGATCCTGGACGCCGCGTTCGCGCTGGTCGGCGAGGTCGGCTACGCGCGGCTGACGATCGAGGGGATCGCGGCGCGGGCCGGGGTCGGCAAGCAGACGATCTACCGCTGGTGGCCGTCGAAGGGCGCGGTGCTGTTCGACGCCTTCCTCGCGTTGTCCGAGGGCGCGGACGGCGACCCGTCGTTTCCCGACACCGGTGACCTGGAAGCGGACCTCAAGCTGGTGCTGCGCGCGACGGTCGACGAGCTGGTCGACCCGCGCTACGACCTGCCGATGCGGGCGCTGAACGCGGCGATGGTCGACGACCCCGTCCTGGCGGCCGAGTACGCGGAGCGGCTCGCCGCGCCGATGCACGAGCTCAAGCGCGCCCGGCTGGCCGGCGCGCGGGACGCCGGCCAGCTGCCGCGGGACGTCGACCTGGACCTCGCCGTCGACCTGCTCTGGAGCCCGCTGCAGAGCCGGTGGCTGGCGAACGGCGAGCTCACCCCGACGTTCGCCGACGCGGTCGTCGAGACGGTGCTCGTCGGGTTGCGGGGGCGCTGAGCGGGTCGGGGGGGGCGCCCCTCAGGCCCCCGCGCGCCGCGGGACGCGCTTCCTCTGGGTCGCGGCGCGCACGGCGCCGTCGCCGGCGTAGGAGACGGTGACGGTCGCTCGGGTGCGGGCTGCCGCGAGGGTGCGCGGTAGCCGCAGCGTGGCGCTGAAGCGCCCCCGCACGATCTTTGCGCGGACGCTGCGCTTGACCGTCCTGCGCCCGAGCTTCTGGGTCCAGGTGATCGTGACCCGCCCGCTCGCGCGGCGGTCGAGCCGGCCGGTGACCGTGACCCGCGCGCCCTTGCGCGTCACCTTGCCGAGCCGCAGGCCGGCGGAGGCCTTGACGGTTGGGGTGCGGCCGGGTGGCGGGGTGACGCCCGGTGGGGCGGCGAACGGCGGTGGCCCGTCGATCGGCGGAGCGACGAGCGGGGGTGGATCGGCCGGAGGATCGGGCACGACGATGGCCGGCGGCGTCCTCCGCACGAGCGTCGCCGTCGCGAACGAGGCGCCCGGCGCGTCCGGCGACGCCGTCAGCCAGCCGGCGACGGGGTTGCCGAGCGCGTCCACGTCCGCGGCGAACGGCGATCGGTCCCCGAACGCGATCCCTCCGGTGACGACGGTCGCGACCCCGGGGGTTCCGTCGGGCGAGATCTCGCGTCCGCGCAACTCTCCGCCGCCACTCCCGGATCCGACCCGCAGCCAGAGCGCGTAGCGCGAGCCGTCGTCGGTCTCCAGCAGCCGGGGGAACACCTCGGCGATGTCGGCCGGCGGCTCGTCCGAGAGCGCGGCCACCGGGCCGAGCGAGCCGTCGGGCGTCACCGTGCGGGTCTGCAGCGGGAACGCCGTGTTCGGGCCTCCGGCACGTGTGGGCCACGACGCCGTCAGCGCCCCGTCGTCGGCGAGCAGGATCGCGGCCGAGACGTCGATGGCTTCGCTGACCGCATCGGAGGCGATCAGCTGCCGGCCGGCAGCGACGGGACCGCTGCTCGGCAGGCGCGCGGTGTGCAGCTCACGCTCCGAGCCTCCGCCCTGGAGCCAGCTCGCGGCGACCCCGGCCGCGCTGGCCGACAGGCGCGGCGCCAGCGTCGGAACCCCGGCAGGGGAGAGCCGCTCCAGGGTGCCGTCGCGTTCGCCCGCGGTGGTCATGCGCGCGACGGTCATCTGTCGGCCCAGTCCGCCGGCGATCCACGCCACTCGGGCGGTCCCGTCGGGCGCGAAGGCGACCTGCGGCGTGGCGCTGCTCGCGACGCGCTCGAAGTCGAGGACCGGGCCGAGCGTCCCGCCCGTGGCCGTCCGGCGGGCGTGGAGGCGCCGGTCGTCGTTGGGGCCGGCGATCCACGTCACGAGCGCGTTGCCGGTCTCGTCCACCGCAAGCTGCGTGCCGTCCTCCTGCACCAGGTCGATCTCGTCGGCGACGAGGAGCGCCCCGGCGATCGATCCGTCGGCGGCGATCGTCGTCAGGCGGAGTGCGTCGTCGTGATCGTCGTCCGGATCGTTGAAGTCGACCGTAAGCACGATCGTCGTCCCGCTCGCGGTCGCGGCGACGCCCGCTGCGACGCTGTTCGCGTTTGGTGGCGAGACGGGAAGCGCCGGTGCCGGGGGGCCGCCGGTCGGTGTGCGCTGGGCGTAGGCGATCGACCGGGCTCCGGTGCCCCACTGCGGAAGTTCGGTCCAGACGACGGTCGTACCGCCGTCGGGGCTGACCGCGACGTCGCCGGGGAAGCTGACGGAGCCGTCGCCGTGCACCGGCCCCGGGGCCCATGGGGCAGCGGCTTGGCTGGTACCTGCAAACCCGAATCCGGAGGCGGCCGCGGCCAGCACGGCGAGCGCCGTGCGGCCGGTCCGGCGGATGCTCACGCGACCGGTGCGGGCGCGGTCAGCTGGGCGGCGATCGAGCCGCCGTCGAGCCAGACGTTCTCGCGGCTGATCCGACCGTCGCGGAACTCCCACACGTGCAGCATCCGGAAGCTCACCTGACGGCCGTTGCCGGGGATGCCGAGGAACTCGCCCGGCACGGTGCCGGTGAAGTCGTGCTCGATCACGGCGAAGTCGTCGCCGTAGTAGCTGTGCGTCGGCGTCATCGTCTCGGTCGTGACGTTGGTCGTCAGGAAGTCGTAGAAGCCCTGGGCCGCCGCGACGCCCTGCAGTGGTCCGTGGGGCGCGCCGACGACGTCGTGCTCGACATCGTCGGTGTACATCGCGACCGCGCCGGCCGTGTCGCCCGCGGCCTCGGCCGCGATGTGCTCGTCGATCAACCGGTCCATCTCTTCACGCGTCATGCGGAATCCAGCCCTGCCTCGGTTAGTACGGTGCCCGTACCGGTATAGTACGGATTCTGTACCGCAATAGTACGGAGGCCGTACGATATGTCAACGTCCGATTCCGACCCCGACATGGGATCCCCCTTGCTTGGTGGCCTGCTGCGGCTGGTTCACGAAGCGCATCTGAAGCGGGCCTACGAGGGCGCCACGGCCGTCGAGTTCGAGGACGTCACGCGTGCGCAGTTCAACCTCTTCCGGTGGCCTGGAGTGGACGGCCTGCGGCCGAGCGAGGTGGCCGAGCGCACTGGTCTCAGCAAGCAGTCCGTCAACGACCTGCTCGGGGTCTTGGAACGCAACGGCTACGTCGAGCGCCATCCCGACCCCGAGGACGCCCGAGCCCGGATCATCAGGTTGACGGGCCGCGGCGATCGCCTGTTGCGCGCGGCGTACCGGACGTCGATGGTGGTCGAGGCGGCGTGGGCCGAGAGCATCGGCGAGGAACGCCTGGAGTCCCTGCGCTCCACGCTCGTCGCCATGCTCGATCGTGGGTTGCCCGAGACGTCCTGAGGGCGTGCACCGCGGACGGCCCCGCCCTCACGGCCCCACGGGCGGGCCCTGCTAGAGATCGATGGATGCGTATCGGAATCATCGGAGCCGGCAACATCGGCGGGAACCTCGCCCGCCGGCTCGGGCCGCTCGGACACGAGGTGCGGATCGCGAACTCGCGCGGGCCGGAGACCCTGTCCGAGCTCGCGGCGGTGGAGGGCGTGACGCCGGTGCTCGCCGCCGAGGCGGCGAAGGACGCCGAGGTCGTGATCGTGACGATCCCGCTGGTGACGGTCGCGGAGCTGCCCGACGACATCCTGGACGGTGCGGCCGACGGCGCGGTCGTGATCGACACGAACAACTACTACCCGCAGCAGCGCGACGGGCGGATCGCGGCGATCGAGGACGGGCAGCCCGAGAGCGCCTGGGTCGCGGAGCAGCTCGGGCGGCCCGTGGTCAAGGCCTTCAACGGGGTCTACTCCGACTGGATCCTGGAGGTCGGCGAGCCCGACGGTCCGCGGTTCGCGATCCCGGTCGCCGGCGACGACCCCGAGGCGAAGGCGGTCGTCATGGCGCTCGTCGAGGAGCTCGGGTTCGACCCGGTCGACGCGGGCTCGATCGCGGAGTCGTGGCGCCAGCAGCCCGGGTCCCAGAGCTACGGCCTGCAGGCCGACGAGGACGGCCTGCGCGAGGCGCTGGCCGCCGCCGACCCGGAGCGCACGCCGGAGTGGCGCGCCGCGTAACGCGTCCGGCGGCCTCCTGAACGCTCAGGAGGCCGCCGGAGCCCCCGCTACTTCGCGGCGCTCACCGTGTGGGTGCTGTGGTAGTTGCCGCCGCCGATGGTGGCCCGGGTCTTGACGACCAGGCGCTCGGACGCGGGCACCCGGATCTGCACCGTGTAGGTGCCGGTGCGACGGTCGATCTTCGCCGTGCCGATCGTCTCCAGGCGCTTGTTGCTCGTCGGGCAGCTCCCCGTCCCACCGTAGACCTCCACCGCGGAGAAGCGGCTGGGGCGCCGGACGTCCACGCGACCCCTCAGGGTCACGGTGTCCCCCGAGCGCGCGACCGTGCGCAGGTCGTTGACCTGACGCAGTCGCACCAACGGCGAGCGGTCCTGCTCGACGCTCGCGCGGTACCCGACCCGGTCCCGCGCGCTCGCGCTCCGCGGTGCGGTCGCGGTGGCCGAGAACGCCCCGGACCCGTCGACCGTCGCGGTGCCGACCTGCTTGCCGCCGGCCTCGTCGATAGTGACCTCGGTGCCTTGGCTGCGGGTCGTGAAGCCCGTGATCCGCACCCGGTTGCCGGTGCGGCGCACGTCGGTCAGCAGCAACGCGGGCTTGGCGCAGCTCTGGTCGGCCGGCGGGACGCCCGGGCCGGGGTTGGGCGTGGGCGTGGGGGTGGGGGTCGGGGTCGGATCGGGCACCGGATCGGGAGACCGCACGATCGTCGTCTCGTCCGTGACCTGGCTGTTGCCCGCCGCGTCGGTCTGGATCACCCGGATCGTGTACGTGCCGACGACGTCGGGCAGCAGGATCGTCGCGCTGTCGCCGGTCGGGACCGGCACGGTCTGGACGACCGCGCCCGCGGCGTTGCGGACCTCGATCGTCACCAGGACGGCGCCGGCGTCCCGCCGGAACGAGATCGTGCGCTCGCGGCTGCCGTCGCCACCGGTGACCGTCGGTGCCGGACCGGCGTCCGGCGCCACGGTGTCGAGGGTGATCCCGCCGCTCCGGACCTCGGCGGCGTTGCCGGCCGCGTCCTCGACCGCGACGACGACGCGGTAGGTCCTGTCGGCGCTGCCGAGCGTCACCGTGGCGGTCGTGTCGGCGATCACCACCGGCGATCCGACGGGCTGGTCGTTCTCGTCGATCACCTGCGCGATGACGATCTCCGCGTCCGCGGGCCGGACGATCGTCACGGTGCGCTCGGGGACGTTGGAGATCTCCGGCGTGACCGTCAGCTCGAGGCCCGAGAGGTCCGGGGCGACCCGGTCGAGGGTCACGTCGGCCGTCGGCGTCGTGTCGGTGTTGCCCGCGGCGTCGGACTGCCGCACTCGCAGGCCATAGTCGCCGTCGGCGTCGGGCAGCGTGACCGAGGCGGTCGCCCCGCTGGGGACGGGCACCGTGTCGATCACGTCGCCGTCGGCGTCGAGGATCTCGACGACGACCAGGGTGGCGGTCGGGTCGCGGGTGAAGGCGACGGTCCGCTCGCGCAGCCGTTCGTCGCCGGTGACGGTCGGGGCGGGCCCGGCGTCGGGGGCGGTCGCGTCGAGCGTGACCGGTGAGCTGGTCACGTCGTCCTCGTTGCCCGCGGCGTCGGCCACTGTGACCACGACGCGGTAGCTGCCGTCGGCGCCGCCGAGGGTGACGGTGCCCGTGTTGCCGGTGATCGTCACCGGTGAGCCGACCGGGGCGTCGTCGGCGTCGATCACCTGGGCGGTGACCGCCGCGGCGTCGCTCGGCCGGGCGATCGTGACCGTACGGGCACGATCGTTGGAGAGGGTGGGCGTCACCGTCAGGGCGAGCGTCGACAGGTCCGGGGCGATCCGGTCGAGCACGGCGTCGGTGATCTCCGTCGCCGCGCCGTTGCCGGCGGCATCGGTCTGGCGGACGCGCACGCCGTAGGTGGCGTCGGCGTCGGGCAGCGTGATCGCCGTGCTGCCGCCCGTGGCGACCGGCACCGTGTCGAGCAGCTCGTCGTCGGCGTCGAGGATCTCGACGACGACCGCGGCGGCACTCGGGTCGCGGGTGAACGTCACGGTCCGCTGGCGGTCGTTCCCGGCACCGGTGACCGTCGGAGCCGGCCCGGCATCGGGGGCGACGCGGTCGAGCGTGATGGTGTCGCTGGTGCCGTCGGCCGCGTTCCCGGCCGCGTCGGTCAGGGTCAGGCGGACGCGATAGTCACCGTCGGCGGGACCGACCGTCACGGTTGCGGAGGATCCCGTCATCGTGACCGGCAGGCCGACCGCGTCGTCGTCGGCGTCGATCACCTGGGCGACGACCGTGGTGGCATCGGCCGGGCGCGTGAACGAGACGGTCCGCTCCAGCGCGTTGGAGATCTCCGGGGTGACGCCGATCGCGAGGTTCGAGACGTCGGGCGCGACGCGGTCGAGCGTCACGGCCACGATCGCGCTGGTCGAGCTCTGCGACGCGGCGTTGGAACGTACGACGCGGACGCCGTAGCTGCCGTCGGCGGGCAGGGTCACGGTGACCGAGCCGTCGTCGTCCGTGTCGGGGAAGGTGTCGAGCAGCTCGTCGTCCTCGTCGAGCAACTCGACGGAAGCGCTGGTCACGTCGCTGCCGCGGGTGAAGGTCACCGTGCGGGTGGGGGAGTTGGCGGCGCCG
>JBAZOW010000003.1:0-34801 GCA_041648495.1 Patulibacter sp.
CGCGACGGCGACCGCGCGGCCGCCGCGATGGCGGTCCACATGCACGACTACGGCACGTACCTGGAGCGGTTCTTCCCGCAGCTGCTGGACGCGCCGATCCGCTGGGACGCACTGCCGTGAGCACGACGAGCACGACGAGCACCACGAGGGAGAGCTGATGTCCGACGTCGAGCAGACCGTCGTCCACGAGGGACCGCGCGGCAAGATCGTGGCGGTCGACTCCGCCTACGACACGCAGGCCCGGAACCGCGGCCGCGACGTCGTGGTCAACGCCTCGTACAGCGGCGTGCTGCCCGCGCGGTTCGTCGGCGAGCACATGCCGCGCGGCGCGATCGGCGTCGACTGCGGCGTCGGACCGGAGGGCGCCGGGATCGCCGGGCTCTGGTTCCTCGAGGCGCTCGGGGTGCCGGCCGCCACGGCGTACATCGAGACCGTGCGCCTGGGCGACGGGGTCGACATGTACGAGACCGCGACGATCAGCTTCGTCAACGCGATCGCCGCCCGCTGCGGCGTGACCACCGGCATGTCGGTCCGCGACGCCGCGCAGGCGCTGCTCGAGAACGACCCGGTCGAGCTGTCGCCGTCCGAGGTCACCAACCGCCGGGTGATGGAGACGGCCGACAACGGCCGCTCGGTGGTCTGCACCGACTCGATCGCCTTCGGTCAACCCGAGGACGCCGGCCGCAACGTGCTCTGCACCGCGGGCCACACCGGCCGCAGCGCCGTGCCGTACCTGCGCAAGGTCGCACCGTGGGGGTTCATCTGCTCCGACGGCGGAGGCGGCAAGGAAGCGTCCGGTACTGCAGGACTGGAGATCGTCGAGGTGGACGGCCTGGCCGGCGCGTCGGTCGACGCTCGCACCGCCCGAATGGGTAACGGACTGAGCACCTACGAGGACGGCGTGATCAGCGCCTGCAACCGGATCGCCGCCGCCCGCGGCGTCCGGGTCGGACAGTCGGCGCGCGAAGCGGCGCAGCTGCTGCTCGGCGACGACCCGAGCAACTGAGACCCTTTCCCCCGACCGAGTGAGGCGAGCATGAGCAACGACCGCAAGACGCTGCTGGAGCGCGAGGACAAGCACCCCCAGGAGATCGCCGACGAGCGCGACGGCCGCCGGATCATCGTCCTCGACTCGGCCCGCTGGGTCGACGAGCGCAACACCGATCGTGACGTGGTCGTGCCGGCGTCCTACATCGGCGTGCTGCCCGCGCGGATGATGGCGATCCACCGCCCGCGCGGGATCATCGGCCACGACGCCTGCATCGGCAAGGACGGGGCCGGCATCGCGGGCCTCTGGTACCTGGAGGCGCTCGGCATCCCCGCCGCGACCGCCGACGGGATGTCCGCCGAGATGGGCAACGGCCAGGACCTCTACACGGAGGGCGTGATCTCGCGCCTGAACTACCCCGCCGAGCGCTGCGGCGTGCAGGTCGGGATGTCGGTCGCCGAGGCCGCGAAGCTGCTGCGCGACACCGACACCAGCGACGCCGAGGTCGGCAACAAGATCCGCCGCGAGATCGTCGAGGAGGGACCGAACGGCAAGCGCACCGTGGTCACCGACTCGATCGTCTGGGCCTACCCCGAGGACGAGCAGACCAGCGTGCTGGTGACCGCCGGCCACACCGGTCGCAGCGGCGCGTCGTTCCTGCTCGAGGCCAATCCGTGGGGCTTCATCTGCCACGACGGCGGGATGTCGAAGAACCGCTCCGGGATCACCGGCCTGCAGACGACCGCCGACGCGGGCCTGCCGGGCGCGACGATCGACGGCATGAGCGCGCCGATCGGCGACGCCTTCCGGGGTTACGCCGAGGGCACGATCAGCGCCTGCAACGGGCCGGCCGAGGACCGCGGCGTCGCCGTCGGGATGACGGTCAAGGAGGCCGCCCACCGACTGCTGGTCGGGGGCGACCGGTGATCGACGCGACGGCGAACGCGCTGCGTCCGCGGCCGGATCCGTCGCCGCTGACGGAACCGTTCTGGGCGGCAGCAGCCGAACGCCGCCTGGTCCGCCCGTACTGCGCGGCCTGCGACCAGAGCTTCTTCACGCCGCAGATCGCCTGTCCGCGCTGCCTCTCCACGGAGTGGGAGTACCGCGAGAGCAGCGGCCGGGGGACGGTCTACAGCGCGACGGTGGTCCACCGCGCGCCGTACCCGGGCTTCACCAGTCCGTACCACGTGGCGATCGTCGACCTGGACGAGGGTTGGCAGATGCTCAGCAACATCGTCGCCGACGACGACGCGGACGCCGCGAGCGGGACGCCGGTCCCGATCGGTACGCGGGTCGCCGTCGACTGGCTACCGCTCGACGAGCGGATCGTGCTGCCGGTCTTCCGCGCCGACGCGACGAGCACCACCGAGACCACCACGACCGAAGAGCAGGGACCCGCATGAACGTCGGCATCGCGATCCAGAACACGGCGCGCCGCGCCCCCGACGCCGCCGCGGTGATCGAAGGCGACCGCACGCTGACCTACGCCCAGCTCGACGAGCGCAGCAACCGGCTGGCTGACGTGCTGGTCGGTGCGTTCGACGTCCATCGCGGCGACCGCGTGGCGCTGCTGACGCCCAACCGCACCGAGATCGTCGAGGTGATGGCCGCCTGCGCCAAGCTCGGCGCCGTCTACTGCGGCCTGAACTTCCGGCTCGGCGAGGAGGAGTACGACGCGATCCTCGAAAACGCCGCGCCCAAGCTGGTGATCTGCGGCGACGAGCACCGCGAGCAGGCCGCCACGCTGGCCGCCCGCCACGGCGCGACGCTGCTCGACATCGACGGCGCGGGCGACGACGGCTACGAGGCGCGGATCGCCGCGGCTCAGGACGTCACGCCGCAGGGGATCCACGAGGTCCGCTCGGCCGACCACTTCTGCCTGGTCTACACCAGCGGCACCACCGGCCGGCCGAAGGGCGTGCTGTTCGACGTCGGCTCGGTGGTCCAGCACGCGACCGTCGCGCTGCAGGAGTTCGAGCTCAACGCCGACTCGCGCTGGCTCGTCGCGCTGCCGCACAACTCGAGCGTCCAGATCACCTTCGTCCCGCTGCTGCTGGTCGGCGGCACGGTGATCTTCGACGAGTCGCGCGGCTTCGACGGTCAGCGGTTCGCCGCCGCCGTCCGCAACCACGGCGCGACCCACACGTACCTGGTGCCGACGATGCTGTTCCGCCTGCTCGAGGCGGGCGTCGGTCCCGACGACATCCCGACGCTGCAGACGGTCGGCTACGGCGCGGCGCCCTGTCCGCCCGACCGGATCAAGCAGCTGGTCGAGCGGTTCGGCCCGCGGTTCACCCAGCTCTACGGGATGGCCGAGATCGCCTCGATCGGCACGATGCTGCGCAAGCAGGACCACGCCCGCGCCGCCGCCGGCGAGGACCACATCTTCGCGTCGTGCGGTCGTCCGTCGTGCGTGATGGACGTGCGGGTGGTCGACGGCGAGGGCCACGACGTGCCCGACGGCGAGCGCGGCGAGGTGATCTTCGGCAGCCCCCACACCATGCTCGAGTACTACCGCGACGAGCCGCGCACGGCCGAGGCGCTGATCGACGGCTGGATGCACTCGGGCGACATCGGGATGCGCGACGCCGACGGCTACATCTACATCGTCGATCGCAAGAAGGACCTGATCATCCGCGGCGGCTTCAACATCGTGCCGTCCGAGGTCGAGAACGTGCTCTACGCGCACCCCGCGGTGCTCGAGGTCGCGGTCGTCGGCACCCCGGACCCCGAGTGGGGCGAGGCGCTCGCCGCCGGCGTGGCGCTCAAGGACGGAGCCGACGCCGACGAGGCCGAGCTGCAGGCGTGGTGCCGGGAGCAGGGTCTGCCGAGCGTCAAGGTCCCGGAGCGCGTGATGTTCTTCCCGACGCTGCCGAAGAACGCCGTCGGCAAGCTCGCCAAGCGCGACGTCCGCGACGTGCTGATCAGCAACGCCCCCGCATGAGCGGGGGACGGCCTTCTCGGCTCTCCCGGGGCCACAGGAGCGACGGACGCGGCCGCGCGGGCGGGGGGCGGTCTCCGCTCTCCAACGTCGCGATCGTCGGCGTCGGGATGACCGAGCAGGCGCGCCAGCTGGACACCACATCGATGGCCGCGAGCCTCGAGGCGGCCAAGCTGGCGATCGCCGACGCCGGGATCGGCAAGGACGAGATCGACGGAATCGCCGCGCGCTGGACCGGTCCGGGCGGCACGACGTTCGAGCCGGGATCGGCCGACTGGGCAACCCTGCTGGGGATCCACGTCGACTGGATCGGCGACTCGTACCCGCAGGGCGTCCCGGCGGTGCTCGACGCCGCCGCGGCGATCAGCGCGGGGATCTGCGAGACGGTACTGATCACCGGCGGGCAGGCGGGCGTGATGGCCGCCGAGGCCGGCAAGGTCGCGTCCTACACGCGTCCGGCCAACGAATTCGTCGAGCCGTACGGGTCGTTCACCGCGAGCCAGTTCGCGTTGGTCGCCCAGCGCTACCTGCACCGCTTCCCCGAGGCGCGCCAGGCGATGGCCGAGGTCGCGGCGACGATCCGCACCACCGGCTCGCGCAACCCCGGCGCCGTGATGGCCGGCCGCGGGCCGTTCACCGCGCAGGACGTGCTCGACGCGCCGATGGTCGTCGACCCGTTCACCCGGCTCGACCTCTGCCTGGCCAACGAGGGCGCCGCGGCGCTGGTCCTGACCACGGTCGAGCGGGCGCGGGCGCTGCGGCCCGACCCGGTGGTCGTGCTCGGCGGCGGGATGGAGTGGATGCGGCAGCAGTACGTCGATCCGCCCCGCTACGACGAGGTGCGTTCGATCGGCGCTCGGGCGGCGAAGCGGGCGTTCGGGATGTGCGGCCTGGGCCCGGAGGACGTCGACGCGTTCCAGTTCTACGACGTGAACTCGTACGAGGTGCTGCGCCAGTTCGAGGTCGTCGGGCTGTGCGAGGAGGGCGAAGCGGGCGACCTGGTGCGCGAGCGCGGGATCGGGACCGACGGCGGTCTGCCGACCTGCACCGACGGCGGGATCATGTCGTTCAGCCACATCGGCTGGGGCGCGCCGACGCTGAAGATCATCGAGGGCGTCAAGCAGATCCGCGGCCAGGCCGGCGACCGTCAGGTGGCGGACGCCGAGGTCGTGCTCGCCGCGGGCGCCGGAGCCGGCGCGCAGTACCACAACCTGTTGCTGCTCGGCGCGGATCGCTGAGCGCGGGGCGCGCTTCGGCGCGCGTCCGATTCGGGTCCGGGAACGCCTCCGTGGCATAGACGCTCCGTAGGCCGACGAAGACCTTTCGCAGAGCAGTGCATCTTCGGGGTCCCTCACGGGGCCCCGAGGTCGTTTTGGAGGTCCGCCGTCGACCCTGCGATTTGCAGGAACTTCGACAGCTCTGTGCGTCTTGTGTGACGGTCGGCACAAATAAATCTCCACACGGCTGCTTCGTCGGATAACTATTACGACGAATTGTTCCAGCGAGCTCGTCTCACCGCGAGCGAACGAACCGAGGTCCTCGTGTCCACAGCCACATCGGAAGCCCCCGACATCTTCTCCGCCGAGTTCGCGGCGGACCCACATCCGGTGTATCAACGGATGCGCGACGAGTTCCCCGTGTACTTCCACGAGGGCTCGAAGAGCTGGCTCGTCAGCCGCCACGAGGACATCTCGCGGATCCTCCGCGACAAGGTGATCACCAACGAGAACTACTCGTGGCAGATCGCGCCCGTCCACGGCCACACGATCATCAACATGGAGGGCAAGGAGCACTCGCTGCACCGCCGGCTGCTGACGCCGTTCTTCCACCGCGGCGGGCTCGAGAGCTTCAAGCCGTCGATCAGCGGCGTCGCCGAGGAGCTGCTCGCCGGACCGCTGGCCCGCGAGCAGGCCGCGGTCGACGCGGGCACCAAGGCCCGCGGCCAGATCAACCTCGAGACCGAGTACTTCCGCCTGCTGCCGATCAGCGTGATCGCGCGGATGCTCGACCTGCCGAAGGACCGCTTGGGCGACTTCGAGCGCTGGTACACGGGGATCATGGACTTCATCGGCAACCTCGCCGACCTGCCCGAGCCCAAGGAGCGCGGGCTGCGGGCCAAGGACGAGATGACGGAGTACTTCCTGCCGCTGATCGCCGAGCGGCGCGGCCAGGGCGGTTCCGACCTGATCAGCCTGATGTGCGACGCCGACGTCAACGGCGAGAGCCTGACCGACGAGGAGGTCCGGGCGTTCATCAGCCTGATGATCACCGCCGGCGGCGAGACCACCGACCGGGCGCTGGGCAACATGTTCATGCGGCTGCTCCAGCACCCCGACCAGCTGCAGGCCGTCTACGACGACCGCAGCCTGATCGCCGACGCGTTCGCCGAGACGCTGCGGCACACGCCGCCGGTCCACATCGCGGGGCGGACCCCGACCGAGGACTACGAGCTGCACGGGGTGACGATCCCGGCCGGCGACACGATCACCTGCATGGTCTCGGCGGGCAGCCGCGACCCGCGCAAGTTCGAGGACCCCGACCGGTTCGACATCTTCCGCAAGGACAACGACACCAGCAAGGCCTACACCGCGGCCGCCGACCACCTGGGCTTCGCCAACGGCCGGCACTTCTGCGTCGGCGCGATGCTCGCCCGGGCCGAGGTCGAGATCGGCGCCAACCACGTGCTCGACACGATGGCCGACCTGCAGTTCGCCGAGGGCTTCGAGCCGGTCGAGAACGGCCTCTTCACCCGCGGGGTCGACGAGCTCCAGGTGACCTACCGGCCGACGTCGGCCTCGTGACCGCCCCGCCGTCAGCCGCGATCGGGCGCACGAACGTGCGCGTGTCGGCGCTCGGTCTCGGCACGACGGCGCTCGCCAACATGTACGCGGCGGTCGACCCGGCCGACGCATCGGCGACGCTCGACGCCGCCTGGGACCAGGGCCTCCGTTACATCGACACGGCCCCCGCCTACGGCAGCGGTCTGGGCGAGCAACGGCTGGGGGAGTGGCTCGCGTCGCGTCCGCGCGACGAGCTCACGCTCTCGACCAAGGTCGGCAACACGCTGGTGCCGCTGGCCGACGGCGAGGAGGGCCCGGGCCTGTTCCCCGGCGCGCTCCGCGCCCAACCGGTGCCGGACTTCTCGCGCGACGCGATCCTGCGCTCGCTCGAGGGGTCGCTGGAGCGGCTCGGGACCGACCGCGTCGACATGGTGGCGATCCACGATCCGGACGGCGCCGCGTCGATCGAGCCGGGGGTCGACCCGTACGCGCGGTCGAGCTTCCGGCAGGCGATGGACGAGTGCTACCCGGCGCTCGACGAGCTGCGCAGCCAGGGCGTGATCGGGGCCGTCGGCGTCGGGATGAACGGCTGGCAGATGCTGGTCGACTTCGCCCGGGCCGGCGACTTCGACTACTTCCTGCTGGCGGGCCGGCACACGCTGCTCGAGCAGGAGGCGCAGCAGCAGCTGTTCCCGGTCTGCCAGGAGCGCGACGTCAGCCTGGTGATCGGCGGGCCGTACAGCTCGGGGATCCTGGCGACCGGCGCCGGGCCGGACGCCCGCTACAACTACGGGCCGGCTCCGGACGACGTGCAGCAGCGGGTGGCCGCGATCGAGCGGGTCGCCGCGCAGCACGACGTCTCGTTGCGGGCCCTCGCGCTGCGGTTCACGGTGGCGCATCCGGCGGTGGCGTCGGTGATCCCCGGCGCGCGGAGCGTCGCCGAGGTCGAGGAGAACGTCGCGTTGTTCTCGCAGGAGATCCCGGACGCGGTCTGGGACGAGCTGGTGGACACGGGCCTGCTGCGCGGGCGCCCGGAACAGAACTTGTAGTGACGATCGGCCGCCGGGTGATCCGGGCGGCCAGGAGAGAGAGAAGACGGATGAAGACCATCACGGACGTATCCGTGCGCACGCTGCTGCGCACCGCCCTGGTCGTGGGCGCCGGCGCGTTCCTCGTCGGCTGCGGCGGGGACGACGACAAGGACAACGCGGCGCCAGCGGCGAAGTCGACCGACGCCGCCGCCAAGACCGCCGACGCCCCCGCGGGCTCGGCCGGCTTCGACGAGGTCAAGAAGCTCTCGGCCACGCTGCTCGAGCGGCCGACCGAGATCGGCGTGACCGAGCCGGTCGGCCAGGAGATCCCGTCGGGCAAGAACCTGGTCTGGATCTCGTGCGGCGTGCCCGCCTGCCAGACGCTGGGCAAGACCTTCACCGAGGGCGCGAAGGAGCTCGGCTGGACCGTCAAGGTGATCAACACCGACGGCACGCCCGAGAAGATCAAGGCCGCCTGGACCCAGGTCGCGCGGGACACCCCCGACGCGGTCGCGTCCTCGGGCGTCGACCTGTCGCTGATCGGGGCGCAGCTCAAGCAGCTGAAGGGCGCGGACGTGCCGGTGGCGCTGTTCGCGGTCCCGGAGAAGGCCGACGGCGTGACGGTGCTGGTCGGTGACGCCAAGGGCGAGGCCGAGGCGTTCGGCGAGCCGATGGCCGCGTTCATCGTCTCCGACAGCGGGGGCGACGCCAACACGATGCTGGTCAACCTGCCGAACTTCCCGATCCTCAACGACCTGGAGAAGGGCTTCAAGGACGTCTACGAGAAGGGCTGCGCCGACTGCGCCTACGAGCGGATGGACCTGCCGCTCTCGTCGCTGGGCAAGGACGTTCCCGCCCGGATCGTCTCGGCGCTGCGCGCCAAGCCGGACGTCAACTACGTCGCGATGGCCGTCGACGACCTGACCGCCGGCCTGCCGGCCGCCCTGCGCGCCGCCGGCCTGGCGGACCGCGTGAAGATCGTCGGCGCCACCAGCGGCCCGACCAACTACCAGTACATCACCGCCGACCAGCAGGCGGCCGGCGTGCCGAACGCGTTCTACGAGGACACCTGGCTGATGGTCGACGGGCTCGCCCGCGTCTTCGTCGGCGAGGACCCCTCGGTCTCCGAGATCACCCCGCCGCGGATGATCGTCACCAAGGACAACCTGCCGAGCACCGACGCGGTCTTCCCGCTGGTGGAGGACTTCCGCGAGCAGTTCCTGACCCTCTGGGGCAAGAACTAACGGACCGCACACGGGGAGCCGCCGCGCCGCGATCGGTCGCGGCGGCTCCCCCTGGCCAGAAGGCGCCGACGCATGACCACCACCACAGCAGCCACCCGGCCCGCGGCCCTGCGGACCGAGGGTCTGAGCAAGACCTTCCCCGGCACCCGCGCCCTGAGCGACCTGACGATCGAGATCGGTGCGGGCGAGGTCCACGCGCTCGCGGGCTCCAACGGCTCGGGCAAGTCCACCTTCATCAAGCTCCTGGCCGGCTACCACCAGCCCGATCCCGGCTACTCCGCGTGGTTCGGCGGTCAGCCGCTCGACCTCGACGCGCCGGGCGCCGACCGCCCGCCGGGCCTGCGGTTCATCCATCAGGACCTCGGGCTGGTGCTCGAGCTGGACGCGGTCGACAACTTCGGTCTCAAGTGCGGCTACGCCACGCGCCGCGGGTCGATCGACTGGCGTGAGCAGGCGCGTCGCACCCAGCGGGCGCTGAGCCGGTTCGGGATCGGGATCGACATCCACCAGCCGCTGTCGCAGGCCGCGCCGGTCGAGCGCACCGTGCTGGCGATCGCCGCTGCGATCGAGGGCTGGGACGAGGCGGGCGGCCTGCTCGTGCTCGACGAGCCGACCGCCGCGCTGCCGCACGCCGAGGTCGAGGTGCTCTTCCAGATCATCGGCGAGGTCGTCGCGGCGGGGGCCAGCATCCTCTACGTCTCCCACCGCCTCGACGAGATCTTCACGATCGCCGACACGGTCTCGGTGCTGCGCGCCGGTCGGCTGGTCGAGACCCGTCCGGTCGAGGGCCTGACCGGCGACGGGATCGCGGCGCTGATGGCCGGCGCCGACGTCGACACCGACGTCCGCCCGCAGCCGTTCGTGCGCCGACCCGACAGCGTTCCCGCGATCGAAGCCGTCGACCTTCGGGGCCGCTACCTGCGCGGCGTCGACCTGACCGTGCACCCGGGCGAGATCGTCGGCGTCGCCGGGCTGCTCGGATCCGGCCGCGAGGAGCTGCCGTACGTGCTCGCCGGCGCCCGTGCGGATTCGGCGACCGGCCGGATCCGGGCCGGCGGCGAGCCGTGGCGGACGATCGAACGGGGCGGCTTCCAGCACGCGCTCGTCCCCGCGGACCGGCTCGCCGAGGGGATCATCGGCGAGCTTCCCGTCCAGGACAACGTCGCGCTGCCCGCGTTGCGCACGCTCGGTCGGCACGGCCTGATGGTCGGTGACGCCGAGTCGCGGATGGCCGTCGACGTGATCGAGCGCGTCGGCCTGGTTCCCGCGGACCCGTCGCGGCTGATGTCGACGCTCAGCGGCGGCAACCAGCAGAAGGTCGTCGTCGGTCGCTGGCTGACCGAGGAACGACCGGTGCTGATCCTGTCCGAGCCGACCGCGGGCGTCGACATCGCCGCCCGCATGGCGCTCTTCCGGCTGCTGATCGAAGCCGCCGAAGAGGGCCTGGGAATGGTCGTGGCGTCGTCCGACGTCCACGACCTGATCCACCTCTGCACCCGGGTCATCGTCCTGCGCGAGGGTGTCGTCACCCGCGAGCTGGAGCAGGACGAGGTCACCGAATCCACCTTGCTCCGTGTCATGGAAGGCCTCGAATCGTGAACAGCTCACGCCCCGCAGTGGACGCGTCGGAGAGCGGCGCCCGCTCGTCCTCGAACGTCCTCGTCGCGCCACGGCGCCGGTCGGTCGGCGACCTGCTCGGCCCCAAGCGGATCGGCGCGGTCTACGTCTGGGTCGTGATCGCGGTCGTGCTCGTGCTGCTCAAGCCCGACACGATCCTCACGACGTCGACGCTGACCCAGATCCTCAACAACTCGGCGATCACCGGACTGGCCGCGCTGGCGCTGCTGATCCCGCTCGCCGCGCGGACCTTCGACTTGTCGATCGGCTTCGTGATGAGCCTGGCCGGCGTGACGGCGGCGCACTTCGCCGCCACCGGGATGAACATCGTGCCGGCCGTGCTGCTGGCGCTGGGCGCCGCGCTCGCCGTCGGCCTGATCAACGCGACGGTCGTCGTGGTGATGCGCGTCGACTCGTTCATCGGCACGCTCGCGACCGGCTCGATCGTGGCGGCCTTCATCACGATGGTCACCAAGGAGCAGGACATCACCGACGTCAAGCTGACCGGGGCGTTCTCGAAGATCGGCCAGACCGACCTCGGTGGCGTCACGCTGCCGGTGATCTACGCGCTGATCGTCGCACTCGTGCTCTGGGCGTTCCTCGAGCGGACCACGACCGGCCGGAGGATCTACAGCGTGGGCTTCAACCCCGAGGCGGCCAAGCTCGCCGGGATCCGCGCCGACCGCCTGCGCTTCGCGTCGCTGGTCTGCTCGGCCGGGATCGCGGGCGTCGCGGGCATCGCGCTCGCCTCGACGATCGGCGCGGGCTCGCCGACCAGCGGTCAGTCGTACCTGCTGCCCGCCTTCGCGGCGGCGTTCCTCGGCGCCACCCAGCTGCGGCCGGGACGGTTCAACGCGATGGGCACCGTGATCGCGGTGCTCGTGCTGACCACCGGCACGACCGGCCTGGCGCTGGTCCTGGCCCCCGCCTGGGCGGCCGACCTGTTCACCGGCGTGGTGCTGATCGCCGCGCTGACGATCACCGGCGCCGAGCGCCGCGGGCTGCGCGGGGCCAAGGGCTCGCTCGCCGCCCTGCGCGCCCGCTTCCGACCGACCACCACGAACCCGGAGTGACCACGATGGCCGACCGCGACCAGATTCAGCAGCTGCTGCACGACTACGCGTGGGCGAACGACGCCCCCGACGTCGAGCTGCTGCGGGGGACGTTCGCCGCGGACGTGCGCTACGCGATCTCGATCGCCGGGCAGCCGGCGGTCGGGCCGTTCACGTCGCGGGAGGAGACGGTGGCGTTCGTCGCCGACGCGGTGTCGGGTGACAGTCCGATCCAGCGTCGGCACGTCGTGAGCAACCTGCGGCTGCTCGACGAGACGGACGACGGCGCCTCGGTGCTCGCCTACCTGACCATCCTCCAGACCGAGGACGGAGCCCTGCGTCCCGTGGCCGCCGGGGTCTACCGGGCGGACGTCCGCCGGGACGCCGGACGGTGGGTCATCGCGTCGCTCTCGATCGAGCTCGACGGCGCGTTCTGACCGGCGCGACCGCCCCGGGTTCGTCGTTGTTGGAAACGATGAATTCGGGGTTGGATTTCTGAACAAGCGGATGGCTCACGGCCCTTGACAAGCGCCGGTCCGCTGCTCTAAGTTAATGATCATAGTTATCCCAATCGCGTAGAGGCCAGGTGCGGCACCTCCGGTGCCGTCGGCCGCGCGTTCGACCCCTCATCTCGCATGGCATCTACGCAACTGCAGACGGAAACCGCCCCCGTGATTGAAGAAACCGACGATCGCCGCGCGATCATCGAGCTGGCCAAGGAGTTCGCGGAGTCGGAGATCGCGCCCCTGGTCCAGTCGTACGACGAGGCCGAGAGCATCCCGCGCGAGCTGCTCGACAAGATGGGCGCGCTGGGGTTCTTCGGCGGCGTGATCAGCGAGGAGGAGGGCGGTCTCGGTCTGGACTTCGTGACCTTCGCCGACCTGATCGAGGAGGTCTCCAAGACCTGCCAGATCCTCGGCACCTTCGTCTCGATGCCGTCCGGCCTGGTCGGCGGCAGCATCGAGGCCTTCGGTACCCCGGAGCAGAAGGAGAAGTGGCTCAAGCCGCTGGCCCAGGGCCGGATCTTCGGCGCCGCCGGCGTGACCGAGCCGGGCTCCGGCAGCGACGTCGCCGGGATGCAGACGACCTACCGCAAGGAGGGCGACGAGTTCGTCATCAACGGTGCGAAGGCCTGGATCTCGAACCTCGACATCGCCGAGTTCTTCGTCACCTTCGCCACCGTCGACCGCTCGCTCAAGCACCGCGGCGTGACGGCGTTCATCATCCCGCGCGACACGCCCGGGCTGAAGCTCCAGCCGTACAAGAACAAGATGGGCTTCCGCCCGATCTGCACCGGCGACGTCTTCTTCGACGAGCTGCGGCTGCCGGCCGACGCGATCCTCGGCGAGGAGGGCGAGGGCTTCAAGGTCGCGATGACCGCCGTCGAGCGGGGCCGCCTGGGCGTCGCCGCGCGCTCGGTCGGCGTGACGCAGGCGTGCCTCGAGGACACGATCGCCTACGCCAAGGAGCGGATCGTCTTCAACAAGCCGATCTCGGAGTTCCAGATCGTCCAGTCGAAGATCACCGACATGGCCGTCGCCGCGCAGACCTCCCGGCTGCTGGTGCGCGACTGCGCGCAGGCGATGCAGGAGGGTCGCCGCGCTCGCGAGCTGACCAGCATGGCCAAGATGTTCGCGTCCGACATGGCGCAGCGCAGCGCCAACGACGCCGTTCAGGTCTTCGGTGCCGCCGGGATCTCGCCGGAGTTCCGCGTCGGCCGGATGTACCGCGACGCCAAGGTCCTGCAGATCGTGGAGGGCAGCAACGACGTCCACCGCGCGCTGATCGGCGAGATCAACCTGGGCCTGCGCTCCAACGGGGAGAAGAAGGCATGAAGGTCGCCGTCCTCGGCTCGGGGATCATGGGCAACGGGATCGCCCAGCTCTCCGTGATGGTCGGCGACACGGCCGTCGCCTACGACGTCAACGACGAGGCGCTGCAGCGCGCCTCGGCCGCGGTCGAGAAGAGCCTGGCCCGGTTCGTCAAGTCCGGCAAGAAGACTCAGGAGGAAGCGGACGAGGCGTTCGCCCGCTTGAGCTTCACCACGTCGCTGGCCGACGCGGTGACCGGCGCCGACGTCGTGATCGAGGCCGCGCCCGAGATCCTCGACCTCAAGCAGGACCTGTGGAAGCAGGTGGTCGAGCACGCGCCCGCCGAGGCGCTGCTGGGCACCAACACGTCGCAGCTGTCGATCACGTCGATCGCCGCCGCGCTCGGCGACCAGGCGCACCGCCTGGTCGGCATCCACTTCTTCAACCCGCCGGTGATGATGCGGCTGGTCGAGGTGATCGCCGGCCTCGAGACGAAGCCCGAGAACGTCGAGCGCGCCAAGGCGTTCGGCGAGCACGTCGGCAAGACCGTCGTGGTCTGCCAGAAGGACAGCCCCGGCTTCATCACCAGCCGCGCGTACGCGATCCTGCGGCTGGAGTGCGTGAAGATGCTCGAAGAGGGCATCGCCACCGCCGAGGACATCGACACGGCGCTGAAGCTCGGGTTCAACTTCCCGATGGGTCCGCTCGAGCTCGGCGACATGAACGGCGTGGACACCTACGTCCACGCGATCAGCGGCCTGGAGAAGGCCCACGGCGATCGCTTCCGGCCGACGGTCGGTCTGCGCAACATGGTCGCGGCCAACCGCCTGGGTCGGAAGACCGGCGCGGGGTTCTACGATTACGACACCGAGGGCAAGAAGCTCGTCGACTGAGACGAACTCCAGGGGTGGCGGGCCTCCCGAGCGGGGCGGACCCGCCGAACCGAGGTTTTGCAGGGCGTTCGCGGCCCCGGTGCATCGTCGTACCGGGGCCGTTCTCTTTGGACTGTGACCGTCGGCACAAAAAGACTTGACACTCGGTGAATTAAGTCGGATAATGATCATCGATAGCGCGGGCTCCCTGTTCGTGGGCCTGCGGATGATCCGGAGCCGTCACGGCGGCCCAACCCGAAGGATTCACGCATGAGTGCTCAAACCTCCGTTCTCGATGTGACCGTTCCGGGCCTCGACCAGCTGTTCATCGGCGGTCAGTGGGTCGCTCCGGCCACCGACGCGAAGGTCGACGTGATCAGCCCGTCGACCGAAGAGGTCGTCGCGACGGTTGCCGACCCGTCGATCGCCGACGCCGATGCCGCCGTCGCCGCCGCCCGCAAGGCGTTCGACGAGGGTCCCTGGCCGCGGATGACGATGGCCGAGCGGATCGAGGTCTGCACCCGGCTCGCCGACGAGCTCGAGGCCCGCCTCGACGTCGCCAACCGCGCCTGGCTCTGGGAGGCCGGCGCCCCGGTCGCCCACGGCGAGATGATCAACAGCGGCGCCGGCAAGATGGTCTGGCGCTACGCCCTCGAGGCCGCCGAGAAGGTCCAGCTGGAGGAGTCGCGCACGACCCCGACCGGCGAGGTCCTGATCGCCCGGGACCCGGTCGGCACCGTGCTGGGCATCCTCACCTACAACGGCCCGGTCGTGCTGATGGGCATGAAGGTCATCCCCGGCCTGCTCGCCGGCTGCACCTTCGTGATCAAGCCCGCGCCGGAGTCCCCGCTGACCTCGCGCGTCGTCTCCGAGGCGATCGAGGCCGCCGGCTTCCCCGAAGGCGTGATCAGCGTGCTGGCCGCCGGCACCGAGGTCACCCAGCACCTCGTCGGCCACGAGGGCATCGACATGGTCCACGCGACCGCCGGCACGGCGATCGCCAAGGACATCGTCCACCGCACCGCCGATCGCCTGGCGCGCACGGCGCTCGAGCTCGGCGGCAAGTCGCCGGCGATCGTGCTCGACGACGCCGACATCGACCAGGTTCTCGAGACCCTCGTCGGCGGCGCCTGCGGCTTCAACGGCCAGGTCTGCGTCGCGCTGTCGCGCGTCTTCGTGTCGCGTGAGCGCTACGACGAGTTCGTCGACAAGATGGCCGCCGCGTACAAGGCGATCAAGGTCGGCGACCCGTTCGACCCCGAGACCGAGCGCGGCCCGCTGGCCGTCAAGCGCGCGGTCGAGCGCTGCGAGCACTACGTGGCGAAGGCGATCGAGGAGGGCGCGACCGTCGCCGCCGGCGGCAAGCGTCCGGAGCACCTGGACAAGGGCTACTACTACGAGCCGACCCTGCTGCGCGACGTCACCAACGACATGACCGTCGCCCGCGAGGAGGTCTTCGGTCCGGTCACCGCCGTGATCGCGTACGACAGCCTCGACGACGCGATCAAGCAGGCCAACGACACCGACTTCGGCCTGGCCGCGTCGGTCTACTCCGGCAGCGCGGACAAGGCCCTCGAGGTCGCTCGCAAGATCCGCTCCGGCGGCGTGGCGATCAACCTGGCCGGCGTCTGCCTGACCGAGCCGTTCGGCGGTGTCAAGCAGTCCGGCTGGGGCAAGGAGTGCGGGCTCGAGGGGATCCTCGAGTTCATGGACATCAAGCAGATCCTGCTCAGCGGCAGCTACGTCGACGCGTAGTCGACGAACGGCGCCGGCCCCCGGGGTCGGCGCCGCGTAGGGCCCCTTTGCACCCTTGCATGGTGCAATGAATGTACTAAATACCACTGAAGCGCCGGAATATCCGGGCACAAGGGAGAAGACCATGAAGAGGGTACGCCTCAAGGGCGCGATGCTCGCAGGAGCGATCGCTGCCTTCGGCCTCGTCGGTTGCGGTTCAGACGACGAGTCCAGCACGACCACCGCCGCCAGTGGCGGCGACACCCCGGCCGCGTCCAGCGGTCCGTTCGTCAGCGCGGAGATCGCCACGGCGTTCGAGGAGATCACCGGCCAGAAGCCGCTCGACAAGCCGGCCACGGCCGAAGAGCTGGGCCCGCGCGTCGAGGCCTACAAGGCGGTCCCGAAGGACCTGCTGCTGACGGAGCCCGTCACCAAGAAGGCCGAGGCCGGCAAGCACATCGCGCTGCTCGTCTGCGGCGTTCCGGTCTGCGCCGAGTTCAACAACGCGGCGAAGGAAGCCGCCGACCTGCTCGGCTGGAAGACCACCCGCGTCGACCTGGGCACCAGCCCGGAGGACTTCGCCAACGCCTACAACCGGGCGATCGAGCTGAAGCCGGACCTGGTCGTCGGATCGGGCCTCTCGCGGGAGCTGTTCGACAAGCAGCTGAACACGCTGGCCGAGATGAACATCCCGGTGATCCAGTGGTCCTCGGGCATCAAGCCGGTCGAGGACAAGCTGTTCGTCGCGGTCGACGATCCGTTCTACCAGTCCGCCGGCGTGATGGCCGCCGAGGTCGTGGCCGCCGACGGCGACCTGAAGTCCGACGTCGCGGTCTTCAACGTCCCGCAGTACACGATGTCGACGCTGTTCGCGAAGACCTTCGAGTCGTACATCGACAAGGCCTGCGCCGACTGCAAGGTCTCCTACCAGGAGGCCGCGGCGACCGACATCGGCAAGCTGGCCCAGAAGGTCACCGCGCACATCCAGCGCAACCCCGACACCACCCACGTCGTCTGCAGCTTCGGCGACCTCTGCCAGGGCGTCGGCCAGGCGCTGAAGACCGCCGGGCGCGACGACATCAAGATCTACACGCAGGACCCGGGCGCGACGAACTTCCAGAACATCGTCAACGGCACCGAGTGGGGCGCGACCCCGCTGGCGATCGGACAGACCGGTTGGCAGATCATCGACCTGGCGCAGCGGATCTTCAACGAGGGCGACGTCGCCGGCACCCGCCTGGCGCCGATGCAGGCCGTCGTCGAGATCTCGGATCCGAAGTCCCCGCTGATCGGCGCGGTCCCGGATTACAAGGAGCAGTACAAGGCCCTCTGGAAGCTCGAGGGGTAGCACCGTGACCACCCGGACCCAGCAGCCCGAGGCTGCCGTACGGATCGAGGGACTGTCGAAGACGTTCCCCGGCCAGCGTGCGCTCGATGACGTCTCGATCGAGATCCGTCGCGGCGAGATCCATGCGCTCGTCGGGCAGAACGGGTCCGGGAAGTCCACCCTGATCAAGGTCCTCTCGGGCTTCCACAAGCCCGACGAGGGATCCCAGGCGTGGCTGCGCGGCGAGCAGGTCGCCCTCGGGGGCCTGAGCGACGAGCAGCTCGGGACGATGCGCTTCATCCACCAGGATCTGGCGCTCGTCCCCTCGCTGACCGTCCAGGAGAACCTGCACCTGGGCGGCGTCGGCCGCGGCGTGCTGGCCCCGATCGACGGACGCGGGGAGCGCCAGTCGGTGCGCGAGCTGCTGCGGACCTTCGACCTCGAGATCGACCCGAAGGCGATCGTCTCGTCGCTGCCGCCGTTCGAGCGGGCCGCGGTCGCGATCGTCCGCGGACTCGGCGCCGTCACCGACGACGTCAACCTGCTGGTGCTCGACGAGCCGACCGCCTCGCTCGGCGCGGCCGAGTCGGAGCAGCTGTTCCGCACGCTGCGCCGGGTCAACGAGCTCGGCGTCGCGATCCTCTACGTCTCGCACTTCCTCAACGAGGTGCTGGAGATCGCCGACCGGATCAGCGTGCTCCGGGACGGCCGCAACGTCTGCGTGCTCGACGCCAAGACCACCTCCGAGCAGGAGCTGATCTCGCGGATCGTCGGCAGCGACGTGACCGTCGCCGAGCCACCGCCCGTGCCCGACGGCGACCAGGAGACGCTGCTGCAGGTCGATGGCCTGTACTGCGCCGGCCTCGACGAGGCCAGCTTCTCGGTCCGTGCGGGCGAGGTCGTCGGCCTGACCGGGCTGCAGGGCTCCGGCTACGAGCGGATCCCCGACTGCCTCGGCGGCTCGATGCCGTTCGACGGCGGCGCGGTCACCGTCGACGGCACGACCCTGACGTCGCTGACTCCGTCGTCGGCGGTCGCGGCCGGGATGGTGGCGATGCCCGCCGACCGGCGCAACCTCGGGCTGATCGCGACGTTCACGATCACCGAGAACATGACCCTGCCCGACCTCGCCCGGAACTTCCGGCGGGGCCGGATCGACCGTCGGGCCGAGGACCGCGAGGTCCGCCACTGGCTCGACGTCTGCGGGGTCGTTCCCCCCGACCCCAACCGCCGGATCGACCAGCTCAGCGGCGGCAACCAGCAGAAGGTGATGTTCGCCAAGGCGCTGCGGCTGGAGCCGCGCGTGCTGGTGCTCGCCGAGCCGACCCAGGCCGTCGACATCGGCGCCGCGGCGTCGATCCGCCGCCTGATCTCCGCCCTCGCCGCGCGCGGCCACGCGATCGTGATCGCGTCGTCCGACCCGGAAGAGCTGGAGGAGCTGTGCCACCGCGTCCTGGTCACGCGGGACCAACGGATCGCCTGCGAGCTGCAGGGATCCGAGATCAGTGAGGACCGAATCGTGTTCGAGTGCCAGTTCGAGGGAGCGCAGCAGTGATGCAGAAGGAATCAACCGGCGGCACGGCCGTCGAGGGCGGCGGTAATCCGCTGACCGCCTGGCGCCGGATCGGGCCCGCGCTCTCGCCGCGCAAGATCAGCGGCGTCTACATCCTGCTCGCGCTGATCGTCTTCTACTCGCTGGCGACCACGACGTTCTTCGAGACCACCACGCTGCGGACGATCGCGACCGAGCAGGCGATCACCGCGATCGTCGCGATGGGCCTGACCGTCGCGCTCGCCGCCGGCGTCTTCGACCTGTCGATCGCCGGCACGATGGGCCTGGCGAACATCGTCGTGGCCAAGCTGATGGCCGACGGCGGACTCGACCCGGTGGTCGCGATCCTGCTGACGCTGATCGTCGGCGCGTTCATCGGCCTGGTCAACGGCCTGCTGGTGACCAAGGCCCGGATCGACCCGTTCATCGCCACGCTCGGTACGAACTCGATCCTGCTGGCGGCGATCTTCGTCGTCTCCAACAACCAGAACGTGCTCGGCATCCCGGGCAGCTTCCAGTCGATCGCCGGCAACGAGCTGCTCGGCATCCCGCTGCCGGTCTTCTACGTCCTCGGCCTGGCGCTGTTGCTCTGGTACGTGCTGGCCTGCACCCCGCTCGGGCGCCGGCTGTACGCAACCGGTGGCGGCCGCGAGGTCGCGCGCCTGGCCGGCGTGCCGACCACGCGCTACGTGATCGGCGCGTTCGTCACCTCGGCCGTGGTCGCGTCGCTGGCGGGCATCCTGGTCGTCTCGACGATCGGCACCGGATCGACCGAGGTCGGCGCGTCGTACCTGCTGCCGGCGTTCGCCGCCGGGTTCCTCGGAGCGACCCAGTTCCGCCCGGGCCGCTTCAACATCTGGGGCACGGTGCTGGCGGTCTACCTGCTGGCCACCGGCGTCAAGGGCCTGGTGCTGATGGGCGCCGACGTCTGGGTTCCCGACCTGTTCAACGGCCTGGCGCTGATCGTCGCCGTCGGCCTGTCCGGGATCCAGCGGCGCGCCAAGCGCAAGGCGCCCGCCCGCACATCGGGTACGGGCGGAGCAGCACCCGATCCCAAGCAGGCCGGCGAGGCGTAGCCGGCCCCACTCGGAAGCGCGTCGCCGGGACGGTCCCGGCGACGCGCCCGCGCAAGAACCACCGCAACACAAGGAGCACAACAATGGGCAAGCTGGACAACAAGGTCGCGTTCATCACCGGCGGTGCGCGCGGACAGGGTGCCTCTCACGCCAAGTACCTGGCGCGCGAGGGCGCGAAGATCGTGGTCGTCGACATCCTCGACTCGATCCCGGACTTCTACGCCACGGCGACCCAGGAGGAGCTGGACGCGACCGTCCAGGAGATCAAGGACCTCGGCTCCGACGCGATCGGCCTGAAGGTCGACGTGCGCGACTTCGCGCAGGTCAAGGCCGCGTTCGACACCGCGATCGAGACCTTCGGCCGCGTCGACATCCTCTGCAACAACGCCGGGATGATCCGCGTCGACGCGATCGACGAGATGACCGACCATTCGATGGACGTCGTCATCGACATCTGCCTGAAGGGCGTCTTCAACGGCGTTCGCGCCGTCGCCGCGCACATGAAGGAGCGCGGCAGCGGCAGCATCATCAACACCTCGTCGGCCGGTGGCATCAAGGCGCTGCCGTACGTGTCGCACTACGCGGCGGCCAAGGGCGGCGTGGTGCTGGCCACCAAGAGCTGGGCCAACGAGCTCGCCGAGTGGAACATCAACGTCAACGCGGTCGCCCCGGGCACGATCCTCTCGGGCATGATCACCGGCCTCGCCGGCCAGGCCGGTCAGGACCCGGACGAGGCGTTCAAGGACTACAACGCCAACACCCTGTTCGCCGGCAACGAGCCGGGCGACAAGGGCCGCGTCGAGGTCGACGACATCTCGAAGGTCGTGCTGTTCCTGGCGACCGACGACGCCCGCACGATCACCGGTCAGACGATCGCGATCGACGCGGGCTGGACCGCCTCCTAGAGGCGTTCGTACGCGGGAGTGGTTTGCCGGGCGGGGCCCGGTGAACTGCTCCCGCGTCGCAGCACGGCGACCGGTCGTGGTGACGGACATCAACCAGGGGGACGGATGGCGATGCAGGCTGATCGGGCTTCGACGCCGAACGACCACGGGAGCGTGACGCTCGAGGCGCTCGCCGCGCGCCTGGCGGCGTGGGAGGACGAGCGGGCGGTGGTCGCCGTGCTGACCGCCTACGGCCACGCGATCGATGCGGGCGACGAGGCTGCGTGGCTGGACTGCTTCACCGACGACGCGCGGTTCTCGACCAGCGGGGCCGGGCGCGGGCGGATGGCGTTCGACGTCTCGGGTCGCCCGGCGCTGGAGGACTTCGTCTCGCGTCACAGCCGGCGTCCGCACGGGTTCCAGGAGCACCTGATGCTCAACCCGGTGATCCGCTTCCCCGCGACGGACGAGGCGCACGTGGTCTCGCGGTTCCTGGTGCTGATGCGTCACGAGCAGCGTCCGGCGATCCGCGCCTTCGGTCGCTACGAGGACACGCTGCGGCGCGAGCCGGGCGGTACCTGGCGGATCGTCCACCGTCACGCCCACATCGACGGCGCCGACGACGGCCTGCCGCGGATCGCGATGGTCGACCCGGCCGACGTGCCCTGGTAGTCGGTCGTCTGTTCCGGCCGTCCGTCCGAGGTGCGCCGGCCCCGCGTCGTGCGCCTCAGGCGCCCCGACTGACCCCGACAGCCTTTGCAATATACAACCGTTTTGCGGGGGTTTCGTGGCTCGGGGTTGACGTGCGGGGTGAAGTCGGATAATTGTGATCATGCTACGTCGCTCGCGGCGCGGCATCACCGTTCCCTGGGAGAGAGAGAACCCGTGCTTCACCTTCAGCATCTGCGCGCCAGACGACTCGGCCAGCTGGCCGTCGTAGCCGCCGCCGGCCTGGCGCTCGCCGCCTGTGGATCATCCGACGACGACAGCACGCAGGCCTCGGGCGGGGGAAGCGACCCCGTCACGCTGAAGTTCTCCTACTTCACCTCGCAGAACAACCCGATCGGCCAGACCTGGACCTGGTGGATGGACGAGGTCACCGAGCGCAGCGGCGGCACGATCAAGTTCGACGCGTTCTGGGACGGCACCCTGCTGAAGGCCGACGAGGTCGTCGACGGGCTGCGCGACGGCCGCGCCGACGTCGCCCAGATCACGCCCTCGTTCTACTCCGGCCGGTTCCCGCTGACCGCGGCCGCGGAGCTGCCGTTCGCGTCGAACAACGTCGCGGCGATCTCGGCGACGATGGCCAAGCTGTCGGCCGAGGACGAGACCTTCCAGAAGGAGTGGTCGGCGCAGAGCGTCAAGCCGCTCGGCTGGAGCGTCGGCGCGTCCAGCCCCGTGGTCTCGAAGGACCCGATCAAGGCGGCCGGTGACATCAAGGGCATGAAGATCCGCGGCATCGACCGCGGCAGCAAGGCGCTCAAGCACAACGGCGCCAACGTGCTGGCGGTCGCTCCGGCCGAGCTCTACGGCTCGATGGAGCGCGGTCTGCTCGACGGCGTCTACGGCGTGCCGTTCGGCGCCCTGACCTCGATGAAGCTCGAGGAGGTCGGCAAGTACACGACCGACCTCGGCCTCGGCGCCCAGACCGCCAGCGCCCTGGCGATCGGCCAGTCCTCCTGGGACAAGCTCAGCGACGAGCAGCGCCAGGCGATCGAGGAGGTCGGCGCCGAGATCCCGGCCAAGTACGCCGAGCTCAACGCCAAGGCCGACGCCGACGCCTGCACCGCGTTCACCGAGAACGAGGTCGAGCTGAGCGTGCTTCCGGACGCCGAGAGCCAGAAGCTGCGCGCCGGTGGCGAGACCAAGGTCCGCGACGAATGGGTCGCGGAGCTGAAGCAGAAGGACCTCGACGCCGACGGCTTCGGCGCCAAGTTCACCGAGCTGGTGAAGGCCGCCAGCGCCGACTTTCCCGACGAGGACAAGAGCGGCGTGCAGCGCTGCCTCGACACCCAGTCCTGACCCCCGTACCCCGGTAGCCCCGAGCGAAGGACCCCTCACATGAGCACCATCGAGACCCCGGCCCCCCAGAAGGGGTCCTCCAACCGGATCACCGGCATCATCGACAGCGACGTTCACCCGAACTTCCAGAACGGGTTGCAGGATCTCCACAGCTACATGCCGGCGAGCTGGCAGAAGCGGCTGGGGATCGGCGGCGGCGCTGACTGGTCGAGCCGCTTCGCGGCGTCGTCCTACGTGCTGCCGCTGGACTACCTGTACATCAACAGCGCGGGCGCCTACCGCGACGACGCGATCCACGAGGGCCAGGCGCCGGCGACCGACGCCGCCTTCACCGCCAAGCAGCTGTTCGACGGCCACGGGATCGCCAAGGGCCTGCTGATCGCCGGGCATCTGTTCGGGATCGGCGCGTTCCCCGACCCGACCGTCGCCGCGACGGTCGCGTCCGCCTACAACGAGTGGATGTGCGAGCGCTGGCTCCAGGTCGACTCGCGCTACCGCGGCGCGCTGGTCGTCGCCCCGCAGGATCCCGAGGCCGCCGTCAAGGAGATCGAGCGGATGCAGGGCCGGCCGGGGATCATGGCGATCTTCCTGCCGCTCCACGACATCCTCCACGGCGAGAAGAGCTACTACCCGATCTACGAGGCGGCGCAGAAGTACTCGCTGCCGATCGTGGTCCACCCGTCGGGGACCGAGAACGTCTTCGCCCGCGCCCCGCGGATGGCCGGCACGCCGACGTACTACATCGAGTGGCACACGGCGCTCAGCCAGATCCACCAGTCGAACGTGCTGAGCCTGGTCTGCCACGGCGTGTTCGAGAAGTTCCCCGAGCTGAAGTACGTGATCGCGGAGGGCGGGTTCGCCTGGGCCGCCGAGATCATGTGGAAGCTCGACCGCGACCGCAAGGGCCTCGGCGACGAGGTGCCGTGGCTGAAGCTCGCGCCGAGCGAGTACATCCGCCGGAACATCCGCTTCACCACGCAGCCGATGATCGAGCCGGCCAAGAAGGAGCACCTGCCGGTGCTGCTCGACATGGTCTGCGCCGAGGAGACGCTGATCTTCAGCAGCGACTACCCGCACTGGGACTTCGACGAGCCGCGTCGCGCGCTCGCCGGAGTGCCGAAGGATCTGCTGCAGAAGATCTGCGTGGACAACCCGACCAAGCTCTACGGCGACCGCCTCTAGGACGACCACGATGGCCACCAAGACCACCAACGCCACCCGCCACGTCGTCGGCCCGCTCGAGGGGTTCCCCGAGGGCGAGACCCGGATCGTCGACGTCAAGGGTCGCTCGATCGGCGTGATCCACGACAACGGGAAGTTCTTCGCGCTGCGCAACGTCTGCCCGCACCACGGCGCGCCGCTCTGCCAGGGCCGGGTCCAGGGCTTCATGCGGCCGTCCGAGCCGCACGTCTACGACTACAGCGGCGACGACGCGGACGACCGGGTCGTGCTCTGCCCGTGGCACGGCTACAAGTTCCGCCTCAAGGACGGCAGCTCGGTGACCGAGCCGGAGACGTCCCGCGTGCGGACCTACGAGGTCGCCGTCGAGGACGGCGAGGTCGTCGTCTACGTCTGACGATCGGGAACGCATGAGCAGCACGGAAGCCCCGCCCCGTCCCTGCGTCGTCGTCGGCCGCGAGGATGCGGCCGATGGCGTCGTGACGTTGACCCTCCGCGATGCGGAGGGCGCGCCCCTGCCGGAGTGGGACGCCGGCGCCCACGTCGATCTGGTGCTGCCCGACGCGGTGCGCCAGTACTCGCTCTGCGGCGCGGTCGGCGAGTGCGGTGAATACCGCATCGCGGTGCTGCGCGAGCCGGAGTCGCGCGGGGGATCGGAGTACGTCCACGACCGCCTGGCCGTCGGGGCGACGGTCGAGGTCGGCGGGCCGCGCAACCACTTCGCCTTCGAACCCGCGGAGCGCTACGTGTTCATCGCCGGCGGCATCGGGATCACCCCGATCCTGCCGATGATCGAGCGGGCGATCGCCGCAGGAGCGGAGTGGGAGCTGTTCTACGGGGGCCGCAGCCGGGCGTCGATGGCGTTCGTCGATCGCCTGACCGAGCTCGGCGACCGGGTCCACGTGCTGCCGCAGGACGAGGTCGGGCTGCTCGACCTGGTCACGGCGCTGGCGGACGTCGAGCGGGCGGACACGCTGACCTACTGCTGCGGTCCCGAGCCGCTGCTCGCCGCCGTCGAGGGACGCTGCGGTCCGGCCGGTCTGGCGCGGTTGCGCGTCGAGCGGTTCTCGTCCGACGTCGAGATCGACCGGGTCGGCGACCAGCCGTTCGAGGTCGAGCTGGTCCAGACCGGCGTGACGCTCACCGTCGAGCCGGGCGTGTCGATCCTCGACGCGGTCCTCGACGCGGGGGTAGACGTCGACAGCTCGTGCGAGGAGGGGACCTGCGGCACCTGCGAGACCGACGTGCTCGAAGGGGTCCCGGACCACCGCGACGTGGTGCTGACCGACGCCGAGCAGGCGGCGGGCGCGGTGATGATGATCTGCGTGTCGCGGTGCAGGTCGAAGAAGCTGGTGCTCGACCTGTAGACCGGTCCCCGGCTCCGGGCGACCGGAGTCGGCTCGGGAGACGCGAGTTTGCCCGCCCCGGGCGGGCAAACCACGCGGTCCCGCGCCCCGCGACGCTCAGTGCGTCCCGCGCGAGAAGGCCTCTTCGAGCCAGACGGCCCGGACCTCGTCGGTGATCCGGCAGTCCAGCAGCAGCGGCCGGTCGAGGCCCGCGGCGAGCAGCGGGGCGACGCCCTCGAGATCGGTCAGCGAGCGGACCGCCATCCCGTCCGCGCCCATCGCGCGAGCGACCGCGTCGAGCGGCGGGGTCTCGAACCGCGACTCCTTCTCGTCCAGGCCGGACATCCGCAGGAAGTGCATCTCGGCGCCGTAGGACTCGTCGTTGTAGACGACGATCAGCATCGGCAGCTTGTAGCGGACCGCGGTGTCGAGCTCGCCGAGACTGAGCATCAGGCCGCCGTCGCCGATCGCCGTGACCGTCAGCCGGTCGGGGTGGGCGACGGCCGCGCCGATCGCGGCGCCCAGGCCGAGCCCGATCGAACCGAAGTCGAGCGTGAAGACGAAGCGGTCCGGCGCGTCGACCGGGATGTCCATCGACGGGAAGCCCATGAAGTGGCCGCCGTCGACGACCAGCTGGCGCTCGGCGGGCAGCAGCGCCGCGATCTCGCGCGAGAGCGCGCGCGGGTCGATTCCGCGCTCGTCGCTGTCGTCCGGGGTCGCCGCGGCACTGGTGGCGATCTCCGTGCGGATCGCGTCGGTGCGGAACCCGGTCGCCGGCTCCAGCCGCTCGACCAGCGCGCGGGCGACCACGCCGACGTCGCCGACCACGCCGACCTCGGTCGGCACGTAGCGACCGAACGCGGTGTCGTCGAGATCGACCTGGACGATCGTGGCGTCGGACGAGAACAGCGTGCCGCCGCGCGAGGTGAAGTGGTTGAGCGAGGCGCCGAAGGCGATCACGCAGTCCGCCTGGCCGATCAGCTCGCGGCCGAGGTCGGTCGCGAAGCCGCCGGCGATGCCGACCGCGTAGGGGTGGCCGCGGAACCAGCTGTTGGCCGGCAGCGACGTGGCGAGCAGCGCGCCGACGCGGTCGCCGAGCGCGAGCAGCTCGTCGCGGATCCCGGCGGTCACCGCACCGCGCCCGCCGATGATCACCGGACGCTCGGCCTTGGCGATCGCCTCCACCGCGGCGTCCAGGCCGACGATCTCCGGCGACGCGACGACCGCCGAGGGCAGCGACGCGACGACCGTGTCGCCGGCCTCCTCCTCCTGGACGTCGGTCGGCAGGTTCAGCGCGATCGGCCGGTGCTCGTCGCGGGCGCGGCGGAAGGCCTCGGCGACGTCGGCGTGGGCGGTCGCCGGCCGGACCGGCTGGACGGGGATGTCGCAGGCGGCGAAGAACGGCGCCTGCTCGATGTCCTGGGGCAGGCCCGCCACCGAGAGCGCGGTGTCGCCGGAGATCACGACCATCGGCACGCGGCCGCGGCGGGCCGAGACCAGCGCGGTCAGGGCGTTGGTCAGGCCCGGGCCCTGGGTGAAGGTGCAGACGCCGACGCGCCCGGTGGTGCGGGCGTAGCCGTCGGACATCGCGACGGCGCCGCTCTCGTGGCGCGCGCCGCGGAAGGGGATCTCCTCGTGGGCAAGACGGGGGATCAGCTTGAGGTTGCCGTCGCCCATCAGCCCGAAGACGGCACCGACGCCCTCGGACCGGAGTTGGGCCGCAATTGCTTCAAAAACCTTCATTCGAACTGTTATAACCAATCGCCAGGGAGAAGCGGGAGAAATGAGAGAGACCATGGTGCTTACGCTGCTGGCCGCGTCGATCGAGATGCGGGTCGGGTCGTGACCGATGTGCTGCGCCTGCTGGCGTCCCAGGTGGCAGAGGACCTCCGCGGCCTGCCGCGCCGGGGCCGCGCCGCCGACCGCCGCGTCGCCCGCGCCGGCAGCATCGACGAGATCCGGGCCGCGGCTCGGGCGTCGCTGCCGAAGGTGATCTTCGAGTTCGTCGACGGCGGCGCCAACGACGAGCGCACCGTCCGCCGCAACCTGGCGGACTTCGACGAGATCGCCCTGCTGCCGCGCACGTTGGTCGACGTCTCGGGCGTCGACACCGCGACCACGGTGCTCGGTCAGGAGATCGCCGCGCCGATCATCGGCGCGCCGACCGGGCTCTGCGGCCTGATCCACCACGACGGCGAGGTCGGGCTGGCCCAAGCGATGCACGGCGCCGGATCGATCTACACGCTGGCCGCGATGTCGAGCTACACGATCGAGGAGGTCGCGTCGGCGTCCCCGGGGCCGCTCTGGTTTCAGACCTACCTCTGGCGCGACCACGGGATCGTCCGCGACCTGATCGAGCGCGCGGCGGCCGCGAACTACGGCGCGCTGGTGGTCACCGTCGACGTCCCGCGCTCCGCCGAGCGGCACCGCGACCGCCGCAACGGCTTCGGCCTGCCGCCGCGGCTCACCGCGCGGACCCTGGCCGGGGGCCTGCGGCATCCGCGCTGGACGTCGGACTTCGTGCGACGGCCGCGGATCACCGCCGCCAACGTGACCGACGGCCCGGCGGGCGGCGACGCGGTCAGCGTCGCCGGCTACGTCGACCGCCAGTTCGATCCGGCCGCGACCTGGGACGACCTGGCCTGGCTGCGTGACGCATGGGACGGGCCGCTGGTCGTCAAGGGCCTGCTCGATCCGGCCGACGCGCGGATCGCGGTCGAGCACGGCGCCGACGCGGTCGTGGTCTCCAACCACGGTGGTCGACAGCTCGACCACGCCTGCTCGTCGATCGGCGCGCTGCCCGCGGTGGTCGATGCGGTCGGCGACGAGGTCGAGGTCTACCTGGACGGCGGGATCCGCCGGGGCAGCGATGTCGTCAAGGCGCTCGGGATGGGGGCACGGGCGTGCCTGGTCGGGCGCCCGATCGTCTTCGGGCTCGGCGCCGCGGGGGCCTCCGGGGCGGCGCGGTCGATCGAGATCCTGCAACAGGAGTTGCGCGCTGCGCTGATGCTGCTGGGTGCCCCGTCGGTCCGCGATATCGCGCGAGATCAGGTCCTGGCGCCCCGGCTCGGAGGCGCTCCCGCGGCTCCGTGACCCCGGTCACTTGACACCGCTACCATGTGGCGGGTATTAATCATCATAGTTATGCGAGAGGCGTTCCCGGTGCTCCGGGACGGCGGGTCTAGGCCGCTCCTCGAACTCATGCCGAAGCAAAGGACCACGGCAACGTGACAAGGGTACGCACCATCGTGCGCGGCCTCTCGGGGGCCCTGGCGGCCGTCGCTGCCGTCGCACTCATCATTCTGATGTTGATCACCGTGGCCGACGTGGTTCGTCGCGCGCTGACCGACAAGTCGATCGAGGGCGCGATCGAGGTCGCCCCGTTGCTGCTGCTCGGCGCCGTGGCCCTCGGCCTCGGCTACGCCGAGCAGACGCTGACGCACGTGCGCACGTCGCTCGTGACCAGCCGCGTCGGCCTCAAGACGCGACTGATCCTCCGTTCGATCGGCGGCACGCTCGTGACCGCGCTGCTGCTCTGGTTCAGCTGGGAGTCGTTCCAGCGCGCGATCACCGCGATCGAGGAGAACGACGTCACCCCCGGATTCGTGGCGATCCACACCTGGCCCGCCCGCGTGCTGGTGCCGATCGGCTTCCTGCTGTTCGCACTGCACGTGTTCTTCCGGCTCTACGACGACGTGCAAGCGCTCCGCAAGGGCGAGCCGGACCCGCGCGAGCTCGAAGCCGCGCAGCTCAACGATGACGCCGTGGAGGTGCATGCCTGATGGATACGACCGTGATGGTCCTGATCGCCCTGGGCGTCTTCCTCTTCCTGCTGGCGGCCGAGATGCCCGTGGCTGTCGGCCTCGCCGGCGCCGGCGTGACCGGCCTGCTGCTCAACAACGGCTTCGAGCAGACCGCGGCGACCCTGTCGTCGGCGGCCTACCAGGCCACCTCGACCTACACCCTGATCGTCATCCCGATGTTCATCCTGATGGGCGTCCTCGTGGCGAACGCCGGAGTGCTGGGCAACATCTTCGACCTCGCCGCCCGGGCCACGCGCAAGCTGCCCGGCGGCCTGGGCATCGCCACCGTGCTGTCGGCGGCCGGCTTCTCGGCCGTCACCGGCTCGAGCGCCGCGGCCGTCGCCACCCTCGGCCGGCTCTGCGTCGGCGAGATGCGCCGCCACGGCTACTCGATCAAGTTCGCGGCCTCGATCGTCGCGGCCTCCGGCACGCTCGGCGTGCTGATCCCGCCGAGCGTGGTGCTCGTGATCTACGGCGTGCTGACCAACGAGTCGGTCGCCCAGCTGCTGCTCGCGGCGATCATCCCGGGCATCATCACCGCGATCGCGTACATGATCACGATCGTGCTGATGGCCTCGCTGGGCAACAGCAAGAAGCACATCGACAGCGAGGGCGACCACGACGGACATCCCGACGACGACCCGTCCGGTGGCGGTGGCGCGCGGCAGCGCGACGTGGCCGTGGCGATGCAGGCCAACGAGCCGGCCGTCGACCGCCCGGTCGACCGCGAGATGGAGCGCGAGCTCGATCAGCTCGACGTCGCGGCGGGCCCCGGGGGCATCGCGATGGCGAAGCCGTCCCGCGCCCAGCGCCTGCAGGAGCTGGAGTCGATCTTCTACATCGGGATCATCTTCATCGTCGTGCTCGGCGGCATCTACGGCGGCGTCTTCACCGAGACCGAAGCGGGTGCCGTCGGCGCCCTGGTCGCGGTCTTCGTGCTGCTGCTGCGCAGCGGTCGCACCGAGCTGGGCCTGAAGAAGTCGCTGTCCTCCGCCCTGCGCGAGACCTCGGCGAACACGAGCATGCTGTTCGCGCTGCTGATCGGCGGCTCGATCTTCACGTTGTTCCTGGTCACCGCCCGCGTGCCGCAGGACCTGACGGACTGGATCATCGGCCTCGACGTCAACAAGTACGTCGTGATCGCGATCATCCTGCTGGTGCTGCTGGTCCTCGGCGCGCTGCTCGACGGCATGTCGATCCTGCTGCTGACGATGCCGCTGACCTACCCGCTGGTCACCGACCTCGGATTCAGCGGCCTCTGGTACGGCATCCTGGCCGTGAAGATGGTCGAGATCGGCCTGCTGACGCCCCCGTTCGGGATCAACGTCTTCCTGATATCCGGGGTGGTCAAGGAAGCCAAGATCGAGGATGTCTTCCGCGGCGTGGTGCCGTTCATCATCGCCGAGCTCTGCGTGGTGCTGCTGATCATCCTGGTGCCGGAGCTCGTGACCTGGCTGCCGGACCTGGCGTCCACCAAGTAGCGACCTCACCGGGCCGGTTCGGCGTCACGCCGAGCCGGCCCGTTCCCGCTTCTCCCGCAACCCGCCGGCCCGTTCGGCCGGCCGAACGACTCGAAGGAACCCCCATGAGCGCATCCAAGGAACAGGAACTCGCCCTCCAGGCCTGCCGCGGCCTCGCCGCCTACGGCCTCGGTCCCGCGATCGGCGGACACGTCAGCATCCGCGTGCCGGGTAAGGAGCAGTACTGGACGAACAAGCTCAACAAGACGTTCGAGGAGATGCAGCTGGAGGACATCGTCCTCCTGGACTTCGAGGGCAACTCGGTCGACCCGGACGTCGTGGTCAGCCCCGGTATCGGCTTCCACCACGGGATCTACCAGCTGCGTCCCGACGTCAACGCGATCGTCCACACCCACGGGTACTGGGTCACGGCGCAGTCGGCGTTCGGCCGTGAGCCGCGGATGCTGCACAACATGTCGACGTACTTCCACAACCGCACGGCGATCGCGCCGGACGACGAGATCGACGCGATCGCGCCAGCCATGAAGGACGACGACATCGCGATCATTATCCCCTGGCACGGGGCGATCACCCTGGGCAAGGACATCGGCGACGCCGCCGCGCTGCACGTCACGTTCGACTACTGCTGTCGGCTCGACGTCGAGCTCGCCGGGGCCTCCGAGGTCCCGACGATGCCCGACGACCACGCGGTCGCGGTCCAGAAGCTGCTCGGCAAGGCCGCCTACCTGGACCTGACCTGGGACCTGATCGTCCGCAAGGGCGAGCGCTGCTACAACGGCGAGGTCGTCGTCCCGATTCCCGCCCAGTGAGCGGGTCGGCGGGCGGGGGCGCGGTGCTGGACGGGCGGTCGACGCTCGTCACCGGCGCCGGATCGGGCCTGGGGCGGGCGACCGCCGAGGCCTTCGCCCGCGCCGGGGCGGCCGTGGCCTGCGTCGATCGTGACGGGACGGCGGCCGAGGCCGCTGCCCAGGCGATCGTCGCCGCCGGCGGGCTCGCCGTCGGTCTGACCGCCGACGTCACCGACGAGGACCAGCTCGAGGCCGCGGCGACCGCCGCGCGCGACGCCCACGGGGTCGTCGACGTGCTGTTCGCCAACGCCGGGATCCCGGGGGAGGGTGCCGCGCACGCGCTCGACCGCGCGTCGTGGGACCGCGTGATCGCGGTCAACCTGACCGGGGCGTTCCTGTCCGCACGCGCGGTGCTGCCGCAGATGCAGCAGCGCGAGCGCGGCTCGATCATCCTCCAGGCCAGCCTGGCGGGGCTGCGCGGGATCCCGAACATCCCCGCCTACGCGGCGGCGAAGGGCGGCGTGGTCGCGCTGACCCGGCAGCTGGCCGCGGAGTACGCGCCGGAGGGGATCCGCGTCAACGCGATCGCGCCGGGGCCGATCCTGACCCCGCTGGTCGAGGACGCCTACCGCGCGCGCCACGGTGACGACGCGGCCGAGGCGATGGCCCAGCGGGCCGCGTCGGTGCCGCTCGGCCGGATGGGCGAGACCGACGACGTGGCCGCCTACGCGACCTTCCTGGCGTCCGACGCCTCGCGCTGGATCACCGGGACCGTGCAGTCGATCGACGGCGGGTTGGCCGCCGTGGCGCCGGTCTGAGCCACCGAGCCACCGAGCCACCGAGCCACCGAGCCGCGGGGCCGAAGCACGCGGCCCCGGGGCGCGGCGGGGGCGTCGCCGTAGAGGTTCTGCACGTCCTGCGTGTCGAACCTCTACGGCGTTTCCGCGTCTGCTCAGGCGGTCAGGAACTCGCGCAGCGCGTCGGCGGTGAACTGCGGGTGCTGCTCGGGGAAGAAGTGCCCGCCCGGCGCCGCGACCCCGCGCACGTCGGTGCACCGCTTGCCCCACTCGGCCTGGATGTCGAAGAGGTTCTTGACCAGACCGTCGCCGCCCCAGATCGCCAGCGTGGGGCAGGTGACCTTGACGTCGAGGTCGGCCTCGTCGTGCTCCAGGTCGACCGTCGCTCCGGCGCGGTAGTCCGAGCACGAGGCGTGGATCATCGCGGGGTCGCGCCAGGCCTTGCGGTAGGCGGCCAGCATCTGGGCGTCGTAGCCGTCCTCGATGCTGACGCCGCCGTTGACGACCAGGCAGTTCTCGAAGTAGTAGTCGGGGTCGCCGCCGATCATCCGCTCGGGGAACGGCTCGGGCAGCGGCAGGAAGTACCACTGCCAGAAGCGGGCCGCGCGGGTGCGGTCGACGCCGTGGTACATCGCCCAGGTCGGGACCAGGTCGCAGGGGATCAGCGCGCTGACGCGGTCCGGCGCGTCGAGCGCCATCCGGTGCGCGACGCGGCCGCCGCGGTCGTGGCCGGCGACGGCGAAGCTCTCGAACCCGAGCTCGCGCATCAGCTGCAGCTGGTCGGCCGCCATGTTGCGGAACGAGTAGGTCTCGCCGCTGTCGTCGTGCGGCTTGGAGGACTGGCCGTAGCCGCGCAGGTCGGAGCAGACGACGGTGAAATCGTCGGTCAGTCGCTCGGCGACCGGGGCCCACTGCTCGAGGCACTGCGGGTAGCCGTGCAGCAACAGCAGCGCCGGGCCCGATCCGCCCACTACGCAGTTGATCTCGACCTCGCCGGTCGTGATCCGTCGGCGGCTGAATCCCTCGAACATCTGCGCCCTCCCGGTCGCTCGCCCTTGCCCCTGGCTCGGGTTTGGTGTAACAATGATCACAGTACCAGCCGGCCCGAGCCCGGAGGGACCGATCGCTGTGGCTCGCCGCGACTCGCCCCGCCCTCGAGGACCGGCTCCACGGCCCGTCGCTCCGGAGTCCCGGATCGGCCCCGTGCCTGACCCTGAACGAAGGAACGTTCCGTGAACCGTGCATCCCTTGTCCGTCGTCGCCTGCTCACCGCCGCGTCAGTCCTCGCCCTCGGCGTCGGCGTGGCCGCCTGTGGCTCCGACGACGACAGCAGCAACGCATCCGCCGGGGGCGACGGCGCCGGCAAGTCGCAGACGCTGAAGTTCTCGTACATGGCCGGCGAGAACACCTCGATCGGCCAGCTCTGGACCTGGTGGCTCGACGAGGTCGAGGAGCGCTCCGGCGGCTCGATCAAGTTCGACCGCTTCTGGGACGCCACGCTGCTCAAGGCGACCGAGACCGTCGAGGGCCTGAAGGACGGCCGTGCCGACGTCTCGCAGGTGCTGCCGACCGTCTACGCCGGCCGCTTCCCGCTGACCAGCATCGGCGAGCTGCCGTTCGAGAGCTCCAACGCCCCGGCCGTCTCCGACGCGCTCGCCACCCTCGGGGCCGAGGAGGCCAGCCCGCTGCGTCAGGAGTGGGAGAAGCAGGGCCTCGTGCCGCTGTCGTTCAGCATCGGCGCCAGCAGCGCGCTGGCGACCAAGGACCCGATCAAGACCGCCGCGGACCTCAAGGGCAAGCGGATCCGCGCCAACGACCGCGGCAGCCGCGTGATGCAGCCGATCGGCGCCAACCTCGTGAACATCGAGCTCGCCGAGATCTACGGCTCGATGGAGCGCGGCCTGGTCAAGGGCGTCTACGGGATCCCGTTCAGCTTCTCCGGTCCGCTGAAGTTCCAGGAGGTCGCGAACCACTTCACCGACCTGGGCATCGGCGTCTCGACCGTCAACGCGCTGGCGATCTCGAAGGAGAAGTGGGACAGCCTGGGCGCCGACCAGCAGAAGGTGATCCAGGAGGTCAACAGCGAGGCTCCGAAGAAGATCGCCGAGATCGAGGCGCAGTTCGATGACGAGTCCTGCAAGGCGGTCAAGGACGCCGGGCGTGAGCTGTTCGTGCTGCCCGAGGCCGAGGCGAACAAGATCAAGGACGCCGGCAAGGCCGCCGTCGACGCGGCCTGGAAGAAGGACGTCAAGGGCGCCGACGCCGACGCGTTCTACCAGGAGTACCAGACCAAGCTGACCGAGGCCGAGGCCGCGTACCCGGACTACCAGACCGGCATCGCGCGCTGCATCGCGCAGCAGAGCTAGGGCCGAGGGCCCGCTCAGCGCCGCCGTGAGCTTGGCGAGTCTGCTCCGACAATCGGAGCAGACCCACCGAGTTCGAGTGACCGAGGGCCCGCGCGCTGCGCGCGGGCCCT
>JBAZOW010000004.1:0-34763 GCA_041648495.1 Patulibacter sp.
GATCGACCCGATCAACGCGCTGCAGGCCGCGATGGAGGGCTACGAGGTCAAGACCCTCGAGGACGTCATCGACTTCGCCGACATCGTCATCACGACGACCGGCAACAAGGACATCCTCACCAAGGATCACCTCGCCGCGCTGAAGAACAAGGCGATCGTCGGCAACATCGGCCACTTCGACAACGAGATCGACATCGCCGGTCTGGCGTCGATCAAGGGCATCGAGAAGGTCGAAGTCAAGCCGCAGGTCCACGAGTGGGTCTTCCCCGACGGTCACTCGATCATCGTGCTCTCCGAGGGCCGCCTGCTGAACCTCGGCAACGCGACCGGCCACCCGTCGTTCGTGATGTCGAACTCGTTCACCAACCAGACGCTCGCCCAGATCGAGCTGTGGGCGAACAACGACGACGGCAAGTACCAGAATCAGGTCTACGTGCTGCCGAAGTCGCTCGACGAGAAGGTCGCGCGTCTGCACCTCGACGCCCTCGGCGTCAAGCTCACGACCCTCTCGCAGGAGCAGGCCGACTACATCGGCGTTCCGGTGGAAGGGCCGTACAAGCCGGACCACTACCGCTACTAGGTAGTCCGCCCGGCCTTCGCCGGGCACCCTTCCCGAGCATCTCGGAACCGAATCAGCACACGCGGGCGTCCTTCGGGGCGCCCGTCGTCGTTCCGGGGAAGTCGGTGGCGAGAGCTGATGCGGATTTCGGTCGCGGGGGAATCCATATCCGCATCAGCTCAGGGCCAGGGGGCTTGTTGCTCGGTATCGATATATCGCCGACTTGACGAAAAGAACATCGCGATATATCTTTGACGTATCACGATAGGAATCGACAAGGAGAACGGCATGCACTACGCAGCTGACTTCGGCGCCCGTTGCGGGCGTCACGGCGGGACTCGCGGGCCGATCGATCTGGACCGGATCTGGCGGGCGATGGCCGAGCGCCTCGAGGGCGACGGCGAGGGCCGCGACCACGGTCGCGGCCGAGGGCGCGGGGGGCCGTTCGGTCCCGGATTCGGTGGGCCGGGCTTCCCGTTCGGTCCGGGCGGCGGCCGCCGCGGGGGCCGTGCTCGGCGCGGCGACATCCGCACCGCCGCCCTGCTCCTGCTCGCCGAGCAGGAGCGCAACGGCTACCAGCTGATGCAGGAGCTCGAGGAGCGTTCCGGCGGCGCCTGGCGGCCGAGTCCCGGGTCGGTCTACCCGGCGCTCCAGCAGCTCGAGGACGAGGGCCTGATCGAGCCGGTCGAGCGCGAGGGTCGCAAGGCCTACGCGCTGACCGATGCCGGTCGCCAGCAGGTCGCCGATCGCGACGAGGGGCGGCCCGCTCCCTGGGAGCAGATGGCCGGCGGCATCCCGAAGGACGCCTGGGCGCTCTTCGACGCCGGGCGTGAGGTCGCGACGGCGATGTGGCAGATCGCCCAGGGTGGCAGCGAGGGGCAGCGGCAGGAAGCCCAGCGGATCCTCGCCGAGACGCGGCGGGACCTCTACCGGCTGCTGGCCGACGGGGACGAGGACCGCGGGGGCAGCGGGGGCGACGCGCCCGCCGATGGGGATGACGCCCCCGCCGCAGGGTCGCAGGGCTAGGGCGGCGGTTCGCGGGCCGGCGGGATGCGGTCTCCTCGCCCGGGCGAGGGGGTCCGCATCGGCCCGCGGTCGGCTTGAGGTTGTCCCCCGCTCAGCGGGCGTCGTAGGCCTGCTGCGCCGCGCTGACCTGATCCATCGAGCTCTCCAGCAGGCCGATCAGCTCCCAGAGTCGACCGGCGACGGTGGTGCCGAGCGGGGTCAGGCTGTACTCGACCCGCGGCGGGATCGTGGCCTGGACCTCGCGCACCACGAACCCGTCGCGCTCGAGCGCCTGCAGCGTCTGGGACAGCATCTTCTCGCTGATCCCGTCGATCCGCCGCCGCAGCGCGTTGAACCGCAAGGGCTCGTCACGCAGGGCCGACAGCGTCAGGGCGCCCCAGCGGCCGGAGATGTGCTGGAGCACCACGCGGGACGTGCACGCCCGCGAAAAGACGTCCGGCGGGTAGTTCTCGCTCGCGGTCTCGGGGTCCGTCGTGGTCTCGGTGGTTGGGTCACCCACGGATCAATCGTAGCGCACGAACGCCGGAGAAGTGAAAGCACATGCGAATAGATTGCGCTTTCAAAAAGTTTGTGCAATCGTGCTTCGTGGTGCCGGGAGCCCCCGGCCGTCGTCTCACCCGGAGAACCTCCATGACCACCATCGCCGTCACCGGTGCCACCGGCCAGCTGGGCCACCTCGTCGTCTCGTCGCTGCTCGACCGCGGGGTGGATCCCGCGAGCGTCGTGGCGATCGTTCGCGATCCCGCCAAGGCCGCTGATCTTGCGGCGCGCGGCGTGCAGATCCGCGAGGCGGACTACGGGCAGCCCGATGCGCTGCGGGCCGCGTTGGAGGGCGTTGACCGGCTGCTGCTGGTCTCGTCGAGCGACGTCGGCCAGCGGTTGGCCCATCACGTCAACGTGATCGACGCGGCCGAGGCGGTCGGCGTGGGGCTGCTGGCCTACACCAGCATCCTCAAGGCGGACGTCACGACGATGCTGCTCGCGAAGGACCACCAGGACACCGAGCAGCGGCTCGCGAACGCCACCGTCCCGGTCGTGCTGCTGCGCAACGGCTGGTACGTCGAGAACTACACCGGTCAGCTCGATGTCACGTTCGAGCACGGGTTGCTCGGATCGGGGCAGGACGGCCGGCTGAACCCGGCGGGTCGGGTCGACTTCGCGGAGGCCGCGGCGGCGGTCCTGGTCAGCGACGAGGATCAGGGCGGTCGGGTCTACGAGCTGGCCGGGGATGAGGCCGTCACCCTGGTGGAGATCGCGGCGTCGATCGCGGAGGCGGCGGGGCGGCCGGTCGCGTACGTGGACCTGCCGGTCGAGAAGTACGCCGAGATCCTGGCGGGCGCTGGTCTGCCCGTGCCGTTCAACGAGGTGATCGCGGACTCGAGCGCCGCGATCGCCCGGGGCGAGCTGGCGAGCGACTCGCGGGACCTCGCGGGACTGCTCGGACGGCCGACGACCCCGGTTCGGGACGTCGTTCGCGAAATCGTCGCGAAAAGCTGAACGAGTTCTCGATCCCGTCGAGATTCACCATCGAAGGTGTGAGATCCCTGTCCGGAACGGTGATCTCGCGCCTTCGGCGGGCCTGAGAATCTTGCTACGTCCTGGTATGCAAGAGTGCTAGCGCGCCAAGATGATAGTTGTGCGTGCAAATTCCGTCGGGATCAGGCTGGTCCGTCGTCTCTATCCACATGCGTTCCTCTCGAGGGACGCAATCCAGTGCCTAGCGCTGGGACGTGGTCTCGAGGGTACGGTCGGCGATGGGGGATCTCGGCCGTACCCTCAGCCTCTTCTTGGGGCGCTCGGGACCGCATCGCTTCGATTCGGAGCCGCTCGCGTCGCAGGACCATCCACGCGAGCCCCAGACCGAAGACCCCGGTGATGACGTTCAGGGCGATGGCGGCCAGGGCGTGCGGCCCGGTCAGGTCGGTGGCGTTGGCGCCGAGCGCGGCGTACGAGAGGGCGCGCGGCCCGGACGCGACGGCCGTCCCGAGGGCGATGTCGCGCGTCCGCACGCCGGCCACCCCGAAGGCGTGCGACAGCGGTCCGTCGGGCACGACCGGTAGCAGCCGCTGGATCACCACGGCGCTGAATCCGCGACGCCGCGCGAACGACGTCAGCGCCTGCAGCCGGGGGCCGGCGACCTCGTCGAGTGCACTCCCGCCTGCCCGGGCCGAGAACCGCTGGGCCAGGACCGCGGACAGCACGGCGGAGGGCAGCGAGACCAGCGCGCCGCCGACCGCGCCGAAGAGCAGCCCCGCCGCCGCGGCCAGCCCGGCGCCTGGCACCAGCATCGCGCCGAGCACGCCGCCGATCAGCACGAACGCGAGCGGCGCCAGGACACCCGCCGACGCGGACCACTCCCGCACGGTGTCGGTGCCGACGAGACCCGCGACCGCGAAGACCACGAGCAGCGATCCGAGCCCGGCTGCGAGGCCGCCCAGGCGCACGAGCGCGGCGTGACGAGCGGGCATCGAGCGAGTGTCTGGGCCGGTCACGGGCGGAAGGTGGGCGCGGTCCGACTCGAACGGACGACCTTCCGGGTGTAAACCGGATGCTCTAACCAACTGAGCTACGCGCCCGGTGAAGGGTCGAGAGTACAGCTCAAGCGCGCTAGCCTGTTGAGAAGTCATGTCGGACCACTCCAAGATCGCAAAGAACCTCGAAGCGTTTCAGCGGGCGATCAATGCGCACGACCGGGAGAACCCGACGCACAACGCGTACGGGATCGGGCTCTCGGCGTTCGACATGGACCGGCTCGGGCTGGACGAGGGGGAGTCGATCCTGCCCGGGATCACGATCCAGTGCGACGGCGGCACGACGGGCAACTTCCGCGTGCTCTGCGACGGTGACCACGACGAGGAGCTCGAAGAGGCCGAGGAGGAGGTCGTCGAGGCGATCGGCGTCCATTCGGGCCAGCGCAGCGTCGACTCCGGTCTGGACAGCATCCCCCCGCCGTCCGAGTGGTAGCGGCGGTCCGCGTGTCGACTTCTCCGTAGTAGTTCCGGCGAAGTCGACACGGTCGGACCGGGGCCCTGCCCGCCTGGCCCGTCCGCCCCGCCTAGGCCAGCCCCGACACCAGAACGACGAAGGCCGCCCACCGGGCGGCCTTCCGTACGACTGGTGACCGGCGGCGGGCCGGTCTGCGGCTACTTCTGGTCGCGGGTGTCCGCGACCTCGTTGTTCTCCGCCGCTTCGAGGGCCGCGCGCAGCTTGGCGCCGAGCTCGCCGCCGATGCCGGACTCGCCGACCGAGAACTTGCCGCCCGGGATGCCGGGCTCGCGACGACGGCCACGACGGTCGTCGCCGCCGAAGCGGTCGCCACCGGGACGGCCGGGACCGCCGGGGCGCCCGCCCGGGCCACCCGGACGCGGACGCGGCGGCGACGCGGCGAACTTCACGTCCTGCGGACGGGCGAGCGACAGCAGGGCCCAGGCGGCCTTCTGCTCCTCGCCGTCCGGCGTCGTCAGATCGACGCGCTGGGCGCGCTCGGCGAACACCTGCTGGGCCGGGCGCTCGCCCTGCAGGGCGGGGTTGACGCGGGCGATCCCGACCTTCTCGATCGCGGCCTTGACCTGCTCGCGCTGGTCGGTGGTGCCGCTGACCGCCTGGCGGGCGATCGGCACGATGTCCCGAGCACGGACCGCCGAGAGGATGATCCAGGCGGCCTGGTCGTCGGTCTCGGGCGTCGCGGCGTAGGCGCGGCGGCCGAACTCGCGACCCGACGAGCCCTCGCCGGCGAGGATGTCCGCGACGTCGAAGCGACCGCCGGCGTTGACCGCCCACTCGATCGCCTTCGGGTCCGGATCCATCGCGCGGAGGATCTCGAGCCGCTGGCGGAGGAAGACCTCGTCCCACTGGAAGCGTCGACGCCCGCCGGGCCCGCCACGCTGGCCGCCCCGGTTCTGGCGGCGACCGCGCGGGCGGCGCTTGCGCTTTCCGGCGCCCTCGCCGTCCTTGGGCTCGCTCTCGCCCTCGGCCGCGGGCTGGTCGCTCTCGCCCTGGCCCTCAGCTGCGGGCTGGTCGCCCTCGCCCTCGCCCGTGGGCTGGTCGCCCTCGGCCGCGGGCGTGTCGCCCTCGCCCTGCGCGGCGGGGTCGCCACCGTCAGCGGCACCGGACGATGCTTCAGCGGTGTCTCCCGACGGCGCGTCGCCGGCCGGAGCCTCCTCGGAGGACCCCTCGGCGGCACCGGACGATGCCTCGCCGGCATCGCCCTCACCCGCGGGCGTGTCGCCCGAAGCCTCGGGGGCGGCCTCGGCCGGAGCCGGGTCCTCGCCACCGGACGCGGCCGGCGTGGCGGCGGCGCCGTCGGCCTCCGATGTCTCCGCGGGCGTGTTCTCCGGCGCGGCGGGATCGTCGGCCGCGGGGGCCTCGTCCGCCGGGGTCTCGGCCGTCGGGTTGCCGGCGGCGTCGGCGGCCTCGGGGGCCGAGGTGGACGCCGGGGTCAGGGGAGCTGCGTCGTCGGGCGACGCGGGCACGGACGGTGTCTCCACCGGCGGGGCGGCCGCTCCTTCCTCCGCAGCGCCCTCGGGCGCGTGCGGGTTGACCTGCGGCTCGGTGTCGTCGGCAGAAACCACGGTCCCCGAAAGCTACCGCGCCGGGCGGTGATCGTGGCGGGATGTCAGGCGCGTTGCGGCCGTGGACGCCTTCACGCGCGCCCGCGGTGGTCGATGTCTACCCGTTCTCCGTACCCCGTCGACCGCCCGGAGCCTGCGGATCGGATGAGGCAGCGGACGCGAAGCGGACGATTCGTGCATACTTCTCAACCCCGAGGGGGCGTAGCTCAGTTGGTTAGAGCGCCGGCCTGTCACGCCGGAGGTCGCGGGTTCGAGTCCCGTCGCTCCCGCTCCCAGGGAACACGAAAGCCCCGCAGCGCGGGGCTTTCTGCGTTCTCGGGCGGACTGCCGGGCTCAGCGCCGCCGGCGCGTCGACCCCCGCGGCAGGAGCTGGGTCGGCACCACGACGTGCCGCTCCGCGATCGGCTCGTCCTCGACCAGGGCGATCAGCAGCTCGACCGCGCGGCGACCGATCTCCGCGGGGTGCAACTGGAGGGCGGTCAGCGACGGCTCGGCGTGGAGATGGGCCGGGGCGTCGGTGTAGCCCGCGATCAGGATGTCGTCCGGGATCGACAGGCCGCGCGCCTTGGCGGCCAGCTGGGCTCCGACGGCGAGGCGATCGAGGGCGCCGAGGATCGCGTCGGGCCGGCCGCGCTCGAGCAGCTGCTCGGCAGCCGCGAAGCCGGCGCGCTCGCCGAGGTCGTCCTGGGCGATCACCACGTCGGGCTCGACGCCGCGCTCGTGGCACCACGCCTGGTACGTCCGGTGGAGGTCGATGGCGTAGGAGGTCAGCAGCGGCGCGGTGATCAGCGAGATCCGCCGGGCTCCCGCGCGCTCGAGGTGCGTCAGCAGCCGCCGGGTCCCGTCGACGTGGTCGTTGTCGACCCAGATCGGCTCGGACTCCTCGGCGCCCGGTTGGACGGGCAGGCGACCGGTGGTCACCACCGGGGTGCCCGCGGCGCGCAGGGCGGTGACCGTGGGGTCGTCGGCGACCGGGTCGACCACGACCGCACCGTCGAGGCTGGTCTGCTGCCAGACCTCGTCGTCGGAGTCGCCGACGCCGGTCGAGAGCACGAGCGCGTAGCGCCGAGCCAGCGCGGTCGTGCTCGCGGCGGTCAGCAGCTGGACGAAGTAGGCGATGTCGGTGAGCGTCGCCGGGGTGCCGCTGCCCGGGTGGGCCAGGGTCAGGCCGAGCAGTCCGGTGCGTCCGCCGACCAGTCGTTGCGCCGACAGGTTCGGCCGGTAGCCGAGGCGGCGGGCCACATCCCGCACGGCGTCGCGGGTGGACTCGGGCAGGCGACCCTTGCCGTTGAGGGCGTGGGACACCGTGGTGACCGACACGCCCGCGGCGGCCGCGACTTCGCGGATCCCCACGCGCTTGGGACGGGCCGGCTCGGTCACTGGGGCCATGCTACTCCTCGCCCCCGCGTGAAAAACGCTTCTCCGCTGGTGGGGGCGATATTTGCCCCTTGACAGGAAAAACGCTTTTGCCCTAGGTTGTGGAGCACGGGAGTGTGACCGGAGGCACAGAGCGACCCCGTCCGCCTCGGCGGCGGAATCACTCGCCTCGATGTTGTCCGGATGGCGCAATCGGCGTCGCGGGCCGCTGGTCAGACTTCGCCAGAAGAAACGTTTTCTCACGGAGCCGCGATGAACCCCACCGATCCGAACATGTGGACCACCCTGCTGCACGGCGGATTCGCCGGCACGTTCATGGGCCTCCCGCACGTCCCGGCGCAGACCGCGGCGTTGCGCGAGCACGGCGCGGGGGCGGCGCTGTACGGCATCCCGTTCGACGCCACGAGCATCAGCCGCACCGGCGCCAACTACGGGCCGCGGGGCGTGCGCGAGGTCTCCTGTCAGCTGCGGCCCTACCAGGCGCGGTTCGACTTCGACCTGCTGGCCGCGATCAACCCGGTCGACGCGGGCGACGTCGACCTGGTGCTCGGCAACGCCCAGAAGACGTTCGAGCGCGCCCAGCACGACATCGGACAGATCCTCGCCGCCGACGCGCTCCCCGTGACGATCGGCGGCGACCACTCCGTGACGATTCCGGCGGTGCGGGCCATCCGCGACCACGTCGCCGATCCCGGGCTGATCCTGATCGACGCGCACCTCGACACCGCGCTCGAGGTCGGTGGCGAGGAGCTCAACCACTGCTGCCCGATCACCCGGGCCGTCGACGCCGGATTCGATCCGGAGAAGATCGCGCTCGTCGGCATCGGCGGCTGGATGAACCCGAAGTCGGAGCTCGACTACTGCCGCGAGCGGGGGATCACCGTGATCTGGATCGAGGAGATCTGGGAGCACGGGACCGCGTGGGCGGTCGACCGCGCCCTGAGCGTCGCGGGGGCCGGCGACGGCGTCTACCTGACCTTCGACGTCGACTCGCTCGACGCGGCCTACGCGCCCGGGACCTGCTGCCCGACCCCCGGAGGGCTGACCAGCCGGGAGGCGATCGAGCTCGTACGGGGCGTCTCCGCGCCGGGGCTGCTGGGAGTCGACGTCGTCGAGCCCGCGCCCAGCCTGGACAGCTCCCCGCGGACCAGCCTGATCGCCGGCCGCATCGCCCTGGAGGCCATGGCCTTCCACGCCGGCTGCGGCCGCTGACCCCATGCGCGTCCTGCTCGTCCAAGACGACCCGGTGCCGGGCGATCGCGCGGCGAACGCCGCGACGGTGCGCGCGGCCCTGGCCGCGCACCCCGAGGCGGACCTCGCGGTGCTGCCGGAGCTGTTCCTGGACGGCTACGACGCGTCGGCGGTCGCGCGAACGGCGAGCACCGCGGATGACGCCGTGGCGACCGTGGCCGACGCGGCCGCCGAGCACGGGACGGCGGTCGTCGTCGGATTCGCCGAGCGGCTCGACGGCGGCGGCGTCGCGAACAGCCTGGCCGTCGTCGGCGCCGACGGCACGACGCGCGCCGTCTACCGCAAGACCCATCTCTTCGGGACGTCGGAGCGGGATGCCTTCGTCCCCGGCGACGAGCTGGTCGTCGTGGACGTGGCGGGCCGCCGGATCGCTCCGCTGATCTGCTTCGACGTCGAGTTCCCCGAGCCCGCGCGCGCCGCCGCGGTCGCCGGGGCCGACCTGCTGGTCACGGCGGCGGCCAACATGGCCCCCTACGCGGCCGACCACCGGCTGGCCGCCCGCGCCCGCGCCCTGGACAACCGGCTGCCGCACGTGTACGTCAATCGCGTGGGCACCGAATCCGGTCACGCGTTCGTCGGCGGCTCCTGCGTCATCGGCTCCGACGGGCGCGTGCTCGCCGCGGCCGACGACGGGGACCTGTCCGGCCCCGGCGCGCCCGCCCGCCTGCTGGTGGACGTGCCGCCGCCGACGGCGAGCGCGACCGATATCGACTACCTGCGACACCGCCGCGACCGCTTGCCGGTCCGCGGCCGACCGTCATCCGACGCGGAGGCATCAGCATGAGCTCCACCCCACCCGGCGTCTTCCAGCGCAAGGCCACCGGCCTGGTCCGTGAAGGCCGCACGCGCGACGCGCTCTTCTACAACATCATGTGGTCGAGCGTCGCCCTGACGTTCGGCTTCTTCTGGCTGTTCTACGCGGTCTATCCGGGTGCGAACGCGATCATCGGCTTCCTGATCGCCGGCGCGCTCGGCCTGCCGGGCGCGTTCCTCTACGCGATGCTCACGCAGGTGATGCCGCGGACCGGCGGCGACTACGTGTTCAACAGCCGCGCGCTCCATCCGTCGATCGGGTTCGCCTCCAACTTCAGCTACGTCTTCTGGCTGGCGGTGGTGATCGGGGTCTACACGACGTACATCGCCGAGTACGGGTTGGCGGCGCTCGCCCGCACGATCGCCGGCTACACCGGAGCGACCTGGTGGCTGGACGTGGCCAGCTGGCTGACCTCGTCGTGGGGCCTGTTCATCGTCGGCACGCTGCTGCTGATCGGGTCGGCCACGCTCTTCGCGCTCGGCGGACTGCGCCTGTTCTTCCGCATCCAGTTCTGGGTCTTCATCGTCTACGTGCTCGGCGCGCTGCTGCTGCCGATGCTCGTCGGCCTCTTCAGCGGCGACGGGTTCGCGGGCCGGTTCGACGCCTACGCCGCCAACCTCGGCGTGACCGACGCCAGCACCAAGCTCGCGGCGTCCGCGACCGACGCGGGCTTCGCGTCGACGAGCTTCTCGTGGAGCGAGACCCTCAAGTCGGTCTCGGTCTGGTGGTTCATCTTCGGCTTCATCTACTCCTCGAACTACTTCGCCGGAGAGATCCGGATGCAGCGCCGGACGCACCTCTTCTCGATGCCGGGCGCGGTGGCCCTCGTCGTGATCATCCTGCTGCTGCTGACCCCGTCCTTCCTCAACATCGCCGGCTACGACGTGATGGCGCAGTTCGGCCTGGCGGACCCGGCCAGCTACGGCTTCGCCGGAGCGCCCGCCTACGCGGAGATCGTCTCGATCGCTTCCGGATCGGGGATCATCGGCTCGATCGTGATCATCGGCTTCGCGGTCTCGATGATCGTCTGGCTGCCGCAGACGATCCTGCTGGCCAGCCGCAGCATGTTCGCCTGGTCGTTCGACCGCGTCGTGCCCGAGCAGCTGTCCGCCGTCGAGCCGCGGACCCGCTCGCCGCTGACGGCGATCCTCGTGATGCTCGCGCTGTCGATCGCCAGCACCGCGGTCTACGCGTTCACCGACTGGTTCTCGTCGCTCGCGGCGCTCCTGGGCCTGTCGTTCACGCTGCTCGTGACCGCGATCTCGGGCGTCGTGCTGCCGTTCCGCCATCCCCGCCTGGTCGCGGGCACCTCGTTCGGCCGCCGCGTCCTGGGCATCCCGCTGCTCTCGCTGGTCGGTGGGTTGGCGGTGCTCGGCTTCGGCACCGCGATCACGATCCTGTTGATCGATCCGTGGTCGGGTGCGAGCCTGTCCGAGGATCCGCTGATGATCATCGTCGTGGGCGTCGTCTACGTGGTGGCGGTGGCGATCTACCTGATCAGCCGGGCGATCCGCCGACGCCAGGGCTACGACCTGGATCTCGCGTACCGCGAGCTCCCCGCCGAGTAGGAGGCACCCGATGGGACTCTTCAAGCGACGCGAGCGCACGGGTGGGGCCGACGGCCCCGCGCACCGCCTGTACTTCGCCACCGACATCCACGGCGCCGAGGTGCTGTGGCGGAAGTTCCTCAGCGCCGGGGCGGCCTACGACGCCCGCACGCTGATCATGGGCGGCGACGTCACCGGCAAGGTCGTGATCCCGATCGTCGCGACCGACGAGGGCTGGCGCGCCGACCTGTACGGCGACGTCCAGACCGCGACCGGCGAGGACCAGCTGAAGGCCCTCGAGGACCGGATCCGCAACAGCGGCCTCTACCCGCACCGGATGACCGACGAGCAGGTCGCCGAGGTCGGCCGGATGGACGAGCAGCGGCGCGAGGCCTGGTTCGCCGAGGTCATGCTCGTCACCTTCCGCCGCTGGCTCGCGCTGGCGGAGGAGCGGCTGGAGGACGGGGTGCGCTGCTTCATGATGCCCGGCAACGACGATCCCGCGGGGATCGACGGGGCGATCGAGGAGGCCACCCGGGTCGAGGCCTGCGACGACCGGATCGTCGAGTTCGGCGACTACCGGATGATCTCGCTCGGCTACGCCAACCGGACGCCGTTCGACTCCCCGCGCGAGCTCGAGGAGGACGAGATCTACGCCCGCGTCAGTCGCCTGGCCGACCAGGTCGAGGACCGCGACCGCCTGATCCTCAACCTCCACGTGCCGCCGCACGACTCGCAGCTGGACATCGCGCCGGCGCTCGACGCGGATCTCAACGTCGTGATGTCGGGGTCGGAGCCGAAGCTCGTGCCCGTCGGATCGACCGCCGTGCGCGAGCTGATCGAGACCTACCAGCCGCTGTTGTCGCTCCACGGCCACGTCCACGAGAGCCCGGGGGCGACGAAGATCGGCCGGACCCTGGCGATCAACCCCGGCAGCGATTACCACACGGGGCGTATAGCCGGATGCCTCGTCACCCTCGCGCCGGACCGCGTCCGGCACCAGTTCGTCACCGGATGATCGTCAGTCAGGAGACCGCCGTGCCCGAGAATCCCAGCCCCGTCCTTCCCGAGCTCCCGGACGAAGCCGCCCGCCTGGCGGCGCTGGCCGACGCCCGAGGCGTGCGCATGCGCCTGCTCGGCGGCGTGGCGATCCAGCTGCTGCTCGGCGACCGGATGCCGTCGTCGCTGCGGCGGCGCAGCGACGACCTCGACTACCTGACCGACCGCTCCGCCGCACGCGACGTCGAGGCCCTGCTCGCCGAGGCGGGGTGGGAGGGCGATCGCCAGTTCAACGCCCTCAACGGGGCCCGGCGGCTGATCTTCCACGAGCCGGCGTACGGCCACAAGATCGACGTCTTCGTCGAGAGCTTCGAGATGTGCCATTCGCTGCCCCTGGCGGACCGGCTCGACGTGACGCCGACGACGCTGCCGGCGGCCGAGCTGACGTTGACCAAGCTCCAGGTCGTCACGTTGAACCCGAAGGACCAGAACGATCTGTACGCGCTGCTCGCGGTCCTGCCGGTGGCCGATCACGACGACGACGCGATCAACGCCGAGCGGATCGCGGCGCTGGCGGCGCGGGACTGGGGTCTGCACCACACGCTCGAGCTGAACCTCGAGCGGCTGCAGACGGGCCTGGCCGCCAGCGGGCTCACGGGGGACCACCTGCACCGGATCGGTCAGGGGATCACCGCGCTGCGCGAGGCGATCGAGGCCGCGCCGAAGTCCCGGGGCTGGAAGCTCCGCGCGAAGATCGGCGAGCGCAAGCGCTGGTACGAGCTCCCCGAGGAAGTCGACCGCGACGTGGCCTGAGCCGGGCGCGGGCGCCGTGCCCGCACGATCCCCTGCAACGCTGGCCACCCGGGGCACGGGCCCCTAACGTCGTTCGTCGGTCCGATCGGCCTGCCGCCCTGATCGCCCGACTTTCTTTTGATGCGCTTGTCCCGGACGTCCCCGCGCCCCCTCGTGTTGCTGCTCGCGCTCGTCGCGTTGCTCGCTGCGGTCCTCGGCGTGCTCGTGTTCGCGGATCCGGGGCAGAGCGCGCCCAGCGCGGGCGAGCTGCGCGACCGGATCGAGCGCCAGCGGCAGGAGGAGACGCGTCTGAGCGGCACCGCCGGTCGCCTGCAGCGGGTCGAGGAGCGCGCGACGAAGGCCGCCGATGCGGCCCAGCGACGGCTCGACGACGCGCAGGCCGAGCTGGACGGGTCCCGCGGGCGGCTGGAGTCGACCACCCGCGAGCTGCGCGAGGCCCGCGCCGACCTGGTCCGGCTGCGCAAGAAGCTCGAGCGCTCGCGCGAGGTGCTGGCCGACGTGCTGCGGTCGCGATACCTCGCCGACCCGCCCGACCTGGTCGACGTCGTGATCGAGGCCAAGGGCTTCGACGACCTGCTGGAACGCGTGGAGTTCCTCCGGCGCGTCCAGAACCACGACACCAAGACGGTGGCGGCGGTGCGTAACGCCCGCACGAAGGCCGCGGCCGACGAGCAGCGGCTCACCCGTCTGCGCCGCGCGCACGAGCGGCAGACCGCCGAGGCGGAGCAGCAGCGCGACGGGATCGCGACGATGGCCGCCGGCCTGCAGCAGCGCAAGGCCGAGGCGACGCGCGCCGCGTCCGCACGTCGGATGGCGCTGCGCGACACCCGCGCCGGCCGTCAGAACGCCGAGCGCGAGCTCAGCCGCCTGGTCGCCGCGGAGCGCAAGCGGGCGCAGGAGTTCTCCGCACCCGCGAGCGCGGCGCCCCGCGGAGGCGGTCAGCAGGGCACCGGCGGCTGGGCGATCCCGTGGGCGATCGTCCAGTGCGAGTCGGGCGGCGTCAACCACCGTCCCAACTCGGCGGGCGCGTCGGGCTACTACCAGTTCATTCCGCAGACCTGGCAGGCGCTGGGCGGTAGCACCCCGCACGCCTACCAGGCGTCGCGTGCCGAGCAGGACCGGATGGCGCGCAAGCTCTGGGCCGGCGGCGCCGGCGCGGGCAACTGGGACTGCGCCGCGATGGTCGGCATCTCGGGCTGAGCCGATCTTCCCGTACGGGAAGATCGACGGCTCGAGCCCGCGCCCGCGGCAGGATCTTCCCGTACGGGAAGCCGCCGTGGGGCGGTTAGACGTGCCCACCGATGACTTCTCGGGCGACCTCCGGTCTTGGAGAGCGAACCCCTTGAATCACCCAAGCACAGGAGTCGCCCCCATGTCCGCCAAGCCCCGCATGATCTTCGTCAACCTTCCGGTCCAGGACCTGCCCGCCACCAAGGCGTTCTTCTCGGCTCTCGGCTTCGGCTTCGAGGAGAAGTTCACCGACGAGCACGCCGCCTGCATGATCGTCAGCGAGCAGGCCTTCGTGATGCTGCTGACCCGCGAGCGGTTCGCCGACTTCGCGAAGAAGCCGATCGCCGACGCCCACCAGACCACCGAGGCGATGTTCGCGCTGTCGGCCGAGAACCGCGAAGAGGTCGACCAGCTCGCCGACGCCGCGCTGGCCGCCGGTGGCAGCCCCGCGAACGAGCCGCAGGACTACGGCTTCATGTACGGCCGCAGCTTCCAGGACCTCGACGGGCACGTCTGGGAGGTCGTCTGGATGAGCGCCGAGGCGGTCGAGGCGGGACCGGCCGACATGGTCGACGCGGCCTGACCGGCCTCCGCGCGGCTGCCGCCCGCGACGCTCCTGACCCCGTAGAGGTTGAGCACGCAGTACGTGCTCAACCTCTACGGCGTTCGTTCTCCGCGAGCCTTCCGCGCGCCCCCTACCGCAGCGTCACCTTGCGGGTGACGCTGCCGGTCGTGCCGCTCACGCCCTGCAGGCGCACCTGCAGCGTGAGCTTCGACCCCCGGCCCAGCGAGCGACGCATCGCGGCGTTGGCCCGCAGCCGCACCGTGGTCGTCTTCCCGGCCCTGACCGTCACCGTCCGCGTCCCCACGCGCTTGCCGCCGCGCTGGACCGTCACGCGGACGCGACAGCTCGTCGCACCCTTCGCGCAGGTCAGTCGCAGCGCGTAGGCGCCGGTCCGCGACGCCTTGACGGTCGTGGCCCGCAGGGTGACCCGCGTGGCCTTCCCGCCTGCCGTCGCGCTCGCCGCTGCGGCCGCGGCCGTCGGCAGCGTCGGGCCCGGAACGACCGACGTCGTGTTGGTGTCCGGGTCCGGGGTCGGCGACTGGGTGATCGGCGGAGCCGGCTTCTCGATCACGATCGGCTCGGGCTCGATCCCCGGCTCGTACGGCAGGGCGGGTGCGGTGTCCGGCACGACGTGACCCTGGAAGGCCTGGTCGAACGCGTACGCGTAGCCAATGATCTTGGCGTCGTCCCAGGCCCGGCCGAGCAGCTGCAGGTTGATCGGCTCGCCGTGGTCGTTGACGCCCGCGGGGAAGATCACCGTCGGCGCACCCGATGCCGACGACGGCGGGTCGACCCGGCCGAAGCTCGGCGTCATGCCGTCGTTGGGGTGGACGTCGCTCAGCAGGCCGGCGTAGACGACCGCATCGACGCCGTTCTCGTCCATCCACTGCGCCAGGCGCCGCTTGTACTCGGTGCGCTGGTCGACCACCGCCTGGACCTCGGCCGCGCTCATCGGCCCGGTGCCGGTGTAGGACGCCCGGCGGCTGTAGGGCAGCCGGTCCTGCGACGTGATGATCTCGACCGGGTCCTTGTACGGCGACTCGGGATGCTCGTCGATCCAGCGCTTCCAGCCCTCGTAGCCGCGGTCGATCCCGCTCGGCTGCGGCGGCGCGGCGGGCGCGGCCGGGATCACCTTGATCGTCGCGCCCGCGTCGCGGAAGCCCTTGAAGCTGGCCAGCAGCGCGTCGGACGTGCCGGTCGTGCCGAACGGATCCTGGAACGTCGCGGGGATGTAGCCGATCGTCTTCCCCCGGAGCGCTCCGGTGTCGAGCGCGCTGTGCCAGTCGGCCGGGCGCTTGGCGTCCGCCTCGGCGGTCAGGAAGTCGTTCGGGTCGGTGCCGGACGTGACGTTGAGGAAGCTCGCCAGGTCGGGGATCGAGCGGCCGATCGCGCCGGCGTAGTCGTTGAGGAACGTCAGCGGCATCACACCGCTCAGGCTCTGCATGCCGTCGGTGCCGCGCAGGGAGTAGAGGCTGGCGGCGCTCGACGGACCCCAGAGCGAGTCGCCGGTCTGGCTGCCCATCGAGATCCCGGTGAGGCTCAGCGCGGTGGCGACGGCCGATCCTCCGGACGATCCGATCGACGCGTTCGACGGGTTGAACGCGTTCCAGACCTGGCCCCAGGCGCTCTCGCTGAAGAACCCGGAGTTGGCGTACTCGGCCATGTTCGCCTTGCCGAGGATGATCGCCCCGGCGTCGCGCAGCTTGGCGATCTGGAACGCGTCCTTGGCGGGACGGAAGCCGTCGAACACCTGGCTGCCGTTGGTGGTCGGCATGTCCTTGGTGTCGTAGAGGTCCTTGACCGCGACGGGGATGCCGAGCATGTCGCCGGACTCGCCCTTGGCGCGGCGCTCGTCGGCCTTGCGCGCCTGCTCCATCGCGTCCTCGGCGACGTGGATGAACGAGTGGAACCCGAGCTGCCCGGTGTCGTAGGCGGCGATCCGGTCCAGGTAGGCGCGGGTGATCTGCTGTGCGGTGGTCCGCCCGGCCGCCATGTCCGCCTGCATCTCGGTGATCGTCTTGCCGACCACGTCGTACGGCGAGCTCGTCTTCGCGGGGAGCAGCTGCTTGGCGGCCTGGGTGTCGAGCGGGGCGACGGTCGCGCAGTCGGCTGGGGCGAATCCGGGGATCGTGATCCCCGAGACGTTGAAGTTCTGGATCGAGCAGATCTCGGCCGTGGTCAGGTCGGCCAGCGGGGGTGCCGCCGCCAGCGACTGGAGCGACGTGCGAACCGCGTCGACCTGGGGACCGACGGTCGCCACCGTGGCGGACAGCCCGATCACCACGAAGTGCGCCAGCGACTTCGTCTCGCCGGGCGCGAGCGTCAGGCGGTGCGTGTAGCCCTGGAAGTTGGCCTCGTGCCCGACGGTGGACAGCGGCAGGTTGAACGAGTCGCGCAGGAAGTTGCTTGGTCGGAGCAAACCGCCGGTGAACGGATCGGGCGTCCCGAACACGACGCCGGACGGGCCGTTGATGTTGCCCGTCGTCGCGCCCGCTCCGCCGCGGACCAGCGACCACGAGTCTGCCGGCGAGATCGTCGTGTCGCCGCTCGAGGTCTCGGCCACGCGGCTGGCGTTGTTCCCGGTGTCGTAGCCGGTCTGCCCACCGAAGACGACGTCGACGGTGACCGCGCGCTTGGTGGTGTTGGTGAAGCTGTCGAACCAGCGCGCCCAGTCGGCGGTCCGGTCGATCCGGATCTCGCGCGAGACGCTGACCCCGGCCAGGTTGACCGCGCTGGTCGTGCGGAAGTTGCTGTGGCCGTCGAACTTCAGGCCGAACCCGCGCATCATCGCGCCGTTCAGACGCTGCGAGGGATCGTCGGTCCGGCCTCCCGAGATCTGGACCCGGATGCCGCCGAAGCCGCGCAGCGCCGCCGAGTTGGCCACGTCGCGGATCGACCCGGTGTCGAGTCCGGGAGCGGCGCCGTCGTGGACGCCCCAGGTGGCCCCGTTGCCCGCCGGCACGGAGTTGTAGGCGAGGGCGGGGGTGGCGAAGGCGAACGACACCGTGAGCGCTCCGGCGACGGCGACGCCGGTGGCGCGGGCACGGTTGCGCGGCTCGCGGGGGGTGGAACGACCGAGGGATGGGGCTGGCACGTGGTCCTCTGTGGTGTGGGTGGAGACCGACGGGAGAAGCGCGCTCGTCGTCGGTTCCCATCCAGCCTGATGAGCCCGCTCGCGGATCTCCTGGGCCCGACGGACAAACCTCGAGGAGGGCGTTTCGCCCGCTCGGACGGCTACGGCGTCCGCACGATCGCCCCGCCGGCGTTGCCTCCTCGTGTACGGCCCTCGACGGCCACGGCACGCCGCACTACGATGGTCGTTGTGCCGACGACGACGCAGCCGAACCTCACGTTCGAACAAGAGCTGGAGTCGCACCGCCGGGGACTGACCGGGTACTGCTACCGGATGCTCGGGTCGGCGTCGGAGGCCGAGGACGCCGTGCAGGAGGCGATGGTTCGCGCCTGGCGCGCGTCCAACCAGCTGACCGCCCCGGGAGCGCTGAAGTCCTGGCTCTACCGGATCGCCAGCAACGTCTGCATCGACCAGATCCAGAGCCCGCAGCGTCGTGCGATGCCGATGGACCTGAGCCCGGCCGGCAAGGCTGCGGGGGAGCTCGGCGCGCCGCTGCCCGAGACCGCCTGGGTCCACCCGATCGCGAGCGGTCGGGTGCTCGGTGGTGGCGGCGACCCCGCCGACGTCGCTGGATCGCGCGAGACGCTGCGGCTGGCCTTCGTCGCGGCGCTCCAGCACCTGCCGGCCAAGCAGCGCGCGGTGCTGGTGCTCTGCGAGGTGCTGCGGTGGAAAGCCAGCGAGGCGGCCACGCTGCTCGACATCTCGGTGGCGTCGGTCAACAGCGCGTTGCAGCGCGCGCGGGCGACCCTGTCGACGCTCGACCTGGACGCCGAGGGCGTCAGCGCGGGCGCCGCGCCGGACGAGGAGCAGGCCGCGCTGCTCGAGCAGTACGTCGACGCCTTCGAGGCCTACGACATCACGCGCCTGGTGTCGTTGCTGCGCGACGACGCGACGTTCACGATGCCGCCGCTGCCGCTCTGGCTGCGCGGGGCGCAGGAGGCCGGGCAGTTCATGCTCGGGACCGGCGCGAAGTGCGAGGGCTCGCGCGCGCTGCCGACGACTGCCAACGGCGGTCCGGCGGCGGCGATCTACAACCCGGTCGGCGACGGCACGTACGCACCCTGGGCGGTCGTGGTGCTCGAGACCGAGGACGGCAAGATCGCGGCGCTGCACCACTACATCGGCGGGCCGGAGTGGTTCGCGGAGTTCGGGCTGCCGGCGCAGCTGGCCGACGACGCGAAGCCGGTCACGGCAGCCTGACCCGAAGGCGGGGCAGGGCGAAGGCCAGCGGGCGGGCGGCGCGTCAGGCTTGGTCGCTCGGCAGCGGAGGCGTCTCCACGCCGGCCCCGACGGCCCCGACCAGTCCGGCCAGATCTAGCAGGGCGTAGAACTCCGGCGTCGTCCCGCGCAGGCTGGGCCGCCGCCCCTGCTCCTTCGCCGCGCAGCACCTGCGCGCGACCGCGTCGACGGTCCGCAGGTCGGTGCGGACGATCGGCACCCGGCCGATCAGCTGGTCGCTGTCGGCGTCGAAGATCCAGACGGTCGGGGTCTGGGTAAGGCGGGCGGGCAGGTGCACGGAGATCTCGGGTTCTGACCTGAGACCCGGCGCGGCGTCTGAACTCATCGGCGAGGCGTGCGCTGTCCGCTGGCTGTCGCGAGCGGGATGGGGGCGGTGGCGAGCGACGTCCGGGCGAGTGGACGTCCGCAGGCCGTTGCCGTGGGCTCAACCGGTGGCGACGACGACCAGCGTCGCGACGGCGAGCAGCGTGCCGAAGCCCGCCGCGGCCAGCATCGGTCGCGCGGCGCCCGGCGGCAGGCCGCGGCTGCGGATCGCGCCGTAGACGAACAGCCCGCAGGAGTAGACCGCGAACGCGATGCCGAGCGCGACGTGGGGCCAGGTCGTGGGGCTGTCGGTCAGCTCGGGCAGCAGTCGCCCGACGGCCAACGCGACCGCCAACGACGCGAGCGCCGTCCGCCACCAGGCCAGGACGGTGCGTTCGAGCGCCAGCACGGTCCGCTCGGTCGCAAGGTCAGTCCGCTGCTGATCACCCGAGCCGACGGTCACGGGGCGATCGTAGCGGTGGGCAAGCCAGCCGCAAAGGCGATCCTGTGAACGCCAGACGCACGGAGGAAGACCTCAGTGCCCGAATTTGTCCGAGTCCGTCAGCCGGGAGTCGCCGTCGTCGAGGCCGTCGATCTCGTGGACCTCGGCGTCGGTCAGCTGGAAGCCGAAGATGTCCAGGTTCTGACGCTGGCGCTCGGGGTCGGCGGACTTCGGCATCGTCACGTTGCCGATCGCCATGTGCCAGCGCAGGACGATCTGGGCCGGCGTCTTGCCGTGGGCCTCGGCGATCCGCGCGATCGTCGGGTGGTTGCGCAGGTCCGAGCTCTGACCGCCGAGCGGGCTCCACGCCTCGCAGACGATGCCGTGCTGGGACAGGTACGCGCGGACGTCCGGACGGCTCTGGGTCGGATCGAGCTCGATCTGGTCGACGTCGGGCAGGACGTCGGTTGCGGCGACCACCCGGTCGATGTGGTCGGGCTTGAAGTTCGACAGGCCGATCGCCCGGATCAGTCCCTCGCCGAGCAGCTGGACGAGCCCCTGGTAGGCCTCGACGTAGCGGCCCTGGTCGGGGTTGGGCCAGTGGATCATGAAGAGGTCGATCGTGTCGACCCCGAGCTTGGTCGCGCTGCGCTCGAACGCGCGCCGGACCTCGTCGATCCCGTGGTCCTCGCGGTTGAGCTTGGTGGTGATGAAGATCTCGGAGCGCGGCACGCCGCTGGCGGCGATCCCGCGACCGACGCCGACCTCGTTGCCGTAGTTGAACGCGGTGTCGACCAGCCGGTAGCCCGACTGGATCGCGGTCGCGACGGCCTGCTCCGCCTCGGCGTCGTTCATCGGCCAGGTGCCGAGCCCCAGCTGAGGCATCTCGGCGCCGTGGCGCAGCGTGACGGTGGGGGCGAGGGGCAGGGACATCGGGACCTCGAATCGGTGCGCGGCAGAGCCGGAACGACGGACGCGATCGATTCTGGCAAGTCCCTCTCGGAGCCCCCTGAGTGCAGGCGTATCCCCGCAAGATCGTTCGAGTTTCGTTGCGGCTCGCGTCTAGGAACGGCACAAGCGCCGCACCTGCGATGGGGGCAATGACCTCCTTTCTGGGTGACAGACTTGTACAAATTGCACAAAATGCCACGCTTCCGTACATTTACCCCATGGACGCCGCCCCCCTCTCGGTCTCGCAGGCCCGCCAGCAACTCGCGGCGGTCATCGACCAGGCACGCGAGAGTCACGAGCCGGTCTATCTCGAACGGCACGGGCGTCGGGTCGCTGCGGTGATCGACGCTGATGACCTCGACCGTCTGATCGAGCTCGCGGAGGATATGACCGATATCCGCGCTGCCGAGGCCGCTCGGCGAGAGATGCGCGAGACCGGCGAGACGCCGATCCCGTGGGAGCAGGTCAAAGCCGACCTCGGGCTGACGTGAGCGACGAGATCGTCCTGGTGCCCGCGGCCGCCAGGCAGTTGCGGAAGCTCGATCCGCAGGTCCGGCGACGCGTCCAGGCCGTGTTGAGCCTCTTGGCAGATGACCCGCGCCCGCCCGCCGCCACCCCGCTGGTGGGGGAAGCCGGGGAGTGGCGCGTGCGGACCGGCGATTACCGCGTCGTCTACGAGATCCACGACGGCCGGCTGGTGATCCTGGTGTTGCGCTCGGGGCACCGAAGCGACGTCTATCGCCGGTGACCCCGCCTACTCCAGCAGTTCGGTGTCCTCGTCCGAGTAGGGCGGGGCGCAGCAGCAGAGCAGCGTCAGCGGGGTATCGGGCGAGTCGTTGAACAGCTTGTGCGGGGTGCCGGGCGGGAGCACGACGCAATCGCCGGCGCGGACGGGGCGCTCCTCGGCGCCGACCCGGATCCGGCCGCTGCCGCCGGTGAAGAAGTAGAGCTCCTCGGACGTGCGGTGCAGATGCTCGATCGTGCTTCCGCCGGGCGGCACGCTCGCCTCGGCCAGCGACTGCTTCTCGGTCGGGAGCGAGACCGGGCCCGCGACCTCGCGGATCGTCGACCCGTCGAGGGTGGTGAACGGTTGCGCGTCGTCGAGGTTGCCCTGATGCATGCGGCGACTCTAGACGGAGCAGGGAGCGCAAGCCCGCTTCAGAATGGTATGCGTGGACGTATATGCATACAGCTACTATTCTGTCCGTATGGCGACCGTTTCAATTACGAACCCGACGGTCCCGATGCGCGCAAGGACATCGACGCGGGATCGGGTACGGCAGCTTGCGGAAATGCACGGCCGGTCGATGGTCGACGAGCTCGACGCTCTTGTCGAGCAGCAGTTCGATCGGCTCTTGCTGAACCAGATGCTCGAAGGAATGGCCCAGGATGGGTCTGACAGCGAGCTCGCCGAGTGGCAGGACGCGCCGCTCGCGTCGCGCCTGGACTAGGCACGGATGGCGAACCCCGTCAGGGCGAGGTGTGGCTCGTCGCTCTGGACCCCACCGTCGGCGACGAGATCCAGAAGCGCCGCCCGGCAATAGTCATCAGCCGCGATGAGGTTAACGCTCGCACGGGGGCAGGAGAGCGAGTCGTGATCGTCGTGCCCCTTACGTCTACGCAGCGATCGGGCACCGTGCGCATCGATATGCCGTCGGATGACAAAGGTCAGCCCGCTCGAGTTTCGTTCGCAGTCCCATGGCACTTGCGATCGGTGAGCGTCGATCGCTTGGAGAGGCGCATTCATCGGGCGTCGGACGTCGAGCTCGCGCGCGTTGCGAAGCTCGCTCAGCTGCTTGTCGCGGTGGCGTCCTAGTTCCTGGTCGCTCTCTTTGATCCGGAGTCCCGCCCCGCTAGCGAGCGCGGGGCCCCGGCGCAGTGCTCATCCACCGATTCGCCCCGCGTCGAACTCGACGCCGAGGTCCGCTGCGGCGAGGGCGAGCCGTTTGTCGCGCGTCCAGAGGTACGCCTCTGGGGTCAGCAGGGTCGAGGCGAGGAGCTGTGCGTCGGCGTAGCCGATGCCGCGTCCGTGCAGCGCGTGGCGCTCGATCATCTCGAGGACCTCGTGGTCACTTGCACCGGTGGCGGTCGGCAGCGCCGTCAAGTCGCCGAGAATCTCGTGCCGTTGGGAGAGGTTGCCGAGGGCCAACTCACCGATCACCCACGGGTGCCCGAGGACGAGCCCCGCGCCCAGGAGGTGGGTCAGCGTCGAGTCGCCGAATCGCAGGTGGTCGATCCAGACCGAGGTGTCGGCCAGGATCACGTCGTCGGGGCTTGGCGCCGCGGGATATCGCGAAGTTGCGGCTCGGTGCCTCCCAACCGGGCGAGCCGCAGTGCACTCTCGCGTTGGATCAGCGCACGAAACGCTTCGCGGACGAGCGCGGTCTTCTCCTGGGTGCCCGTCAGGCGCTGAGCCTCGGCGAGAAGGTCGTCGTCGAGCACGATGGTGGTGCGCATGTTCCCTCTGCTCCTTTAGGCATAAAAAGAATCATCAATCGATGCTGCAGATGATGACAAGCGGGCGCATGTCTGGCAAGGGGAGCTGCCCATCAATCTGGTGGACCAGGATGTCGCGCGACCACCCGTTCTCTGCGGCACGTTCCCCGTACCACCGGCGAAGCTGCGGACCTTCGAGCTTCTCCAAGAGCGCGATGTGGTGGGTCCACGAAATTTGGCCAAGGCCGCCTTGTCCAAATGGATCGTCGGGCCATGCGGCAGCGAACTGCCGCATGTACTTCAGGCTCGATCGCGAGAACCCCCGGATCCCCGGGAACGCTGCGCGCAGGTCGGTGGCGAGGCGATCGATGACCTTCGCGCCCCAGCCTTCCTGATCCTGTCGGCGGAGGATCTCGTGGCCGATCTCCCAGTAGCCGCGGAGGAGTTCTTCGTTGGCGGCGGCGACGGCACGCTGTCGTGCAACTCGAACCCGGTTCTTGATGGCGGTCAGGAAAAGGGTCGCACTCAGTACGGCGTAAGTGCCGCGGTGCTATTTCCCACATATTATATATTTCATATTCCATCTTCTAAGCCGCGTGCCTTGGGTGTCAGCCCGGCCGACGTATCGCCGGGCGGTTCGGACACGTAATTCGGCTTGATATGTCACAAATCGCCGCCTCGTGGAACTGAGTGAATGCAGGGCAGCCCGTCTCCCTTGAGCAAGGCGAACGCCACCGGGTCGGGGCCCCTGCATCTCAACTCACAAGCGAAGGGACCGAAGAATGCGAACGAAGTTCAAGGCGGCCGTCGGGTCGCTCCTGATCACCGGAGTTCTCGCGGGGGCGGCGGTGATGCCGGCAAGCTCGAGCGCTCACGGGAACACCGGTCCGCTGTGCTGGGGGAACGAGCCGTCCGGCATCTTGATGATGACGTCACCCGGGGTCGGAGGGGCTTTCGGATGGCTGAACTACGGTGAGCCCTTCCGCATCAAGGAGACGATCGTCCTCGGGGGTGACTTCTACTCGTTGGGGCACAGTGCGAGCTCGTATCCCGCGGACTACTGGGTGCTCACGGGCGCCCTTCGCTGCGATCGCCCGCCGGTCTAAGCGGCTCTGATTCTGGGACGCGGGAAACGTTGGGTCTTGGCCACGGGGGCTAGCCCGCCCCGATGCACATGCTCCCGCGAGACACGCTGCTCGCGGGAGTCTCGAGCCCCGCACCTGTCTCCGGTGGTAGGTAATTGCGATTCAGCAGATTGTCAGAGGTGGATTCTCGGCAATCGCCATCCATGGTGGTGTGCAGCGCGGACGGTAGGCGAGATCGGGAGAGAATGCAGATGCGCACAAAATTTGGGGCTGGCGGTTCCTGCGGAAAGCGATCATCGGCCGGTGCGGCAGTGCGCCGCAGGTCCGCCGGCTGGGCGGGCTGCGGGCGATGGCGTTTAGGCCCGCGACACGGTGTAGATGCATCGTGATCGTCCGGCCCGCTATGCGGACGGCGACGTGCGTCAGCGAACCAGGGCTGCTTCGGCGACGGGGTTGCTGGCGTGCACGGGTCGTGCCGCGACACGCAAAAGAAGGAGCGCAGCAATGCGAACGAAGTTCAAGGCGGCCGTCGGGTCGCTGCTGATCAGCGGGGTGCTGGCCGGGGCGGCGGTGATGCCCGCGACGAGCCAGGCGGCAGTGCCGGGGCAGGTGTGTCACGTTCACAGCTTCGCGGCGCCCGCGCCCGTCCTGGATTTCACCGGTACGTCGGGGGTTCTCTATTACTTGGGTGCCGGTGCTGGATTCCGGATTGCCGCCTACAACGGCAACTACTATCTCGGGAATGGCAATGGGCAGCCCCAGGGCCTCATCTACAGGACCGACCTTGATCAGGCCTCGTGTCATTGGTAGTCCGCATGCGGAATTGCCGATGAAGTAGCTGGCCCCCGGGTCATCGTTCGGTGGTTCCCCAGCGGTAAGTTCGCGGCGGGCGCCGGGCGTGACGTAGCGGAAAGGCCCCCGCGAAACGCTGCTTGCGGGGGCCTTGGTCTGTCTGGCGTTTCGCTGTGTGGTTCGGGCGTGGGATCTGCACCGGATTTGTCACAAACGGCCGCATGGTGGAACTGAGTGGATGCAGGGCAGTCGGTTTCCTTGAGCAAGGCAAACGCCACGGGTCCGGGTCGCCTGCATCTCAACTCACAAGCGAAGGGATCGAAAATGCGAACGAAGTTCAAGGCGGCCCTCGGGTCGCTGCTGATCAGCGGAGCTCTCGCGGGGGCGGCGGTGATGCCGGCGGCATCAAATGCACACGGGGAGAACGGTCCGCTGTGTTGGGGGAATGTGCCCGGGGGGGCCGCGATGACCGGGAGTTATGGCGCGTTGTGGGGGTACCTGGGGTACGGCGAGCCGTTTCGGGTCTTGGCCACGTATCTCATCGGCGACGTATTTCTGTCTCAGGGGCATAGCGCCAGTTCAAATCGAGTCGACTACGTCGTGTATACAAACGACCTCCGCTGCGACCACCCGCCGTTCTAGGCGGGGCTTGAGCGAGCGGGTATTCGCTGCTCGGACGCGTGGTGCCAGGCGGAAGCCTGACGGCGGTAGTGACTGAATCAGGGCGAGTCGCACTGCTGGCGGGCTTAGTCCTGCATCTCTCTGATCCTGAAGTGCGGCGGGCGTCCGTCCGGCGCCCGCCGGTCCCGCGATGCCGCTGGGTTGAATTCGCGACGCGGGGAGTGCCCGCTCGAATTCGCTGAGGACCTTGGCTGGTGGCGGTCGCGCGTAGGTGTCGGTCCTGAAGGCCACCGCCATGACCCTCATTGTTAGAGGGCAATTGGCCTCAATGCAACATATGTCCAGCGGCAATCTATTGACAATCGTCGCTCGGGATGCGTAAGGTCATGGCGGCTCATCGAGACGACGTACGCGGCGGCTCGATGGCAGACAATGCGGTTCGAATCGTGCGTCGAGGAAATTCGGTTGCGTTACGCGACTCGGGTGACCCGGGCGAATGGCGCGGACCGTGAAACGAGATCGAGGCAACGCAGATGCGCACGACGTTTGGGGCCGGCAGCTCCTGCAGTGATCGACCATCGGTAGAAGCACGGGTCCGCCGCGAGGCCGCGGGCCGGCCGGGCGGCGCACGGTGACCCGGGTCGGCGGGGAATGGCGTTTAGGCCCAGAGGCGGTGCGGACGCACCGTGATCGTGGGGCCCGCTATGCGGACGGCTGCGTGCGTCAGTGAACTGGGCTGCTTCGGCGACCTAGGGGATGCTGGCGAGGACGGGCCGTGCCGCGACACGCAGAAGAAGGAGCGCAGGAATGCGAACCAAGCTCAAGGCGGCCATCGGGTCGCTGTTGATCAGCGGAGTTCTCGCCGGGGCGGCGGTGATGCCGTCGGCCGCTAGTGCCCATGGTAATACCGGCCCGCTGTGCTATGGAAATGAGAATCCGTACGGCTGGTTGGTATCGGCACCCAATGCGGGAGCTGTTGCTTACTTTTACTACAATGAGGCGTTCCGCATCAAGGAGACGATCGTAGTCGCCGGCGAGTTCTGGTCGCTCGGACACAGTGCGAGTTCGTATCCCACAGACTATTGGGTGTACACGCCCTCTCTTCGCTGCTTCTAGTAGCTGATCTGTCGCCACGGCCCTTGCGCGTCGAGCCGTGGTTTCGCCCGGGGTGTTGCAGCGCAGCGGCAGGCGATCTGCTCGATGGGTGCCGCGTTAATGCGCGCGCGAGCGCCGGAATGGCAAGGCCCCCGCGAGTCACGCAACTCGCGGGGGCCTTGGTCCTGCATCTCTCTCCGGTGATGAAGCGCGGTGGGGGCCCTCCGGAGGCGGCTGACCGGGGTCTCAGAGTCGATACAGGGCTCCCGCCAACCTGTGACTGATTGCCGTTGAGTCGGCACGGGGGATCGAAATACGGTCATGGCGTGCGTGTCGACCGTCAACGATTCAAGCTCGAGCGAGAGGTCGTCGTGCCGGTGCTGGTGATCGGGTTGCTGGTGGTCGCCGTCGTGGCGGGCGTTGCGGCGGGCGTCGATCGGCCGTATCCCGACTATGCGCTGGGCAGCGGTCTGCTGCTGGTGCTGGTGCGTCTGGTTGCGATCTGGGCGGCTGCGCTGTTCGTGCTTGTCGTCGGTGACCAAGCACTCCGGGGACGGTTGCCGATCGAGATCAGTGGGCGCGGGGTGCGCTACGCGGCCGAGGAGCGGGTCGATGAAGTCGTTGGCGCGAACGGCGATCTGGGAGATCGGGTCGAGGCTTTGGAGTTGGCAGTCGAGGCGTTCGAGCGCGGGCGCAGCCACTCTTGAGGCTCATTCATCTGAGAGGTATTGTCTGCATATGTCATCACCCGTAAATGTCGATCTCGTCCGCGAGATCGCAGAGCGCATTGACGACGGGCGCCGTGTGAACTTGCGTCTCCTTTCGCAGGACCTGAACGTCGACTACGTAGACGTCGATGACGCCTACCGCGAGCTCGCCCGGCGGCGGGGCCACGATCCGCTGCTTGACCGTGCTCGCCGTCGACTGGATGCCGCCGAGCTCCTTCGCTCCCGGCCGCGATAGCTCCGGGCGACCCCGGGCAAGTTCGTGCACCGCAAACGCAAAGACCCCCGCGAGACACGCTGCTCGCGGGGGCCTTTGGGTCCTGCATCTCTCTCCGGTGATGAAACGGTGGGCGTCCTCCCGACGCCCACCGGTACTGCGGTGCGGCTGAGTTAGATCAGCGGCACTTCGTCGTCGACGCGAACTCGGCCGGCGCGGTGGTGTTCTGGAACGTCTTGACCTCGAACGGCCACTTCTTGTTCTTCGGGCACGACGTGGTGAAGAGCCAGTTCTTCGACCGCGTCTTGGCGGTGAAGTCGATCAGCGAGATCGGCACGCCCGCGACGACCTGCAGGTCCTCGGGGACGGTCAGCGTGAGCTTGTAGGCCCACTTGCCGCTCTGCTTCTGGATCTTGCCGGGGATCGGCAGCTGGACGACCGCCGGGTTGGTCAGCTCGGTGAACAGGAAGACCTTGTCGGCTCCGCCGTTGACCATCGTGATCTTGGCCTTCGTCTTGACCGTGTCGGCCCAGGCATTGGCCGAGCCGGACCCGACGATCGAGCCCTTCGGGCACTTGTCCTTGGGCAGACCGTCGAGCATCGCCGACTCGGAGCACTTGGGCGTGACCTTGCCCTTGACGCCCTTCGGCAGCTTGCCGCCGGCGTAGAGCGAGCCCTTCGGGAAGAGGATCTCGATCTTCTGGATGACCGGCTTGTTCTGGCCGTCCTCGCCGGTGGTCGAGACCTGACCCTTCATCGACAGGTTGACCGACTGCGGCTTCGACTTCGTGCCGGCCTTGTTCGGCGTGACGACGGCCGAGCCCGAGATCGACGTGACCGGCTCGGGGGACTGGGCCACGGCCGGGGCGACGGCGGACACCGACAGGGCCGCGATGGCGATGGTGGGAACTGCGATCGTGCGCATGCGCATGAAGAGACCCTCTCTCCTGGTGGGGGCCAGGCCGTTCGTCCTGATCGAACACGGAGCGTGTTCCGCTGAACGTTCACGGTCTGGTGGTTGACGTGACTAAACGTACACCTTCCTGAGGCTCCGTGACGCAGGTCGCACTGCGATTGGCGGCGATCTGCCTGCCCGTCGGACAGGGCGTACCGCGGCTCGGAGCCGCGAGCGACCCTACTCCCGGTAGCTGAACGCGATCTTGCGCCCGGCGGACGCGAACGCGCGACGCGCGAAATTCCCTTTCCTGCGGGGCTTTCGGCGTCATAACCGAATCTCAATGGTCTGAGACACGGGTCGTCCGGCTATATTGGTCGTGCTCGTCCCAGCGGTGCGCGATCCGTGCCCCTCGGACAGCAGGAGAGAGAGAAGAGTCCTGAGCCGTTCATCCCATGCCGGGCGCCGCGCGCGTCGACTGATCCCCGCGGGTCTGGTCGTCGTCGTCGTGGTGGTACTGGCTGCCCTGCTCTTTGCGCCGGACCCATCGCGCGAGTATCGCCTGGTCTTCCAGAACGCCAGCCAGCTCGTCAAGGGCGGCGTCGTCCGGATCGGCGGCAACGCCGTCGGGACGATCAAGGACATCGACCTGACCAAGAACAACCTGGCCTTGGTCACGGTCTCGGTCAAGGAAGAGTTCGCGCCGCTGCGCGAGGGGACGACCGCGACGGTGCGGGCGCAGGGGCAGGCGGGCGTGGCGTCACGCTACGTCGACATCAGTCCGGGATCCGGTCTGGGTAAGCCGCTCGAGGACAACGCGCTGATCGCGATGGAGTCGACCCAGTCGACCGTCGAGATCGACGAGATCTTCAACATGCTCGACGAACAGACCCGCGAGGGCCTGCAGAAGACGATCAAGGGCTTCGCCCAGTGGAACGACGGCCGGTCGAAGGAAGCCAACGCCACGGCGAAGGAGTTCCCCAAGGCGCTCCGCGCGTTCAGTGAGCTGGCCAAGAACATCAACTCGCAGAACTCGCAGTTGGAGCGTTTGCTGACCACGTCGGGTCAGGCGCTCGGCGGGGTGGCGTCCAACCACCAGGAGCTGACCGAGGCGGTCAGCAACACGCGCAAGACGGTCTCGGCACTCGGATCGGACACCGACGCGCTGAGCTCGGTGCTGGAGAACGTCCCCGGGCTGCTGCAGGAGGGCACCAAGGCGTTGAACCAGTTCGACCCGGCGCTCGACGACCTGGAGCGGCTGGCGGCGGCGTCCGACGAGCCCTCGCGGATCCTGGCGCCGTACCTGAAGGACGAGCTGACCCCGGTGCTGAAGGCCGCCGTGCCGAACTTCCGTCAGCTGCGGCTGATCCTCGACCGTGACGGCGAGTCCAACGACGTGCTCGACTCGTTGCAGGACCTGCCGCCGCTGGAGCGCTCGACGCGCACGGCGTTCCCCGAGGGCAGCGAGGCGCTGAAGACCTCGACCCCGATGATCTCGTTCTTCCGGCCGTACGCGCCGGACCTGATCGGCTGGTTCCGCGGGTTCGCATCGTCGGCCGCGACCTACGACGCCGATGGGCATTACTTCCGCACGCTCCCGGTCTTCGACGCCTTCCGCTTTACCGACGATGCCGCGGGTGGCAACCTGTCCTTCAAGGCCCCGGCCGAGCGCGGTAAGGCGCCGGGCCTGACCACGGGCAACACCAAGCGCTGCCCGGGCGCAGCGATCCCGCAGCCCGCGGACGGCTCGGCCCCGTTCGTCGACAAGGGTCCGTTGGCCAACGCCGACTGCGACCCGACCCAGCGACCGGGGGGCAACTGATGAAGCGGCGTTCCCTGATCCTCGGGCTGGCGGCGATCCTGCTGCTGGCGATCGCCGTGACCGCCGTCGCGTCCAGCGGTGGCGACGACGACGGCAAGTACCGCGTGCGCGTGATCTTCGACAGCGCGGCCTTCGTGATCCCCGGATCCAACGTCAAGGTCGCCGGCGTGGTCGTCGGCACCGTCAGCGAGGTCGAGCTGACCGAGAAGAACCAGGCCGCGGTGACGATCGAGATCACCGATCCGGTCTACGCCGGCTTCCGCACCGACGCCACCTGCCGCGTCGGCCTGCAGTCGCTGATCGGCGAGCAGTTCATCGAGTGCAAGCCGACCCAGCCCCGCGCCGACGGCGCCGCCGAGGCCCCGCTGCTGAGCAAGATCGAGGACGGTCCCGGCAAGGGCGACTACCTGCTGCCGGTCGAGCGGACCAGCGTGCCGGTCGGGCCGGATCTGATCGGCAACATCATGCGGGTCCCCGAGCAGGAGCGGTTCCGGCTGATCCTCAACGAGTTCGGGGCCGCCGTCGCCGGCAACGGCGCCGAGCTGCGCGAGGCGATCCACCGCGCCAACCCGACGCTGCGCCAGGCCAACGAGTTCGTCGAGATCCTCGCGCAGCAGAACGAGCTGATCGCGCGGCTGACCGACCAGTCGGACGAGATCCTCGAGCCGCTGGCCCAGAAGCGCTCCGATCTGTCCGGGTTCATCCGCACCGCGGGTCAGACCGCCGCGGCCGCGGCCGAAGAGGGCGACGCGCTGGAGCAGAACTTCGAGAAGTTCCCGGCCTTCCTGCGTGAGCTGAAGCCCGCCACCGAGCGGATCAGCGACCTGGCCGACCAGGTCGGTCCGAGCATCGCCAACCTGTCCGCGCAGGCCCCGGCGCTGAACCGCGCCGTCACCGGCCTCGGACCGTTCGTCAAGGCGTCCGGTCCCGCCCTGGAGACCCTCGGCGACGCGGCCGAGCGCGGGCAGAAGACCTTCCCGCGGATCGAACCGCTGGTCGACCGCTTCAAGCAGCTGGCCGATCCGCTGGCTCCGCTGGCTCGCGACCTGTCCGACCTGGGCACCAGCTTCGACACGACCGGCGGGATCGAGAATCTGACCCGCCTCGTCTACTACTACACGGGCGTGCTGAACGGTAAGGACGGGACGTCGCACTATTTGCGGTCCAAGGCTTATGCGAGCAACTGCGTAGAGCGCCGCGCGACGCCGCAGCGCGGTCAGTGCAACGCGCATCTGCGAAGCGACAGCCAGCGGCTTGATCCAAGTGAAGAGCGCTCGGTGCCCGCCGGGCAGGCGCGGTCTGTGGCCGCCAAGACCAAGACCGACGAGCGCTTCGAGTCGTTGCTCGGCCCCGAGCCGGAGGCGAAGCCGTGAACACCCGAGCCAAGCGCAGTTCGCTGGCGGCCAACCCGGTGCTGATCGGGGCCGCGACGGTCCTGATCGCGATCGTCGCCGTCGTGCTGGCCTACAACGCCAACAGCGGCCTGCCGTTCGTCAAGACGTACAACATCAAGGCCAACATCCCCGACGCCGCCGGCCTGATCGTCGGCAACGACGTCCGCAAGGGCGGCGCGCGGATCGGCTTCGTCAGCGCGATCCACACCCGGCAGGAAGCCGACGGCAGCGTCGGCGCGACGATCGACATGAAGCTCGACGACATCGCGCGGCCGCTGCCCAACGACACCCAGATCCAGATCCGGCCGCGTTCGCCGCTGGGTCTGCGCTACGCCGAGCTGACCGCCGGGAAGTCCAAGGACATGCTGGCCGACGGCGAGACGCTGCGGCTGGACCTGGCCGGCGAAGAACCGGTCGAGCTGGACGACTTCTTCAACATGTTCGACGAGCCGACGCGCAACGCGTCGCAGACCAACCTCTTCGAGTTCGGCAACGTGATGGTCGGCCGTGGCGGCGACCTGAACCGCGCGTTCAAGGGGCTGCTGCCGTTCGTCGAGTCGGCCGAGCCCGCGCTGCGCAACCTGGTCGCGCCGAGCACCGGCTTCGACCGGTTGTTCCCGGCGTTCGCCCAGGCGGCGGCCGAGGTCTACCCGGTCGCGCAACAGCAGGCGTCGATGTTCACCGGGCTGTACCGCACGTTCGAGGCCTGGGCCGGCGTGCGAGAGCAGCTCAAGGAGACGATCCGCCTGGGTCCGGAGGCGCTGCAGACGGCGACCGACGAGTTCCCCAAGCAGGCCGTGTTCATGGAGAACTCGACCGAGCTGTTCCGGCGGCTGCGGCCGGCGTTCGCGTCGATCAGCGCCGCCGCTCCGGGCCTGGCTACCGCGGTGACCAAGGGGACGCCGGCGCTCAAGCGGGCACCCGGGCTGAACAAGCGGTTGGAGAACACCTTCGACGCCGTCGACGCCTTCGGTCAGGACCAGCGCGTACTGACCGGGATCAGCAACGTCGCGCGGACCGCGGTCGACCTGGGCGTGCCCGTCAAGCACATCACGCCCGCCCAGAGTCAGTGCAACTACATCACGCTGATGACCCGCAACCTCTGGAGCGTGTTGTCTGACACCAATACGATCGGCAGCTCGGCGCGCGTTGGCGTTGTAATCCTGCCGGCGGCACCCAACAGTGAGGGCGGCCCGGCCTCGGCCCCGGCAAACTCGGACCCGCCTCCCTTCGTAGCCCCGCCCCCGCCGCAGAAGCCGCAGTTCCAGCCCCACGCGGACACCAACAATCGCTTGCACAGCAACCCATATCCGAACACGGCTGCACCCGGGCAACCTGCGGAGTGCGAGGCAGGTAAGGAGACCTTCGATCCGAACGTCATGCGGATCGGAAACGACCCGAAGAACAACGGTCTTCCGACGGAAAGCAACGACGGCTTCCGTCTCGTGATGAAGCCGGTGAGGCAGCCATGACCGGTCTTCCCGTCCACAGCCGCCGGGGGCTCAAGCCCCTGACCGTCGGACTGATCCTGATCGGCCTGTCGATCGTCGGCGTGTTCTTCGCGTTCACGAAGAAGGTGCCGTTCAAGCAGCACTACGAGGTCAACGCGGTCGTCCAGACGTCCAACCTGCTGGCCAAGGGGTCGGTCGTCCGGATCGCCGGCGTCGACGTCGGCACGATCTCGCGGATCGAGCGCTACAAGAACAGCTCGAACGCCAAGATCACGATGAAGATCGGCGCCAAGGGCCGACCGATCCGCAAGGACGCGACGCTGAAGATCCGCCCGCGACTGTTCCTCGAGGGCAACTTCTTCGTCGAGCTCAAGCCGGGCGAGCCGAACAGCCCCGAGATGCCCAACGGCGGGACGATTCCGCTCAGCGCCACGGGCGTCCCGGTCCAGATGGACCAGTTCTTCAGCGCGCTGCGGGCCGACACCCGCCAGGCGCTGCGCGAGACCGTCGATGGGCTCGGCGACGGCTTCGGCGGCAAGCCGACCGCCGCCGAGGACGCCACCCAGGACCCGGCCGTCGCCGGCCTGACCGGCGGTCAGGCGCTCAACCGCACCCTGCGGACCAGCGCCGAGTCGTTGCGCAGCGGCGCGGCCGTGGCCGACGCGCTGCAGGGCCAGAACGAGGGCGACATCTCGAAGCTGTTCGCCGGCCTCGGCGACGTCACCTCGAAGCTGGCCGCCGCCGACCCGGACCTGCTCGAGGTCGTGCGCAACCTGAACACCTCGATGGAGGCGCTCGGGCGCAACCCCGAGGCCCTGCAGGCCTCGATCGAGAAGCTCGGCGTGACCGCCCAGACCGGACGGGTGGCGTTCACCGCGCTCAACGGGGCGATCCCGCCGCTGCGCGGCGCCACGCAGGACCTGACCCGCGCGATGCGGGTCACCCCGGCCGTGGTCGAGTCGTCGACCCCGTGGCTGCGCCAGGCCAAGCAACTGCTGTCCGACGAGGAGCTGGGCGGCCTGCTCGACGACCTGTCCCCGGCGATGCGCAACCTGGCCAAGCTGACCAACGAGTCACGCAAGCTGGTCCCCGCTACGGGCGACTTCGCGCAGTGCATGAACGACGTCTTCCTGCCGACCGCGATGATCAAGGTCAAGGACGGTCCGCTGAGCATCGACGTGCCGAACTACAAGCTGTTTTGGTACGCACTGGTCGGGTTGTCGGGTCAGACCGGAACCTTCGATGGCAACGGCCAGATGATGCGGATCCAGACCGTTGGTGGCGCGACGCCGATCAAGACCGGCTGGGGGGTCTTCACCGGTTTGCCGTCGTTCGGTAACTACACCCAACCGACCACCGGCACCAGCCCGGCGTTCACCGGCAAGGAACCGCCGCTGCGGCGTGACGTGC
>JBAZOW010000005.1:0-28419 GCA_041648495.1 Patulibacter sp.
CCAGCAGCGAAGGGTCCGCGGGCGGACGCTCGAGTCCGATCCTGCGCACCGCCCGCTGCTCCGCGTATCCGCGCCGCAGGTACCGGGCGAGCTGTCGATGCGCGATGCCCCAGAGCCACGCCGCACGGGCCTCATCGTCCTTCGCCCGGCAGCGATGTTGCGCCGCCACCGCCTGCGCGAAGGTCTCGGCCCACAGGTCGAGGGCGATCTGTGCATCCACCGTCCGGCGACCGAACCACTTCAGGAGATCGTCGCCGTGCCTGCGGTACAGCGCGTCGATGTCGAGTGGTCGCGCCATCTGCAGAGTCCAGTTCCGTAGGCGCGGATTCTGTGACACGCGACGTTCGCGATCGGCCTTCCCGGCCTACGCCGTCCGCCCCCGAGCCGCCGACCGGAAGTAGGATTGTCGCTCATGCGCCATCCCCGAGACTTCTTCAAGCCGCTCGCCGCCGGAGCACCGGAGCCGCTGCGCGAGATCCCGGTACCGCCGTCGCGGATGATCCACTTCTTCGACCCGAGCAACGAGAAGATGCGGGCCAAGCTGCCCGACATCGCGGCGAAGGCCGACATCGTGCTCGGCAACCTCGAGGACGCGGTGCCGATCGATCGCAAGGAGGCCGCGCGCGCCGGCCTGGTCGAGGTCGGCAAGACGGTCGACCTCGGCGGCACGCCGCTGTGGACGCGGGTCAACTCGCTGGAGAGCCCCTGGGTGCTCGACGACCTGACGACGCTGGTCACCGAGATCGGCGACCAACTCGACGTGATCATGATCCCGAAGGTCGAGGGCGCGGAGGACATCCACTACGCCGACCGGCTCGTGGCGCAGCTCGAAGCGAAGGCCGGCATCAGCCGTCCGATCCTCTTCCACGCGATCCTCGAGACCGCGTCCGGCGTCGCCAACGTGGAGGAGATCGCCAACGCCTCGCCGCGGATGCAGGGCATCTCGCTCGGCCCGGCCGACCTGGCCGCGTCGCGCCGGATGAAGACGACCCGCGTCGGTGGCGGCCACCCCGGCTACGTCTCGATCAGCGATCCGACCTCGGCCGACGACCTCGAGGCCGGCCGTGTGCGCGCTCAGCAGGATCCGTGGCACTACACGGTGGCGCGCATGGTCGACGCCTGCGCGTCCGCCGGGATCCTGCCGTTCTACGGTCCGTTCGGCGACATCAAGGACGTCGTCGCCTGCGAGGCGCAGTTCCGCGCCGCGTTCATCCTCGGCTGCGTCGGTACCTGGTCGCTGCACCCCGCCCAGATCGCGATCGCGAAGAAGGTCTTCTCCCCCGCGCCGGACGAGGTCCTGTTCGCCAAGAAGATCATCGAGGCGATTCCCGACGGCAAGGGCGTCCACATGATCGACGGCAAGATGCAGGACGACGCGTCCTGGAAGCAGGCCAAGGTGCTGGTCGAGCTGGCCGAGCAGCTGGCCGCGGACGACGACGAGCTGCGCGCGGCCTACGGGTTCTAGCCCCGTCGTCGGCCCGGCGCGCGTCGCCGGGCCGACGACGTACGCCCGAGCGGGTCGCTGCTCGGGCTGACCCGCCGACCGCTCACATAGACTGCCCCGCGTGCCTCCCCAGCACGACGCCTTCGGTCGGCCGACCGAACCATCGAGCGACGCTGCGGCGTCCTCCTCGGCGTCCGAGGCGTTCGCGGCCGCACCCGCGAAGTCCGCAGCGCGATCCGAGCGGCGACCCGGAGGTCGCGATCCCCGCCTCCCCGCGTGGCGGCTGCCGTACCTGCTGGTGCTGCTGCTGGTCGGCGCGGGCGGCGTCACGCTGACGCTCTCCGCGGCCGCCGACTGGGCCGACGACCAGCCGAGCACGCACGAGTTCGCGCTCGAGCGGGATCCCTTCGGCCCGCGCTCGCTGCTGCGTCCGGACGCCCTGACCCGTTCGATCGACATCGCGCTCGCCGAGGCGGAGCCCGGAGACCGCGTCGCGAACATCAACGCCCGGCCGACCCGCGTACTCGTCACCCTGACCGACCCCCGCGACCAGTCGCGCTGGGTCACGATCAACACCGCGGGCGACGTCCAGGTCACCGACCTCCGCTCGGCGACCTACGCCAACTCCGTGCCGCCGGCGCGGGCGACCGTCGACCCCGCGCCTGCGGTCCGGGCGCTGCGGCGGCTCTGGAGGTCGCACCAGCCGTACGCCCGCGACCCCCTGCTCAGCGTCCAGCTCGACGGCGACACCGAGCGCGTATCGGGCTGGATCGCGTCGGTCGACGGCGTGGCGCAGGCCGACCGCAGCGTGCGGCTGACCCCCGACGGGAAGGTCGTTCGATGACCGCGGCGACCCCGGCCCGGCCGCGTCCGCTGCGCACGATCTTCGGACTCGCGCTGATCACGATCGGGGTCTGCCTGCTCTGCTGGGCGGTCTTCAACGTCTTGCGCGGTCCCGGCTCGTGCGGAGGCGATGCTCCGGCCTGCCCCGACGGCTTCGTGTCCGCGCTGCTCGGCGGCTTCGCGGCGTTCTTCGTGATGCTCCCCATCGGGATCGCGCTCTCGCCGAAGGTCGTGGGACTCGCCCCGGCGGTCACCGCCCTGATCAGCGGCAGCCTGGCCGCCACCGTCTACGTCTCGCGGTTCGTCGCCGACCCGCTGACCGAGAGCACCGTCGGCACCTGGATCGGGGTCGTGATCCTCGGCGTCATCTCGCTGCTCGGCGTCTTCCTCACCCTGGTCGCCGGCCCGGCGGCCACCGCCGTGGCGTCGGGATCCGGGCGCGTCGCGGTAGCAGCACGAGCCAAGGCCGAGGCGGCATCGGCGAGCAGCACGACGTCGTCGTCCGGGTCGCCGCAGCGTCCCGGCGGCACGTCCGGGGTGTCAGCGAAGCGTCCCGGCGGCGCCGGATCCGCCCCGCCCGCCGACCCCGGCATGACCGCGATCCACGACCTGCTGCTGCACGGTCTGGCCAACGGCGAGCTGGCGACGAAGGTCGAGGTCGGCCGGATCGACCCGGACCACAAGGCCGACGTCAGACGGCTGCTCGACCTGCACCAGCGCGGGGTGATCGACGACGACGCCCTGCGCGACGGGTTGGCCGCGCTGCGGACGACGTAGACGGCCCCGCACATACCCCACGACCAGCCAGCCATGAGCCACCGGCCCCGATGAGCCCGGCGCGTTCGAGACGCAACGGTGCCGTGCGATCGCTGGACTAGACTGCGGCCCGTGCCTCCCGAACGCGATGCCTTCGGCCGTCCGATCCCGCCGCCGGCCGAGCACCATCGCGAGCTCTCCACGAGCCCCGACGACGTCGACGCCCAGCCGGCCGGATCGGAGATCGAGGCGTTGCGGCAGCTCCTCGCCGCGGGGCTGGCCAGCGAGGAGCTGACGAGCGCAGCCGAGCAGGACCCCGTCGCCCTCGGCCAGCTGCAGGAGGTCCAACGTCTGATGGATCTGCACGCCCGGGGCTCGATCGACGACGCCGCCCTGGAAGCCGCGATCGCCGCGCTGTTGCCCTCGTAGCCCGGCTCGGCTCGCGGAACGGGCCCCGCCAGCGCGAGCGGGACGCCGCGCCTATCCGTGCGAAGCGTCGTCCCCGAACAGCACCGCTTCCAACGCCGCCAGCCCCGCGACGTCGTGGACGTCCTCGGGCAGCTGCGGCACCAGCAGCACCGGCTCGTCGCCCGTGCCCGAGCGCAGGTGGCGCTCGACCAGCCGCTCGTCGTGGATCGCCTGGGCGCGGACGGTGGCGTGCATCCCGACCGCGCGCTCGGCGGCCTCGGGGTCGGGCAGCGCACCGCGCAGGACTCGTCGGACGGCGTCCTCGTGGTCGGACTGGTCGACCCGCGTCATCCGGTTGACGACCAGTCCGCCGTAGTGGATCGCCCGACCGCTCAGCGCCTTGCGGAACGCCCCCGCCTCGGCGAGCGATTCGGGGTGCGGAGCCGCGACCAGCAGGAAGACCGTGCGCGGCTCGGCGAGCAGCGCCTGGACCGCCTTCGCACGTTGCGCGAACCCGCTGCTCAGACCGCCGATCGCGGTGAAGAACTCGATCAGGTCGCCCAGCAGGTCGACCCCGGCCACGCGCTTCAGCAGTCCGGTGAAGACGCTCGCTCCGCGGCCGAGCAGGCCGAGTCCGCCGGCGGCCGGCTTCATCAGCAGCTGCAGCGCACGCGAGTCGATGAACGTGTGCAACCGCTGCGGCGCGTCGAGGAAGTCGAGTGCGTTGCGGGTCGGAGGCGTGTCGAGCAGCACCGTGTCCCAGCGTCCCGACTCCAGCAGCTCGTGCAGCCGCTCGACGGCCATGTACTCCTGCGACCCGGCGACCGCGCCCGAGAGCTCGCGGTAGACGCGGTTGGCGAGGATCCGCTCGGCCGACGCCTGGTCGGTGGCGTGGCGACGGATCAGGTTGTCCCAGGTCGCCTTGGCGTCGAGCATCACGACCCACAGCTCGCCGCCCTCGTCGCCTTCGGCATCGAACGCCACCCGGACCGGCTCGTCAGCCGAGCCCGCGTCCAATCCGAGCGCGTCAGCCAACCGGCGCGCAGGGTCGATCGTCAGCACGCAGACCCGGCGACCGCGCCGCGCCAACCCCAGTCCGATCCCCGCGGCGGTGGTCGTCTTGCCGACGCCGCCCCCGCCCGCGAGCACGACGACCCGCGCGTCGCCCAGCGTCGCGTCCAGGTCGAGCGTCGAGGTCAGCGCGCTCATGCGACCGCCAGCCGATCCGCGATCGCGTCCAGCTCGGGCCGTCCGATGTCGCTGTTGAACCGCGGCAGCGAGATCAGTGGGCTCCGCTCACCGAGCCCGTCGATCAGGCGCGCACCCTGCGCGGCCTCGCGGCGGGCGCGACGGTGGGCGATCACCACCGGCGCCGCCACTCGCGACGCGACCGCGCCGCCGTCGGGCGCCCCGCCGTCGACCAGGCCCGCAAGCGTCTCGGCCGACGCGTCGTCGAGCGCGGTGTCGCGCACCTGGTTGACCACGGTCAGACCGATCGTGACCCCGAGCTCGTCGAGCTGGGCCGCGGTCTCCAACGTCTCGTTGACCGGCGTCTCCTCGGGCAGCGCGCAGAGCACCACCGCGGTCCGCCGCTCGTCGCGGATCAGCGCGCCGATCTCGTCGGCTCGCTTGCGGATCGGTCCGCCCCGAGCCAGGTTGGCGTAGGTCGTCGGCGACCGCAGCATCGCCATCGCGTGACCGGTCGCGGCGGCGTCGACGATCACCAGGTCGTAGATCGGCTTGCGGCGGCCGCGGTCCTCGCGCGCGCTGTCCCAGATCCGGTCCATCGTGCAGACCTCGCGCAGGCCCGGGGCCGCGGTCATCGTCACGTCGAACAGCCGGTTCTGGAACATCAGCCGGTGGACCGCGCCGCCGACCTGGCTGCGCAGGAACTCGTGGGCCGCCGTGATCGGGTCGATCGACAGCAGCGAGATCCCGTCGCCGACGGGCGTTTCGTGGTGGCCGACCGGCGGGTGAGCGAACAGCGAGGACAGTCGCTCACCGGCGATCTCGGCGAGCAGCACGCGCTTGCCCGCCCGGGCGGCGAGCAGCGCCAGCGCGGCGGCGACGGTCGTCTTGCCCGTTCCGCCCTTACCGGTGACGAGGAGCAGGCGCCGATCGAAGAGATCCATCCGCGACCACACTACGGGGTCACCCAGACGCCGGTTCTACCGCGGGTAGAACCGGGGTTCGGCCGTCCGGCGCCGGCGTGGCGGCGAAGGACCTAGGCCCAGAACTTCGAGTAGGTGACGCTGTCGCCGCCGCCGACCTTGGTCGGATCCCCGGCGGGCGAGCCGAAGATCAGCAGGTCCATGCCGTCGGGACCGGCCTCGAACTGGCGGATCACGTCGGGGGCGATCCGGATCGCGTCGAGGTAGCCGACCTCGATGATCTCGTGGTCGATCTTGAGCCGCCCGGAGCCGGCGATCACCACGTGGATCTCCTCCTGCTCCTTCTGCTTGTGCCCGAACGGCTGGCGCTGGCCAGGCTTGATCCGCTGGAAGCCCAGCGCGCCCTCCTTGCTGCCCAGGGCGGCCCGGGCGAACCGCGTCTCCAGCTGATCTCCGAACCCGGCCGTGACGGCGAGGTCCTTGATGTCGTCGACGAGATTCACCTTGGTGACGTTGGCCATCGCACCATCGTCGCAAAATCGTGGACGGTGGACCGGCTCCGCGCGTGCCGCGCACGGCTGCTAGGGGTCGCGCCCGACCGGGCACAAGACCCGTCGGCCGGACGTGCGAGGCTGCTCACCGATGAGCCCCGCCTACGACCCCTTCGGACGCCCCGTCGAGAACCGCTCGTCGGCGGCACCGTCATCGTCCGGGGACGTCGATCCGGCCGGTGGTGCCCCGGCCGGTGGGCCTCCCCGTCGGCAGGCCGGCTTCGCCGTCGTGACCGCCGTGGTGGTCGTCGTGGCGATCGGCGGACTGCTCCTGCTGATGCTGGCCTCCGGCGGCCAGGATCCGTCGGACCGCCCGAGCGCCGGGTCCGACACGCAGCGGCACGACTCGGGATCGGGCTCGTCCTCCGCCGACGGGGACGACGAAGCGGCGCGAGACCCGGACGGCGAGCCGGCCCTGAGCGGTGACGCCGACGACGAGCAGACGAGCTCGCCGCTGCACCCGTCCGCCATGGGCCCGGCGATCGCGCGGCTGCGGGCGGAGCTGCGTCCCGGCGACCGGATCGAGACCCTGCGGATCTGGCCGGACCGCCTGACCGCGGACGTGACCCGGGGCCGGAACCAGCCGCTCCGCGAGCTGACGCTCCGCGACGGCGACGTCGAGAAGAGCAGTGCCCAGCGCACGTCGTCGCGGCCCAGCTTCCCGCCGAGCGCGGTCGACCCGGCGGCCCCGCGGCGACTGATCGCCGCGGCGCTCCGCGGGCTCGCCTCCGGTTCGAGGCCCGACGTGCAGTACGTCGCCCTCTCGGTTGGCTTCCACGCGGACCACTCGCCGGAGTGGACCGTCTACCTGAACGACGTACCGAACGACGACGCCCGCTGGCAGGGCGACGTCCGCGGCCGGCACGTCGTGCGGGGCTCGGACGGCGCGCCGGCCCCGCCGCCCGGTCGCCGGGGCCGGCCGACCACCCCGGTCGGGGCGCGCGGCTCGTCGCTGATCCGCCGGGACCGACTGCGGCGGGTGATCGCCGCGGTCGCCGACGTCGCTCGCCCCGGCGAACGGGTGATGCGGGTCGTCGTACGCCCCACCCGGGCCGAGGTCACGACCCGACGCGGCTACCGCGAGCGGACCTATGCGGTGAACGGCGCGATCGGCGTCGCCCTGAACCGGGCGGGCGAGACCTCCGCACACGGCGGCCTGCGGTTCTCCCAGGTCATCGGGGCCGGGCCGGAACGGGCGCTGGCCACGATCGGGCGGCGGACCGAAAGCGACGCCCGACGACGCGTGGACTACGTGATCCTCTCCGCGGGCGATCCGCGCATGCTCGCCAACCGGACGGCGTGGAACGTGTACCTCGCGGGCGGGAATCCGCGGAACCGCTTCTGGCGTTCGTCGCTCGATGGCCGTCAGGTGGGCCGGCCGGGCGATCCCGGCGCGCCGTAACCGCGGCCGCACGCCCGAGGGCGCCCCGACCCCATCCCGCGAGCCTCCACCGGAGCCGGCCGCGACGCCGACGCCGCACGCTACCGGCGGTCGCGTGACGTGGGGACGTGAAACGATTCCGGCCATGACGCACTTCAGGGTTCCCGGTACCGCCCGTCCTCTGCGCTCGCGCCGCACCTGCCACTCCGTGCCCGGCTCCAGCGAGAAGTTCCTCGCCAAGGCCCCGACGCTGGCCGCCGACCAGGTCTTCCTGGACCTCGAGGACTCGGTCGCGCCGAGCGAGAAGGACGCCGCCCGCGGCCGCGTGATCGAGGCACTGCGGACGCTCGAGTTCCCCGAGGACAAGACGGTCGTCTACCGCGTGAACGGCACCGACACGCCGTTCTTCTACCGCGACCTGATCGACGTCGTCGAGGCCGTCGGCGACAAGATCCACGCGGTGATGCTGCCGAAGGTCCAGACCCCCGGCGACATCGAGCTGACCGACAAGCTGCTGCGTCAGATCGAGCTGGCCAAGGGCTACGAGGTCGGCCGGATCGGGATCGAGGCGCAGATCGAGGACGCCGTCGGCCTGGTCAACGTCGAGCAGATCGCGATCGCCTCGCCCCGGATGGAGACGCTGATCTTCGGCCCCGGCGACTACTCGGCCGCGATCGGGATCCCGATCACGCAGATCGGGGGTGCGCCCGAGGGCTACCCCGGCGACCACCTGAACTACCTCTACTCGCGGCTGGTCGTCGCCGCCCGCGCGGCCGGCATCCAGGCGATCGACGGCCCCTACGCCGCGTTCAAGGACCTCGACGGCCTGCGTGAGCGCACCCGCCTGGTGCGCGCCCTGGGCCTCGACGGCAAGTGGACGATCCACCCCGGCCAGATCGAGACGGTCAACGAGATCTTCACCCCGACGCAGGAGCAGTGGGAGAAGGCCGAGGCGATGTTGAAGGCCTACGACGAGGCGACCGCCGCCGGCGCCGGCGCCGCGATCTTCGAGGGCGAGATGGTCGACGAGGCCAACCGCAAGATGGCCGAGCGGATCGCCGGCCAGGGCCGCGCCGCCGGCTACGGCGCCTAGCGCTGGGCTCCTCGGCGGGGTCACGCGCCCCGCCGACCACACGCCGTCGAGGTCGCGTCTCGAACCTCGACGGCGTCCGGGCCGCCCGCCGTCGGCGACGCCTTCAGGCCGCCGCGGCCGCCAACCGCGCGTCGAGCGCCGCGTCGTCGGCCACGAACCACAGGTGTCCCCCGCGCTGCGACTCCTCGACGAACGCCCGCAGCGACGCGCTCTGGGCGGTCCACGGCGCGACGTCGCCGACGATCGCCAGTCGCACGCGGTAGTTCGTCGCCCTCTGCAGCAGCTCTCCCGCGATGCCGGACGAGAGGTCGAAGAACGCCGGATCGACGCGCTCGATCGGGATCACGATCAGGTCGACCTCCGAGTACATCGCCTCGCCGATCAGATCCGTCGTCGCGTGGTTCGTCGACCACGGCTCGCCCGACGTCCCGAGCCGGTGGACGCGACGTCCGTGCTGCTCCTCGATCTGCATGCGTCGAGCCTAGGCGCCGACCGTTCCGGGGCGCGGCCCGTGGCCAAAAGCCCTGTGACCATGGGCGTTCACAGAATCCTCACCACCCGTACCACCCGTCGCGCCGCGCAGCGGATCGCATCGCGCTAGCGTGTGGATCAGACCCCGAGCGAAGCAGGCCACCAGCACATGAAGGTCATCTACACGTACACGGACGAGGCTCCGGCTCTTGCCACCCACTCGTTCCTTCCGATCATCGAGGCGTTTGCCGGCGCCACCGGCGTCGAGGTCGAGACGCGTGACATCTCCCTCGCCGGGCGGATCCTCGCCCAGTTCCCGGACCTGCTGACCGCCGAGCAGCGCGTCCCCGACGCGCTCGCCGAGCTGGGCGACCTGGCGAAGACGCCGGACGCCAACATCATCAAGCTGCCGAACATCAGCGCCTCGATCCCGCAGCTCAAGGCCGCGATCAAGGAGCTGCAGGACGCCGGCTACGCCGTTCCGGACTACCCCGAGGACCCGCAGACCGACGCCGAGCGCAGCGCTCGCGCCGCCTACGACGCGGTCAAGGGCAGCGCCGTCAACCCGGTCCTGCGCGAGGGCAACTCCGACCGCCGGGCGCCGGCGTCGGTCAAGCGCTACGCCCAGAAGCACCCGCACCGGATGGGCGCCTGGTCGAAGGACTCCGCGTCGCACGTCGTGACGATGGGCCAGGACGACTTCGCCAGCAACGAGACGTCGGTGACGCTCGAGCAGGACGACGACCTGCGGATCGAGCACGTCGCCGCCGACGGCACCGTCACCGTGCTCAAGGCCTCGACCCCCGTGCTGGCGGGCGAGATCGTCGACGGCACCGTGATGCGCAAGGCCGCGCTCGACGCCTTCCTGCGCGAGCAGGTCGCCGCCGCGAAGGCCGAAGGCGTGCTGTTCTCGGTCCACCTGAAGGCGACGATGATGAAGGTCTCCGACCCGATCATCTTCGGCCACGCGGTGCGCGCCTACTTCGCCGACGTGTTCGCCCAGTACGGCGACGACCTGGCGTCGGTCGGTGCCGACCCGAACGACGGCCTGGCCAGCGTGCTGACGGCGATCGAGCAGCTGCCGGCCGACAAGCGCGACGCGATCAACGCCGCGATCGAGGCCGCCTACGAGTCCGGTCCGGCGGTCGCGATGGTCGACTCCGACAAGGGCATCACCAACCTGCACGTGCCCAGCGACGTGATCATCGACGCGTCGATGCCCGCCGCGATCCGCACGTCGGGTCAGATGTGGAACGCCGCCGGCGAGTCGCAGGACACGAAGTACGTGATCCCGGACTCGTCGTACGCGCCGCTCTACGCCGAGACGATCGACTTCTGCCGTGAGCACGGCGCGTTCGACCCGGCCACGATGGGCACGACGCCGAACGTCGGCCTGATGGCGCAGAAGGCCGAGGAGTACGGCTCGCACGACAAGACCTTCGAGGTCGCGTCGGCCGGCACGGTCCGCGTCGTCGACCGCTCGGGCGCGACGCTGCTCGAGCACGCCGTCGAGGCGGGCGACATCTGGCGCGCCTGCCAGACCAAGGACGCCCCGGTCGCCGACTGGGTCCGTTTGGCCGTCGACCGCGCCCGCGCGACCGGTTGGCCGGCCGTGTTCTGGCTCGACGAGGCCCGCGCGCACGACGCCCAGGTCCTGGTCAAGGTCCGTCGCGAGCTGGAGCAGCTCGACACCGACGGGCTGACGATCGAGGTCAAGAACGTCGCCGACGCGACCCGCTACACGCTGGAGCGGGCCAAGAACGGCGAGAACACGATCTCGGTCACGGGCAACGTCCTGCGTGATTACCTCACCGATCTGTTCCCGATCCTCGAGCTCGGCACGAGCGCGAAGATGCTCTCGATCGTTCCGCTGATGCAGGGCGGCGGCCTGTTCGAGACCGGTGCCGGCGGCTCGGCCCCGAAGCACGTCCAGCAGCTGGTCCAGGAGAACCACCTGCGGTGGGACTCGCTCGGCGAGTTCCTGGCGCTCGCGGTCTCGCTGGAGTTCCTGGCCGACAAGACCGGCAACGGCGGCGCGGGGATCCTCGGCCGCACGCTGGACGAGGCGACCGGGACCTTCCTCGACAACGGGATGGGTCCGCTGCGCAAGGCCGGCGAGCGCGACACCCGCGGCAGCCACTTCTACCTGGCGCTCTACTGGGCCCAGGCGCTGGCGGCCCAGACCGACGACGCCGAGCTGGCCAAGCGGTTCGCGCCGCTCGCCGAGAAGCTGAACGCCGAGCAGGACACGATCATCGGCGAGCTCAACGGCGTCCAGGGCCCCAGCGTCGACCTCGGCGGCTACTACCTGGTCGACCGCGCGAAGACCGACGACGTGATGCGGCCGAGCGCGACGCTCAACGCCGCGATCACCTCGCTGTAGCCCCTCTGGATCCGGCGGCGCGCGCGGCGCGTCGCCGGGACGTACTGGCCCGACGGAGCTGATGCGGATTCGTATCGCCTGGCGATACCTATCCGCCTCAGCTCCGTGGCCGTAGAGCCTTAGGCGTTCTTCTGATCGGCCAGCGCCTTCTTCTTCGCGGCCGTCTTCTCGATCACCTGGCCGATCAGCTTCAGGTACTCCTGCACGCCGGAGACCCGGAACTTGCCGTGGTCCCACGCCCGGACCCACGCCTGCAGGTCGTTCAGCTCGATCATCTCGTTGAGCAGGTCGCGCCGGATCGTCAGCGTGACCCGCGCCTCCGGCGCGATCGCCTTCGTGACCTGCGGACCGGGCATCACCACGCGGATCAGCTGGACGTCGCGACCGCCCTGGACCTCCGCGGCGGCGATCAGCTTCAGCGGCTTCAGGGCGGGAACGTGCTCCAGAAGCTGCTTGAGCGCCGTTTCGACCGCGGTCCGGGAGTCACTGTTCGACATGGACGAACCCTACCGGCGGGCGACCTCCGTGCAAGCGACCCCGGGAGTTCCGGGACCGGCCACGTGCGATCCGGCGCGTTCCGGGCCCACGATCGCACACGCCGGCGGCTCCATCGGCCCCCGACCCCGGGCCCGATCGACCGCGTGCGATCGTGACCCTCCTGGCCGCCGAATCGCACGCGGTTCACTGCCGAGCCACCGGGCCCGCGGCCGGAGGCTCGCGTAGCCTGCGGGACGTGCCTGAGCTGCCTGAGGTCGAAGCCGCCCGCGCGCTCGCGGAGCGCTGGACGGTCGGTCGCACGATCGTCGCTGCCGACGACGCCGACGAATGGGTCTGCCGCCCGCATCCGCCCGGCGAGATCGTGACCGCGATCGTCGGCCGCCGCGTCGAGTCGGTCGAGCGGATCGGCAAGTCGATGTGGATCGTGCTCGACGACGGCCTGCGGCTGGGCCTGCACCTGGGGATGGCCGGCCGGCTGGTCGGCCTGGCGCCCGAGGGGTCGGAAGCCGAACGCCACGCGCTCGGTGACGCGGCCGAGGACGAGGACGGCGACGCCGAGCAGACCACGGTCGACCTGTCCCCCGGCGGTGCCGCCGACGTCACCGGCACCCCGCTGGCCGACGCGCACCGCAGGGTCACGCGCCTGGATCCGTCCGTCGCCGCAGCGGCCGGCCTCCCCGACACCGCCGGCGAGCCGCTGACCGCCCGCGAGCGGTCCGACTGGTCGATGCCGGTACGGAAGGGTTCCACGGGGATCCCCGGCGAGGGCAGCTGGAGCCGGTTCACGATCGAGCTCGACGACGGCGGACGACTGGTGCTGTTCGACAAGCGCCGCCTGGGCCGGGTGCGGCTCAACCCCGACCTGTCCGGCCTGGGCCCCGACGCGCTGCTGATCGACGAAGACACCTTCGTCGAGCGGGTCGGCCGCGGTGCGCTGCCGCTGAAGGCGCGGTTGATGGATCAGGCGACGATCGCCGGGATCGGCAACCTGCTCTGCGACGAGATCCTCTGGCAGGCGGAGCAGCCGCCGCTGCGTCCCGCGAGCGACCTCTCCGAGGCCGAGTTGCGCGAGCTGCACGGGATCGCCCACGCCTGCACCCGCGAGGCGATGGTCCGCGGTGGCGTCCACCTGGGCGACGTGATCGAGCACCGCAAGAAGGGCGAGCACTGCCCGCGCTGCGGCGCCGAGATGGTCCGGGCGACCGTCGGCGGCCGAACCACCTGGTGGTGCTCGTTCGAGCAGGCCTGGCCGCCGGTCGAGGACGACTGAGCCCGGACCGGGGCGGGGCCGACCGTTCCCGGGGGCGGGGGCCCTCCCCCGAGCACGCGATACGCCCGCGCTCGGGGGATGACTAGCTCCGCTGCGGGGTGGGGTCGCGCGGGAGCATCAACGCGGTGACGAACCCCGGCACCGCCAGCCCGGCGACGATCGCGATCACCCACCGCAGGCCGATGTCGTCGGCCACCAGGCCGAGACCCGCCGCGGCCAGCCCGCCGAGGCCGATCGCGGCGCCGAGCATCACCCCGGACGCCACGCCGACCCGCGAGGGCAGGTACTCCTGCCCCAGCACGACGGTCGTCGAGAAGTTGCCGACGGTGAAGAACCCGATCACCGCGAGCAGCAGGAAGCTCACGACGATCGAACCGGTCGTCAGCAGCAGCAGGACGAGCGGGGGCAGCACCGCCATGCAGCCGACGAGCACCGGCCGCCGCCCGATCCGGTCGGCCACGGGACCACCGACCAGCGTGCCGATCGCTCCGGCCACCAGCAGCACGGTCAGACCGGCATTGCCGGTGGCCTCCGAGCTGCCCAGCTCGACGATCAGGAACACCGGAACGAACGACTGCAGCCCGAAGTAGACGGCCGAGCGCCAGGCGCCGACCGCGGTGACCTGGGCGAACGGCACCCAGCGGTCCGGATCCACCGGTGCGGTCGACGCCACGGCGTCGACCGGCCGGCGGTCGGGCCGGAAGCTCTCCAGTCGCGACAACTCGCTCGCCAGCAGCCCGGCGAGCACCAACGCGGGCACCAGCAACAGCAGGGTCCCCTGCAAGCCGAAGGCCAGGACGAGCGGGGTCACGAGCACCGGCCCGAGGGCGAACCCGGCGTTGCCGCCGACCGAGAAGAAGCTCATCCCGCTGGCCCGCCGCGTTCCCGACACGTAGTTGGCGTAGCGCGCGGCCTCCGGGTGGTAAGCGCCGACGCCGAGGCCGGCGATCGCGACGGCCACCAGCGCCGCCGCGTGCGACGGCACGACCCCGACGACGCCGATCCCGAGGCCCGCCACGGCGACGCCGCCCGGCAGCAGCCACGGCAGCGAGCGCCGGTCGGCCAGGTGCCCGAAGAGCGGCTGGATCAGCGACGACGTCACGGTCATCGCGAGGACCAGCATGGTGGCGGCGGCGTAGCTGTAGCCGCGACGGTGGATCAGGAACGGCAGCAACGCCGCCACGGCGCCCTGGGTCATGTCCACGTAGCCGTGGCCGGCGGCCAGCACGGAGATGCCGCGCCGGTCGACGCCGACGCGCGGCAGGCTGACGGCGACGCTCATGACGTCGAACCGGTCGCGTCGTCGGAGGGCTGCCCCGTCGACGGCAACAGGGACCCGTGCAGCAGGAGGTCGACGACCGCCGCGCGCGCCCGCTCGGGTGCCCAACGGTGCCCGGTGCGCATGTGCCGGTAGGTCCAGCCGGCCGCGTTGAAGAGCAGCGTCGCCTCGTCGTCGAGATCGCTACCGCCGCGCAGGGTGCCGTCGGCCCCTCCGTCCTCGAGGATCCGCCGCAGCCCGGCGGTGAAGGGCTCGCGGGTCAGGACCGCGCCGTCCCCCGTGTCGTGGAAGACCTCGTAGGCCTGTTCACCAAGCGCGTCGAGCACGCCGAGATACCGCTCGTTGACCGCGCACAGCCCCTCCAGGGCCAGCCGCAGCCGGACCCGGCCGTCGCCGGGGGCGACCAGCGCCGGGTACATCGCGTCGCGGTGGTCCTGGAGCAGCAGCTCGCCGAGCTGCCGCAGCACGTCGTCCTTGCCGATCCCGCGGCGGTGCAGGGTCATCCGCGAGACCCCGGCCGCTTCGGCGAGCTCCGCGACGGTCACCTCGTGCCACTCGCGCCCCGCGAGGCGATCGCGGACCAGCTCGACCCGCCCGGGCTCCAACCCCGGCACGACGTTCGCGTCGGTCATACGGCACAGCTCCGATCCATGCGGCAACAATACCAGATTGTTACATCAACGTAACAGCACCAGCAGGGGTCTTACGCCCCTACCGCGCGATCGTCGAGAACGGCGCGAGCCGCCCACCGCCCGGCGGTCCGTGTCACCTCGACGCCGATCCCGAAGCAGGCGCCGACCGGTGCCGACGCCAGCACCCGGTCGACGGGGCCCGCGGCCAGGACGCGCCCGTCCCGCAGCAGCAGGGCGTGGGTGGTGATCTCCGGGATCTCCTCGACGTGGTGGGTGACCGTGACCGTCGGCAGCTCGTGCGAGCGTCGGGCGCTGGCCACCAGGGCGTGCAGCATCCGCTCGCGCGACGGCAGGTCGAGACCGGTCGCCGGCTCGTCGAGCAGCAGCAATTGCGGCCCGCCCACCCCGTCCTCACCGCCCGGCTCGTCCTCACCGCCCATCAGGGCGCGCGCCAGCAGCAGCCGCTGCCGTTCCCCCTGGGAGCAGTCGTCGTAGCGACGGTCCGCGAGCGCCGACGCACCGACCAGCGCGAGCAGCTCGTGGGCCCGCGCCACGTGCCGGGGCTCCAGCCGCTTGCGCTGCAGCGCAATGCTGCCGAAGGCCCCGGTCAGCACGACCGCCAGCCCGTCGAACCCCGGCTTGAACGCCCGCGCAGTGGCAGCGTCGACCCGGCCGATCCGCTCGCGCAGGTCCCGCAGGTCGGTCCCACCGATCCGTGCGCCGAGCACATGGACGGTGCCGGTCGTCGGCTGCAGCGCGCCGCCCGCCAGCTGCAGCAGGGTGCTCTTGCCCGCCCCGTTCGGCCCCAGCACCACCCAGTGCTCGGACGCGCCGACCGTCCAGTCGACACGATCGAGCAGCACCAGCGGGCGACCATCCCGGCCGTGACGGCGGACGCCGACGTCCTTCATCACGATCGCCGGTCCCGAGGACGGCGAGCAACGTGATGATTCGGGATGCGCGTCGCCCATTGGTGATACATCACGGTATCAACGTCCCCCATGGCTTCCGCTCCCCCCATCCGCGGGACTCTGCGCCGGCACGCCCCTTGGCTCCGGGCCGGCTCGCTCGATCGCGGATGCCGCTCTCCGCGACCACGGGGAAGACACCACCCCGCCGGTCCGGTGCGTCAGACTCGGGCCATGGCGGAGCGTGCATGGGAGACGGCCTCCAGCGGCGGCCCGGACCGCAGGTCCGGGCTGTCCGACGACGTCCAGCTCTACCACCGGACCTACACGACGCTGCTGCGGTCCAGCGGCGAGACCCGGGTGCGGGTGCTCGAGCCGTCGCACATCGCGATGAACTCCAGCCTGCACCCGCTCGCGGCCGGCGACGAGCTGGACCTCGGCGCGTTCCTCTACGCCGTCCGGCGCCTGCCCGACGAGATCAGCGAGGCCCGGCTGATCGTGCTCGGCCAGGAGCAGCGGCAGTTCAGCGACGCGGGCTTCGATCTGACCGGTTGGCCGCAGGCCGAATCCCCCGCGCGCCGCCGGCTGTGGCACGTCGGAGACGGCGTGCTGGCCGTGCTGTTGGCGTCGTCGTCGGACGTCGACGACCTGATCCCGACGGTCGTCGCGTTTCAGATCGAGTGGAACAAGATCCGCGCGCGGCTGCGCAGCTGCGGCGAGGTCGAGCCGCCGACCGATCCCGAGGGGCTCGCCCGGGCCATCGGCGGCACCGTCGACGACTGGGAGCGGCTGCGCGAGTCGTGGGGCGACCGGTTCGTCGCGCGGCTGACCGGGATGCTGCCCGGTCGTCGCTGCGATCTGCGCGTGCGGTCGCTCGGCATGAGCTACGTCGGCTACGCCCGGCTGACCCGTGACTGGTGGCGTCCGGTCCGCGGGGCGATGGTCACCGAGGCGCTGCACGAGCGGCCGATGTACTTCGTCTCTTCCAACGCCCACGCGATGGTCAACCTGATGACCGGGATCGCTCGCGAGCGGGAAGGCGAGCTGCTGCGCGACGTCGAGCGCTACGGCCCGGACGACCTGCGACTCGAGCTCGAGCGGATCCGCGACGGACGCAGCGACGGATCGCTCGAGAACCTCCTGTACTTCGCCGCCCGCGGGGCGTTCGAGCGCGACCCCGACGCCCGCGTCGCCGCCGAGCGACAGGCCGGGATCATCGACCTGATGCCGTCGGGCGCGCTGCGGATCCCCGCCCAGGTGATCCCGCTGGACCGGATCGATCCGGCCGGCGTCGACCCGCGGCTCGGGCCGCTCGACCACGACGCGCTCGCGAGCAGCGAGGCCGTGATCGTCAACATCGATTATCCGCTCGGAGCCTCGGCCTACAACATCCTGCGCGAGATCACCGTCGATGTGTCGCGGCTCCGGGGCGTCTACGTGCTCGGCAAGGCCGCGACGCTCAACGCGGACGTCGGCGACGTGATGATCTCGGGCGTCGTCCACGACGAGCGGACCCGCACCACCTACTGGCTCGACAACGCGTTCACCGTCGAGGACGTCCAGTCCGACCTGCGCTACGGCACCGGCCTGGACAACCAGAAGGCGGTCACGGTGCGGTCGACGTTCCTGCAGAACCGCGACCACCTGGACTTCTACTACCGCGAGGCCTACACGGTGGTCGAGATGGAGGCCGGTCCGTACTGCGCCGCCGTCCACGAGCTCGGCGACGCCGACCGCCACCCGGTCGGCGAGGCGATCAGCCTGGCTCGACCCGCGGTCGACTTCGGCGTTATCCACTACGCGTCGGACACGCCCTACACCCAGGCGCGTACGCTCGGCGCGCGCGGTCTGAGCTTCTTCGGGATGGACGCCACGTACGCCGGATCGCTCGCGATCCTGCGCCGGATCCTGCGGGCGGAGGGCGCGATCCGGCGTCCGTAGACCCCGGTCCCACCCGCATCGCCGTACCCATCTCCTCCGTCACCTAGGGTGGGGGTCATGCCCCGGATCCCCACCGGACGAACCGCGATGGTGGTGCTCGCCGCGACGCTGGCGCTGACCCTCGCCGGCTGCGGCGACGACGGTCAGGAGATCGAGCTCGTGCGCGGCGCCCCGGACGCGGGCTTTCCCCTGCGCGGCGACCTCGCGAACGACCGGGACGCGCTGATCGACGCCGCCGAGGAGTGGGTCGAGGAGGACGAGGACAGCGACGATCGCAGCGTGCTCGACGACGACCGCGAACTGAAGATCACCGCGCTCTGGGCGGGCCGGGTCAACGACGAGGACTTCGCCGTCCTGGCCTCCGACGGCCACGCCGCGCTCGTCGGACGCCCCGACACCCGCGACGCGCACTGGAACCTGCGCAAGACGGTATCGATCCGGGAGGACTACGACCCCGGCGTCGTGGCGTTCTCGACCGCGATCCTGCTCCCCGAGAAGACCCGCTCGAGCCCGATGCTCGCCGAGGCCGGCGCCCGGCGGATCAAGGAGACGGACGGTCTGCTGCACGTGTCGGGGCCCTACGCGGCCGAGCTCCCGAGCGGCGTGCTGTACCTCCCCGACGGCGTCCCCCGGCGCCGCGACCGGTCGACCGAGCCTTCGCCCGTGATCGTCCGCACGGGGACCGACGGCATCGCCGCGCTGCGCACGGTGGGCCCGAGCCTGCGCTCGCGACTCCAGCCGGGAACGGACGCGTTCGACCCCTCGGCGCTCCGGCGCTTCGTCGCCGCAACGACCGACGTCCCCGGCCGGGGCGTCGAACGGTTCGGGGATCCCCCGGTGGTCGACCTCGTCCGCGACGCCCCGATCCCCGGAGTCGGCCCGGCGATGCTGATCCGCTCCGCGCGATCCCCGACCACGTCCTCCGAACGGCCCAGCGTCGCCCTGGGGATGAGCGGGTCCTCCCCGGCCGACGCCGACGAGGCCACGACGCTGCTGCTCGGCGGGTCGGGTGCCGTCGACGATCCCTACCGCGCGGCCTCGGGGCCGGCGCTCGGAGTCGGGGTGGTCGAGCGCGCCACCCGCGACCAGGCCCTGACCGGGGCCGGACCCGCTCCGCTCCTGGTCGTCGCCGGCGACGACGACGTCGCTTCGATCGAGGTCCAGGCCGGAAGCCGACGTTGGAGCGGTCCGGGGCCGATCCTGACCGTTCCGATCAGCTGGAATCGGGGACGCAAGAGCGACACCGACTTCGTGGTGCTGGGTCGCGACGCGGACGGGCGACTGATCGCTCCGGCGGCCGCCGCCGACGGCCTGAAGACCGTCCGGGTCGACGACGACCGCCCCTGAGGGTCGCGGGCGATCCGGCAGCGCCGGGCTTCGCCGGGGTGTCGGCTGCCGCCGAACCGTTCGGCGGCAGCCCGACCGCGGTCGCCCCGCCTACGTCTTGCTCGCCCTCCGCTACGCCCGGTCCCGCTGCGCGCGGTTGACCGCGCTGACGATCGCGTCGAGCGAGGCGCGGACGATATTCGGGTGGATTCCGACGCCCCAATACGTGACGCCGTCGATCTCGCACTCGACGTAGGCCGCCGCGCGGGCGTCGCCGCCCGCACCGATCGCGTGCTCGGCGTAGTCCTTGACGGTCACCATCACCGAGAACGCCTCGAGCGCGCTGACGAACGCGTCGATCGGCCCGTTGCCGATGCCGTCCAGCCGGTGCGGCTTGCCGTCGACGTCGAGCTGCAGGTTCAGGCGGTCGCGGCCGTCCGGCTGCGACGCGGTCTGGTGCTCCCAGACCCGGAATCGTCCCCACGGATCGCCGCTGCCCGGCAGGTACTCGTCGGAGAACAGCGACCACAGCCGGTCCGGAGTGACCTCGCCGCCGTGCGTGTCGGTGTAGGCCTGGACGATCCGCGAGAACTCGGCCTGCATCCGCTTCGGCGCGTCGAGCCCGTGCTCGGACTTGAGCAGGTAGGCCATGCCGCCCTTGCCGGACTGGCTGTTGACGCGGATCACGGCCTCGTAGGTCCGGCCGACGTCGTGCGGGTCGATCGGCAGGTACGGGACCTCCCACGGCAGCTCCTCGACCGGGGTGCCGGTCGCCTCGGCCGTCTTCTCGCGCTTGGCGAAGACCTTGTTGATCGCGTCCTGGTGCGAGCCCGAGAACGACGTGAAGACCAGCTCGCCGACGTAGGGATGCCGCTCGGGGATCTTCAGCTGGTTGCAGAACTCGACCACGTCGCGGATCGCATCGATGTCGCCGAACTCCAGCTGCGGATCGACGCCCTGCGTGTGCAGGTTGAGCGCCAGCGTGACCAGGTCGGCGTTGCCGGTCCGCTCGCCGTTGCCGAACAGGCAGCCCTCGACGCGGTCCGCGCCGGCCATCAACGCCAGCTCGGTCGACGCGACGCCCGTGCCGCGGTCGTTGTGGGGATGCAGCGACAGGATGATGGCCTCGCGCCGCGGCAGATGACGGTGCATCCACTCGATCTGGTCGGCGTAGACGTTGGGCGTCGCGACCTCGACCGTCGAGGGCAGGTTGATCACGATCGGCCGCTCCTCCGTCGGCTGCCAGACGTCGATCACCGACGCGCAGATGCTCAGCGCGACCTCTGGCTCGGTCAGGATGAAGGTCTCGGGCGAGAACTGGAACCGGACGTCGGTGTCCGGGATCGTCGCGGCCCCGCGCACCAGGTCCTCGGCGCCGCCGACCACCAGGTCGCGCAGTCCGTCGACGTCGATCCCGAAGACGTCCTCGCGGAACTGCTTCGGCGTGGAGGTGTAGAGGTGGACCAGCGCGCTGTGGGCACCCTGGAGCGACTCGAAGGTCCGCTCGATCAGCTCGGGACGGGCCTGCGTCAGCACCGCGATCCGCACGTCCTCGGGGATCGCGTCCTGCTCGATCAGCTCGCGGACGAAATTGAAGTCGGTGTCGCCGGACGCCGGGAACCCGACCTCGATCTCCTTGATCCCCATCGAGACCAGCAGGTCGAACATCTTCCGCTTGCGGACCGAGTCCATCGGGTCGATCAGCGACTGATTGCCGTCGCGCAGGTCTACCGCGGCCCACAGCGGGGCACGCTCGATTCGCTGGTCCGGCCACGTCCGGTCGGGCAGCTCGAACGGTACGCGGTGGTGGAACGGCTGGTACCGCCACGAGGGCATCGAGCTGGACCGCTGCGGATTCCAGGAGGGCTGACCCTCCGGAAGCAGGCCGGCCACGGAGGGGTTGCGTGACGTCGTCATGACTGGCTGCTCCTTCGGGTTGCGTTGGGGACATCGACGTGGCCGAGAGGCCCGCCGGTGACGGTGATGTTGGCGTGGGTGGCGGCCATGGCCGCCTCCGGATCGCGAGCGCGAACGGCCGCGGCCAGGTCGCGGTGCGCCTCGGCGGAGTCGACGTCGTCGAGCACGACGTCGCGGACGACCTCGACCAGCGCGGCGCGCAGCACCGTCAGGAACGAGGCGAACATGTCCTGCAGCAGCGCGTTGTGCGCGGCGGCCACGATCGCGCCGTGGAACGCCAGGTCGGCGTCGACGAACGGCTCGATCGCTCCCTCCGCCCGGCACCGCTCGCGCTCGGCGAGCGCGGCGTCGATCCGGTCCGCGTCCTCGTCGGTGCGGCGTTCGGCAGCCAGCCGCGCGGCCTGGACCTCGAGCGCCTCGCGGACCTCGTAGGCGTCGAGCACGGCAGCCTGCCGCATTCGCGGTTCCCACTCCGGCGGCGGCGTCAGTGCGCGGACGAAGGTGCCCGAGCCCTGGCGGGTCTCCAGCTGTCCGTCGTGGGCGAGCACGCGTACCGCTTCGCGCACCGTCGAGCGCCCGATCCCCAGCTCCTCGGCCAGCGCGGCCTCGGCCGGCAGACGCGATCCGACCGGCCAGGCCCCCGTCGCCAGCTGCGCGCGGAGCTGCTGGACGGCGAGCTCGCTGAGCGATCCACGGCCGAGGGGTGACAGGGACATGCTGGGATACTAGCAAGTCATCAGATGTCTGCCGTCTGATCTCCCGGACGGCTGCGGGGCCGGTAGTCCGCTGCCCCGAGAGGTCACCGGCGCTCCGAAGCCTGCGGTGAAACCCCTGGATCGGGCCGGCGGGTTCCCGTACGCTCCCCGCACCATGCTGATCGTCACGACCAACGAGATCGCCGGCCACGTCATCGAGGAGGTGCTCGGCGAGGCGTTCGGCCTGACCGTCCGCTCGCGCCACGTCGGCTCGAACATCGGCGCCGGCCTCAAGTCGCTCGTCGGCGGCGAGCTGAAGGGGATCACCAAGATGCTCCACGACAGCCGCCAGGAAGCCCTCGAACGACTCTCCGAGGAGGCCGCCGGCAAGGGCGCGAACGCCGTGATCGCCTTCCGCTTCGAGACCAACGAGTACGCCCAGACCGGGACCGAGATCTGCGCCTACGGGACCGCGGTCCGGGTCCGCCCCGCCTGATCCGGCCGTTCGGGGACGGCGCGCACCGGTCGCGCGGCCGCGGACGTCCCCACGCCGAGCCGCCGCCGTCCGAGGCGGCGGCTCAGGCCCGCGCGCCGTATTCGCGCAGCGCGTCGGCCAGCGGCAGGCACCGGTCGAGCACCACCCGTCCGCCCACGCGGACCCGTCCGTCGTCCGTCGGGCGGGCCTCGATCACCGATCCGGCCCCCTGGAGGATCGTGACCGGCCGCCCGACCGCCGCGACCAGGCGCAGCGCCGCCGAGCCGGTCGCCTCGTCCTCCGGGATGCCGAGCTGATCGGCGAAGACCCGGCAGCGCACCTGCGTTCGCGCGTCGGGATCGATCCACGCCCAGACGTCGTCGTGGACCTCGGGCCCGCGCGGCACCTCGAGCGCCTCGACCTCGGCCGCGGTCGCCAGCTGCCGCAACCCGAACGGCGGGGCGTCCGCGGGGTCCGCCTCGATCCACGCCGAGACCGCGTCGGCGGCGGTCGGCACCTCGCCGGCCGGCGGCCGCAGGATCGAGACGTCCCGGCCCCCGCCCTCGCCGACGGCACCGGCCGTACTCCCGCCCCCATCGACGCTCGCCGCGTCGCCGGTCCTGTCGAAGCCCCCGCCCGCGGCCTGCCGCAGCAGCCACGAGGTCCCGACCAGTGGGTGTCCGGCCAGCCGCAGCTCGGCCTTCGGGGTGAAGATCTGCAGCTCCGCGGTCCCGTGGTCGTCGACGAAGACCGTCTCGGAGAAGCCGAGGACGGCCGCGACCGTCTGTCGCTGAGCACGCGCCACCGCGGCACCGGCGAGCACCACGCCCAGCGGGTTGCCGTGGACGCCCTGCTCGTCGCAGAAGACCCGCAGCACGAACAGCTGGGGTCCGGTCTGCGCCCGGTCGACGGACGTCGCGGTCCCGGGCTCAGGCACCGCCCATCCTCCCCGTGCGCTCGACCGGGAACCCCGCCGCGGCGATCGCCGCGAGCACGTCGGACGCGTGCTGCGGGCCCCGGGTCTCCAGGCTCAGCCGGACCGTGGTGTCGCCGACGTGCAGGTCGATGCCGTCGCGGACGTGGTGGACCTCCACGATGTTGGCGCCGGCCGCGGCGATCACGCCCGACAGCTCGGCCAGTCCCCCGGGTCGGTCCGCGATCAGCGTCACGACGTTCAGCCGCCGACCGACCAGCGTCTCGTGGCGGCGGGCCAGCTGCGCCAGCAGGTTGGTGTCGACGTTGCCACCCGACAGCACCAGGACCGTGCTGCCCGAGGTCGGCGGCGGCACCATGTCGCGGAGGATCGCCGCCAGCCCGACCGCGCCCGCGCCCTCGGCGACCAGGTTGACCCGGTCGAGCAGCAGGATCATCGCCTCGGCGATCGCGTCCTCGTCGACCGCCACCAGCTCGTCGACGAGGGTGCCGACCAGCGGCCCGGTGATCTCCCCCGGGTGCTTGACCGCGATGCCGTCGGCGATCGTGGTCGCGACGCCGGACGCCTCCGCGACCCGCCGCTGCTCGTCGCCGAACGAGGCCAGCGGGGACTCGCTGGAGCGCGTCGCCGATAGGGCACCCCGCGCGGCCGCGCGCACGCCGACGATCCGGACCTCGGGCCGCGCCGCCTTGATCGCCGTGGCGATTCCGCTGATCAGCCCGCCGCCGCCGACCGGGACGACCACCTGGACCATGTCCGGAACCTGCTCCAGCAACTCCTCGCCGATCGTCCCCTGCCCTGCGATGATGTCGAGGTCGTCGAACGGGTGGATGAAGGCCATCCGGTGCTCGGCCGCGTGCTCGCGCGCGGCACGCAGCGACTCCTCGACCGCTCCGCCGATCAGCTCGACCGTCGCGCCGAGCGCCAGGCAGGCCTCGATCTTGGCGATCGGCGCGCCCTCCGGCATGAAGACGACCGCCGGCACGCCCCGCGCGCTGGCGGCCAGCGCGACGCCGCGGGCGTGGTTGCCGGCGCTGCCCGCAACCACCCCGCGATCGGCGTCCGGACCGAGCGCGGCCAGCTTGGCCAGCGCCCCGCGGAACTTGAACGCCCCGGTCCGTTGCAGCGACTCGGCCTTCAGTACGACCGGCGCCCCGTGGCGGGCGCTGAGCCCCTCGGAGCGCACGATCGGGGTCACGCGTGCGGCGGCCGAGACGGCGGCTCGGGCCCGGGCGCGGCGGGCGGCGTCGGGGGCGTCCGGGGGAATCGCGGTCATCGCCCGACGACGCTACCGCGTCCGCCTTCCGTGTCGAGTTCGCCCGGCCCACGGCGGCGAACTCGACACGGCGGGCCTCACCCCACGTCCAGCCACTCCCGCCGCGTCGCCGGCAGGCCGTGCGGCGCGCCCGGCCGGATCGCCAGCGTCTGGACGATCGAGATGTGGCCGACGTCGAACAGCACCGCCGCGGACGCCATGTAGAGCCGCCAGACCCGCTCGCGCTGGAACCCCACGTCAGCCAGCACGGCCGGACGGTTGTCGGCCAGGTTGCGGCTCCACGCCTTCAGGGTGCGCGCGTAGTGCTCGCGCAGGGATTCGACGTCGCGGACCTCGAAGCCCGCCGACTCGAGCACGTCGGCGACGACCGCGATCCGGTGCAGCTCGCCGTCGGGGAAGACGTAGCGGTCGGTGAACGAGTCCTGCCGCTGCTTGCCGTCGTGCAACCGGGTGATCCCGTGGTTGAGCAGCATGCCGCCGGGCCGCAGCAGGTCGTAGAGCTTCCGCGCGTAGGTCGGCAGCGCCGCCTCCCCGACGTGCTCGTACATGCCGACCGAGGCGATCTTGTCGAACGGCCCGTCGGCCACGTCGCGGTAGTCCTGGATCCGGATCTCGATCCGGTCCTCCAGGCCGGCCTCGCGGACCCGCTCTCGCGCCAGGGCCGCCTGCTCCTTCGAGGCCGTGATCCCGACGGCCCGGACCCCGTAGCGCTCGGCCGCGTGCAGCACCAGGCTCCCCCAGCCGCAGCCGACGTCGAGGAACCGCTCGCCGGGCTGGAGTCGCAGCTTGCGGCAGATCAGGTCGAGCTTGCGCTCCTGGGCCTGTTCCAGGGTGTCCGCCTCGGTCCCGTCCCAGTAGGCGCACGAGTAGACCAGCGACGGCCCCAGCACCAGCCGGTAGAAGTCGTTGGAGATGTCGTAGTGGTACTGGACCGACTCGGCGTCGCGATCGGCTTCGTGGCGGCGGCCGTGGACCTTGGCCTCGGCCTCCGGCAGCGGCGCGGGACGCAACGCCCCGACCCGGACCGCGGCCCGCAGCGCGTCGAGCTTGTCGCGCGCGGTGAACCGCAGCCCGCGCGCGTCCTGCCCGCGGCGCAGCGCCTCCTCGATCTCACCGTCGAGGTCGATTAGGCCGAGCACCCACGGCCGGGCGATCCCCAGCTCTCCCGGGTTGCGCAGGACGTGGGTCAGCGCCTCCGGCGCCCGCACGATCACCGTCGGGGCGGCGGGGTCGCCGGCGGGCAGCCGGCTGCCGTCCCAGAACCGCACGTTCAGCGGCAGCGGCTTGCCGAGCCGTCCGAACATCCGGTCGATCAGCGGGGCCAGCACCGCCGCCACCCCGCCGTCGGGCCGCACCGGATCGGGGCCCCGACGGCGCCGGACACCGGGGCCGCCGGTCACCGCACCCGTGCTGGTGCGGGAGGGCGAGGTCGCGGTATCGGCCCGAGTGCCTGGGCCCGGAGCGGTGGTCGACATGACGTCTCCAGAGGGTCGGCCGCGTGGACGTGCGGCGGGTCAACGTACCCACGAACGTACGCCTCGGCCGCGGCGGTCGCGAGGGAACGGGCGATACGCCCCCTCCGGATGCCGGGTTCCGCCCCAGGAGCAGCGCGCTTCGGGTTGCGACAGGCCGCATGAAGGTCGTGCCCGGCGTCGCAGCGTCCCACCGGTTGCGACTTGACGCACGTCGGTCACGCGCGAGGGAGCAGCCGGGTCGCGCCGGGTGGCACGATGGACCGGTGACCTGGGTTCAGCGGACCGTTCGCCTCGCACCGCGCCCGCGCGGCCTGCACCTGATCACCGGCGAGGTGCTCGACGCGCTGCCCGAGCTGGAGACCGTGGCCGTCGGCCTGCTCCACGTCTTCTGCCGGCATACCTCCGCCGCGCTGACGCTGAACGAGAACGCCAGCCCCGACGTGCCGGCGGACCTGCGGCGCTGGCTCGACCGGGCCGTGCCCGAGGACGCCGCCTGGACCCACGTCGACGAGGGTCCCGACGACATGCCCGCCCACGTCAAGACCGCGCTGCTCGGCCCGGACCTGACGATCCCGGTGACCGACGGCGCCCTCGCGTTGGGCACCTGGCAGGGGATCATGCTGGCCGAGCACCGCGACCGCGGCGGTCCGCGGTCGCTGGTGCTGACGCTGAGTGGTCAGGGCGACTGAGGACGCCCCCGGCCCGCCCGAGCCGGCGGCGGAGCGTCCGCCCCGCCGTCGGATGACTCGGTTCTAAATCGCGAAGCGCTTGAGCAGGCCCTTGGCGATGCCCATCCGCTGGATGTCGCTGGTGCCCTCGCCGATCAGCAGCAGCGGCGCGTCGCGGTAGATCCGCTCGATCTCGTACTCCTTGGAGAACCCGAACCCGCCGTGGATCCGCAGCGAGTCCTCGGCGTTCTTGTGCCCGGCCTCCGACGCGGCCAGCTTGGCCATCGCGGCCTCGGTGTCGGAGCGCTCGCCCTTGTCCTTCAGCTCGGCGGCGCGATAGGTCAGCAGCCGCGCGCCTTCCAGGCGGGTGTACATGTCGGCCAGCTTCTCCTGCACCAGCTGGTGCTGGGCGATCGGCTTGCCGAACGTCTCGCGCTCCTGGGCGTAGCGGATCGCCAGCTCGAAGGCGCGCTGCGCGACGCCGACGCCACGGGCGGCGACGTTGACGCGACCGACCTCGAGCGAGTCCATCATCTGCTTGAAGCCGGCGTTCAGCCCGGCCTCGCCGCCGAGGATCTGGTCGGCGCTCAGCTTGTAGCCGTTGAAGACGAGCTCGGTGGACTCGACGCCCTTGTAGCCCATCTTCTTGATCTTCGGCGGGACCTCGAAGCCCTCGTACTCGCCGGTGTTGACGCCGACGCCCGGCTCCTTCTCGCAGATGAAGCAGGTCATGCCCTTGTACTTCGGGCGCGCGTCGGGGTCGGTGACCACGAGCACGAAGACCAGACCCGACATCAGGCCGTTGGTGACCCACAGCTTCTGGCCGTTGATCTCGTAGCGACCGTCGTCGAGCTTCGTCGCGGCCGTCTTGATCGCCTGAACGTCGGATCCGCAGTGCGGCTCCGACAGCGAGAACGCGGCGCGCAGCTCACCGGTGGCCATCGACGGCAGGTACTTCTGCTTCTGCTCGTCGGTACCGAACTTCATCAGCAGGTACGCGCCGATGAAGTGCGTGTTGACGATGCCCGGGACCGAGATCCAGCCGCGGGCCAGCTCCTCGGCGATCCGCGCGTAGGTCTGCAGGTCCAGCCCGAGGCCGCCGTACTCCTCCGGCAGCGTGACGCCGAACAGCCCGAGCTCCTTCAGACCGTCGACGATCGGCTCCGGCCACGTGTCGGTCGAGTCGAAGTGCTCGGCCTGCGGAATGATCTGCTCGTCGGTGAACTGCCGGACCAGCGAGACGATCTCCTCGCGGACCTCGGGATCGGTGGGCTCGGACGTGAACGCGGCGTTGGCCATGAGGCGTGGCTCCGATGGAGAAGGGCGACCGCGACGCCGGACGGGCACGCGGAGGATCAGCGGAGGATACCCCCGACCAGGGGGTATACGACGGCCGCCCGTCGGCACCCGTGGTGTCGTGCGACGTACCCACCATCGCCACCGCCTCGACACCGTTGCGGACAAGCTCGTCTGTAGCCTGCCCGGTGTGCTCCGTCTTCGTTCCGGCGTCACACGGGGTGCACTGGCCCTCGTCGTGCCCTTCATCGCGTGCCTCGGGGCACTGCCGTCCGCCGCAGCCGCGGCGACGACCGCGCCCTCCCCGGACGGCTCGACGACCGCGCAGTTCCGCAACTGCGGCCTGCCGAAGCTCGGACCGACGCAGTGCGCGAACGTCCGGGTCCCG
>JBAZOW010000006.1:0-28166 GCA_041648495.1 Patulibacter sp.
GAAGAGGGACGATCCGCAAGGTTGACCCTCACCTACGAACGAGCACCGGGTCAACCGATGCTCCGCTTCTCGAGCCTCTACGATCGCGTCTCGGCCTACAACGTCACCGTAGAAGCGGTGCTCCTGCCGATTCCCCCCGTACCGCCCGACACCGACGGCGATGGCGTCCCGGACGCGGTGGACGCGTGCCCCGACTTGCGGGGACTGCCGACCACCGGCTGCCCTGACCGCGACGGTGACGGCATCCCCGACGCGTCGGATCGCTGCACCAGCACGCCCGGGCCAGCCAGCGCCGCGGGGTGCCCCGACGAAGATGGCGACGGCGTGCCGACCTCCGACGACCGTTGCCCAACGGCCGCGGGCCCCGGACCGACCGGCTGCCCGCCCCCGCCGCCGCGGTGCAAGATCGGCAAAGCCAGCGTGCGGAAGGGTCGAACGCTTCCGATCAGCTGCTCGCGACTGGCGTCGGGCACACGGATCGAAGCACGCTGGTACCGGTTCACGTCCCGGTCGAAGCGGGGCAAGCGCGTCGGATCGGCCTACGTGACGGTCCGCTCCGGAGCCGGCCGGATCCCGTCGGGTCGGCGCAGCCGCGGGGAGTACCGGATCTCGCTGTGGCACGGATCGCAGAAGCTCTCGTCGCGTTCCATCAGGGTGCGCTGACCGGAGCGCATGCACCCCGGACCGACCGGGACGCAGGGCGACTCAACTAGTCTGCGGGGTGGGCGCGTGCCGCGCGTCCACCGACCGCCCGGGGCGTCCGCCCCGCCACCCGAACCCCAGGAGAGACCGTGTCCGACGACAAGCTCCGCGTCAGCATCGGCCTCGACAGCGCTCCGCCGCTGTCCGTCCGCCTCACCGCCGCCCAGCTCCAGACGCTCCGGGACGCGCTCTCCGCCGGCGGATGGACCGACATCGAGGGCGAGGACGCCCGGGTCCACCTGAACCTCGACAAGGTCGTCTTCATCCGGATCGACAAGGACGAGCCCCGCATCGGCTTCGGCCTCTAGCTACTCGAACTCGCGAACCGACTGCCGGGCCGTGCACCGCGGGCCGGCGTCGGGGCCGCACTCGTTGAGCTCGCCCCTGGCGTAGCGCGCGGGGGCGGTGTCCTCCGACAGGAACGCGCGGTCGCGGTTGGCGTCGAGGCAGGGCTGGAAGGCGTCTTCGGTCTGCGCCACGTAGTTGCAGTAGCGCGTGACCTGGGCCAGCCCGCTGCTGGTCCCGCCGCCGCCGGGAACGGGGTCCGTCGAGGGCGGACCGGACGCCAGCGACACGAGCACCACGGCGAAGACGACGAGCAGCGGGATCACCGCGAACATCCCCATCAGCAGCAGCCGGGTCTGCGAGCGGGCCCGGCGACCCTCGCGCGGACGGTCCGGGTGGTTGCGAAGGTGATCGGCGAGCGGCGGAAGGCCGTCGTCGGTCCGGTCCTCGGGCGGCTCGGTCGTCATCGCGTGGCGCTCCCGTCGGCGTCGATCGGGATCAGCACGCGGACGGGGCCCAGCGGATGGGCCGTCACGTCGCCCAGCTCGACCAGCTCGCCGTCGACGTTCCAGCGCGGCTCGGGCCGCACGTCGACCGTGATCCGGTGGCCGCGGAACCGACGGACCCCGCCCCGGTCGCCGCCGCGGCGCATCCCCCAGACCCGGCGCAACAGCCCGATCCGGGTGCCGGCTTCGACCACGTAGGCCTCGATCGCGGCCGTCTCCGGGTCCGACTCCGGCAGCTGGGCGATCCCGCCGAAGGTCCCGGTCGACGCGATCAGCACCTGCCAGGCGTCCCCGCAGAACTGCTCGGCGCCGTCAACCGTCACCCGCGTGCTGATGTGCTTGCCGCGGACGGCGGCGATCCCGGCGCCGATCGCGTAGGCCACCGGACCGAGCTGCTTCTTGAGCGGCGCGGCCTCCTCGGCGGCGTTGACCGCCAGCCCGATCGAGGCGACGTTGACGAACGGGCGCCCGTCGATCGTGGCGCCCCAGACGGCGAGCCGGCGAGCGTCGGGATCGACCGCGACGGTCAGCGCCTCGTCGAAGTCCGGAGGAACGCCGATCGCCCGCGCGAAGTCGTTGGCGGTGCCGGCGGGCAGCACGGCCATCGTGCTCCCGGCGGCGGCGCAGGCCGCGAAGACGCAGCCGATCGAGCCGTCGCCACCCGCGACGACGACGCGGTCGGCGCCGCTGGCGGCCGCGGCGTCCGCCTCGTCGAGCGTGAAGGTCGTGACCTCGTGCCCCAGCTCGCGCAGCCGCGCCGCGATCTCGTCGGGCGACCGCCCCGCGCCGGACTTGGGATTGGCGACGAGCGCGAGTTGCACAGCATCCATGTTGCCGGACGCCTACCCTGACTGCGTGGCCGTTCCCCTGACGTTCCTGACGCCGGACCCCCGGCTGCGCCGCGAGGCGATCGACGCCCGGCGCAGTCTGCTCGCCCGGGCGCTGCGTGGGCCGGCCGGCCGCGCGTTCGTCCGGGCCGACATGGCGGGCATGCGGCTGATCCGCTCGACCGCCCGCTCGCGCCGGGCGACCCGCGCGATCGTCGTCTTCTCGCGCAGCGGCGAGCACGGCGCGTTCTGGCTCGCCACCGGCGCCGCCGGGCTGGCGATCGACCGTGACCGGCGCGAGCAGTGGGTGGTCGGGCTGGCCGCAGTCGGTACCGCCTACCTGGCGAACTCCGCGATCAAGCAGTTCGCCCGCCGCCCCCGCCCGCAGCTGCGGGACCTGCCGCCGCTGATCCCGACGCCGACCCAGCTGTCGTTCCCGTCGTCGCACTCGGCGTCGTCGTTCGCCGCCGCGACCGCCTACGCCGGCCTGCTGCCGCGCGGTCCGCTGCTGGCGACCGCCGGCGCGATGGCGCTGTCGCGCGTCCACCTGGGCGTGCACTACCCGACCGACATCGCCGTCGGCGCCGCCCTCGGCTGCGTCGTCGGTGGTGCCGTGCGCGACGTCGGGGACCGCGTGATCGCCCGCCGCGCCGCCGCCCGCGCCCCGCAGAGCTTCCCGGCCCCGCCCGCTGGCGCGGACGCCGATCCCTCCGACCCCGAAGGACCGACCCGATGAAGATCGGCATCGTCGGCATGCCCAACGCGGGCAAGTCGTCCCTGTTCAACGCCCTGACCAAGTCCGGGGCCGAGGCCGCGAACTACCCGTTCACGACGATCGAGCCGAACGTCGCGGTGGTCCCCGTCGAGGACGACCGGATGAAGCAGATCGCCGAGCAGATGGGCGCGTCGGAGATCGTCTACGACCACATCGACTTCCACGACATCGCCGGCCTGGTCGCGGGTGCCCACAAGGGCGAGGGCCTGGGCAACAAGTTCCTGGCCAACATCCGCGAGACCGACGCGATCGTCCACGTGGTCCGCGCCCACGACGACCAGAACATCATCCACCCGGACGGTTCGGTCAACCCGCTGCGCGACATCGAGACGATCGAGACCGAGCTGCTGATGGCCGACCTCGAGCAGGCCGAGCGCCGGATCGAACGGGTCCGCAAGCAGGCGCGCGGCGGCAACGACGCCGAGGCGATCGCCGAGCTGGCCTGGCTGGAAGAGCTGATCCCGGCGCTCAACGACGGCAAGCCCGCGCGGATGGTCCCCGTCCCCGAGGATCACCCGAACGTCGTCAAGACGCTCTCGCCGCTGACCGCCAAGCCGGTGCTGTTCGTCGCCAACGTCGACGAGAACGACGCCTCGGGCGCCGTCCCGACCGCGATCGCCGAGCACGCGGCGGCGATGGGCGCCGTCGCGGTGGCCGTCTCGTCGCGGCTCGAGGCCGAGCTGGTCGAGATGGACGACGAGGAGGCCGCCGCGATGCGCGAGGAGATGGGCTTCGCCGAGTCCGGGCTCCAGCGGATCGCCCACGGCGCCTTCCAGCTGCTCGACCTGATCACGTTCTTCACGGTCGGGTCCGGCGTGCGCGGCCAGTCGTGGCACCTGCGGCGCGGGCTGACCGTCTGGCACGCCGCCGGCGAGATCCACACCGACATCCAGCAGGGCTTCGTCCGTGCCGACGTCGTCGGCTGGGACGAGCTGCTGGAGGCGGGCGGCTACAGCCAGGCCCGTGACAAGGGCACGCTGCGGACCGAGGGGCGCGACTACGTGATGCAGGACGGCGACGTGATCACCGTCAAGCACACCAACTGAGGTCGTAGCGGCGCCCACCGCCGGTCTCGGTTGCCGCCGGCGGTGGACTCAGCCGCCGGCCGGGGGCAGCGCCGCCGGCGGTCTCAGCCGCCGGCCGCGATCTCGTCGCGTCGGCGCCGCGCCTCGGCGAACAGCGCCAGCACCTCGTCCTGCCGTTCCGGCGGGACGGCGATCCGGGTGCCGCCGACGATCGTGCCGCTGACGTCGAAGCCGATGCGCACGTGCAGCATGCCGCGCTTCTCCTTCGCCTCGACGGCGACGTGGGAGACGTGGAAGCGCTCGCCCGCCGCCGCGCGGTGCAGCGTCTCGACGATCGTGTCGTCCAGCCGCAGCACGTAGTCGCCGAGCACGATCTCGATCGTCGGTCGGGGCTCGGGCATCAGCGGGGGCGGCGCGGGGCGGTCAGCATCGCGGCAGTCTCCCACGCCGCGGGGCCGGTGGCGAGGCCGGCGTCCCCAGGAACCGGTCCCGGTTGCGGACCGGACCGGCGACGTGGCCCGGGCACACGGTCTGCCGGTCGCGGCGCGAGCATCGGTCACGGATCGACGCCGTCCGCGCTACGGTTCGTGCGTGGCCACCTCTGATGCCCCCGGTCCCGCCCCGACGCCTGCCCCGGTCCCGACCCGGTGGATGTGGTGGGGCCTGGTGCCGATCGGCTTCGGGGCCTGGGTCCCGCTCGTCGCGGGCTTCAAGGCCAAGAAGCGCGAGTGGATCGCGTGGGGCGCCTTCATCGTCCTCTTCACGCTGTTCGCGTTCTTCTACCAGGGCGGTGAGGCGGACGAGGACAACGTCGGCGGCGGTCTGCTGGTCGTCGCGTGGATCCTCAGCGGGGCCACCTCGTACGCCCTGATGAAGCCGTACCGGCAGCGGATGACCGTGCGCGCCCGCTACGACGCCCAGGTCGAGGAGGCCGAGCACCTCGACGAGGAGCGTCGCGCGGTGATCGACCTGGCCCGCAAGGACCCGGCCCGCGCCCTCGCGCTCGGCGTCGGCCGACCCGACCTGCCCGGATCGCGTCACGGCTACGTCGTCGACGTCAACCACGCGTCGGCCGGGGTCGTCGCGACCCTGCCCGGGATCAACAACGAGACCGCCGCGGAGATCGTCCGGTTGCGCGGTGAGTTGAACGGCTTCGACTCGATCGACGACCTCGGTTCGCTGCTCGACCTGCACCCGCGCGTCGTCGCGACGATGCGCACGCGCGCCGTCGCGTTGTAGCGGCAGCGCTCCGCACCCGCGCCGTCGCGCTGCGAACCCGGGTACGAGCCGGCACCCGTCGCGATCCTCCGCGACGCGGCGGCATCTGGGAGCATGGCGCATCGCAGATCGCACGCCTCGGCGCCCACCCGCCCGTCCGGCGGGATCCGTTCGGCCCGGGCCACTGCGCGACGCCCTCGTCGCGATCGGTGTCGCGACAACGGTCGTGGCCGGCATCGAGATCGGGCTGCTGCTGGACCACCCCCGCCCGGACCCGTGGATCGCGGCGCTCTTCCCGGTCGTCGGCCTGGTCTACCTGGCCGCCGGTCTGCTCGCCTGGGCGCGCCGCCCCGGCAGCCGACTCGGGCTGCTGATCGTGGTCGGCGGCTGGGCGTCGATGCTCGTGCCGCTCGGCGAGATCGACGCTCCGACGACGATCGCCGTCGGAGCGGCGAGCGCCACGCTGATCCACGCCGTGGTCGCCCACATGCTGGTCGCCTTCCCGACGGGCCGGCTGCACACCGCGACGGAGCGGAACCTCGTCGTCGGCGGGTACGTCGTCTGCCTCGTCCTGCAAGCGCCGCTGTACCTCTTCGCGTCGGGAACGCCGCTCACGATCACCGTCGATCCGGGACTCGTGGACGTCGGGATCTTCGTCCAGCGCGCGGGCAGCCTCGTCGTCGTCCCCGGCGTCTGCGTCCTGCTGATCCGGAAGCTGCGCCGTGCCAACCCGGACCAGCAGCGCGTCCTGGCCCCGCTGACCGCCTACTTCATCCTCGCGCTGCTCTACATCCCGATCGCGAACTACCTCGGCGAGAAGGCCTTCGATGTCCCGTCCGTCTGGCAGGACGTGGCCCAGCTCGTGATGCTCGCCCTGGTGCCGATCGTGCTGGTCGTCGCGGCGTCGCGCGGCGGCTTCGAGCGCACCACCGACATCACCGAGCTCGGGGTGTGGCTCGGCGCCGACGAGGTCGGGCGTCCCGAGCTGCGCGACGCGCTCGCGGCGACGCTGGGCGATCCCACCGTCGAGCTGCTCTTCTGCGTGCCGGGCGAGGACGGGTTCGTCGACCACCGCGGCATGCCCGTCGACGCGCCGGCCGCGGCGTACGGCCGGGGACTCGTCGACGTCGAGCTCGGCGGGCGCGCGGTCGGGGCGATCGTCTACGACGCCACCCTGATCGACCGGCCCGACGAGATCCGCGAGGTCGGCCGCGTGATCGTCCTCGCCCTCGAGCGCGAGCGCCTGACCGTCGAACTGCGGGCGTCGCGGGCGCGACTCGTCGCCGCCGCGGACGGCGAGCGACGGCGGATCGCGCGGGACCTCCACGACGGGCTGCAGTCCCGACTCGTGTTCCTGGGCGTCCAGACCGATGCCGGTGCCGAGCGGACCGCGATCGGCACCGGGATCCAGACCGCGATCGACGAGCTGCGCGAGCTCGTCGACGGCGTGATGCCGGCCCTGCTGACCCAGCGCGGGCTGACGGCTGCCGTCGAGGAGCTGCTCGACCGGGTTCCCGCCGCGGTCGCCCTGCAGGCGGACGGGCTCGACGAGCGCGTCGGGCGGGGCGTCGAGACCGCGGCCTACTTCGTCGTCTCCGAAGCGGTCGTGAACGCGGGCAAGCACGCGAACGCGACCGAGATCGGGGTCGTGCTCCGACGCACCGCCGACCGCCTGCACGTCGCCGTCACCGACGATGGCGACGGCGGAGCGCGGCCGGCCGGCGGCATGCGCGGGATGGTCGACCGGATCGAGGCGCAGGGCGGGGAGATCACGATCGACAGTCCCGCCGGCGACGGCACGCGCGTCCGAGCGGTGATCCCGTGCGGGCCGTGACCGGCGCGCTCAGACCAGCCCGACGACCCCCGCCATCAGCGTCACGCCGGTGACGATCACGACCGCGCCGATCACGTCGAAGACCAGACCGGACCGGACCATCTTGGTGATCGGGACCATCCCGGACCCGTAGACGATCGCGTTGGGCGGCGTGGAGACCGGGAGCGCGAACCCGTAGGACGACCCGAAGACCGCGGCGAGCGCCGGGATCAGCGGTTCGACCCCGGCGGCCGCCGCGATCGGCAGCACGATCGGCACGACGATCGAGACGCTGGCGGTGTTCGACGTCGTCTCCGAGATCACCACCGCCACGACGGTGGCCAGCAACGTGATCGTCAGCAGCTCCGAGACGCCGAGCGTGTCGGCGAGGTTGGTGCCCACGACCTTCGCGAGCCCCGTGTCCGCGAGCAGTCCGCCGAGGGCGATGCCCGACCCGAACAGCAGGATCGTGCCCCAGTCGATCTTCGACGCCTCGTTCCAGGTCAGCGTGAACCGCCGCTTGGCCCAGTCGATCGGCAGCACGAACAGCAGCGCCGCGGCGACCAGCGCGACGACGCCCTCGTCCGCCCGATCCAGCAGGTTGTTGTAGATCTCGGACTCGTCGCCCGCGATCAGCCCGACCACCCCCGGGAGGACCCAGAAGGTGACCGCGAAGCCGAACGCGATCAGCGTGTTGCGCTCGCCGCGCGACATCGTGCCGAGCTTGGCGCGCTCCTCCGCGACGTACTCCTCGGCGCCCTCCAGCCGCCGCACCTCGGGACGGTTCAGCGCGATCAGCACGAAGCAGAGCACGCCGAACATCACGAAGACGATCGGGGCAGCCGTGGCGACCCAGTCGAAGAAGGTGATCCGGGTGCCGGTCTCGTTCTCGATGAACTCGCGCCCGATCAGGTTCGGCGGGCTGCCGATCGGCGTCAGCAGGCCGCCGATCGAGGCGCCGTAGGCGATCATCAGCATCAGCGCGGTGGCGAACCGCAGGCGGTCGGGATCGTGGTCGCCCTCGGACTGCTCGGCCACCATCTTCGCCAGCGTGCCGACGATCCCCATCCCGATCGGGAACAGCATCGCCGCGGCGGCGGTGTTCGAGATGAACGCCGACAGGACCGCGGAGATCGCCCCGAAGGCGATGATCGTGCGGTACGTCGATCCGGCGACGCCCGGCAGGCTGAGGACCCCGAACGCGAAGCGCCGATCGAGTCCGTGGACGCGCATCGCCTGGGCGATGATGAACCCGCCGATGAAGAGGAAGATCGTCGACGACGAGAACGCGCCGAAGACCACGTCGGCGGCGGGATCCTCGGCGTCCTGGGGGACCGCGTTGAGGATGATCGCCAGCGCCAGGCCGAGGACCGCCGTGACGGGGATCGGGATCGCCTCGGTCAGCCACCAGACGATCACGAAGACGAAGACCGCCGCCAGCCGCTGCTGCTCCGGCTCGAGGCCGAGCGGCAGCACCAGCATCAGCGCGAACAGGACTGGTCCGAGGAACAGGCCGGTGGTTCGGCGCATCCGCTCGAACTGCTGCTCCCGCGGCGACAGGGTCTCCACCTGCTCGTCGAGGGTCTTGTACGTCCCGCCGCCTTCCGCCGCCATCGCTCTCTCCCCGGTAGCTCGCTCCCGACGGCTCGCAGGCGAACGCCGGTGATCGCGTACTACCCGAAATCCGGTGGCGTTACCCGCGGCGGCTCACCACGGCACGGCCCACAGCTCGGTGGCGCTGCCGACCGGCACCGGCTCGCCGAGCGTCAGCCCGGGCACGCCGTGCAGCTCGATCGCGACCGCGCCGGGGGTCGCCGCGCGGTCCCGCGTCGGGAACCACGGCCGCCACTCGCGGACGCAGATCAGCAGGCCGGACTCGTCGCCCATCGCCGCGAACCCCGTCGCGGGATCGCCGAACCACCGCGGCAGGCCGAGGCCCTCCAGGCGGTCGACCAGCGCGCCGACGTCGGGAGCCGTGATCCCGACCTCGCTGATCCCGCGGATCAGCCCCGGTCCGTCGGCCCGCTCGCCGGTCGGCTCCCACGCCCGGCGGTGACGGGCGATCAGCTCGATCACGTGACCGCCGGGCGACTGGACGTAGACGCTGTGGGCGACCCACGCGGGGAAGTCGACGATCGTCTCGCCGTCGTCCAATGCGACCAACGGCGCGGCACGGCTCAACCACTCCGACGCCTCGACCAGCCGGTCCTCGGCGACCTCGAGCGCGACGTGGTGCGACGGCGCGGCACCGCGGCCGTGGCTCTCGGCGCCGACCGGCTGGAACGCCAGTACCCCGTCCCCGACCCGGACCGCGAAGCCCCCGGCGGGAGCGCCGGGCGCGATGTCCAGGCCGAGGCGCCCGGTCCACCACGCCTGCTCGTCCGCCATCCGCGTCGTGGTCAGCGTGACGCGACGGATCCGCGGCGCGGCGTTGGACGAGGGCGGCGGGGGCGAGGACACCCCCGGGACGCTAGCCGGTCCGCCAACCGGGGACCGGTACACGGTCCGGGCCGGCCACCCCGGTGCCCGTCGGCGGGCACCGGACCCTTGGGAGCGCCAGCTCGGGCCCACGGCCGACGAGGACGCCCTACACCCCGATCCGCGACGACCAGCCGATAGCGTCACCCGCCGTCCGGGCCACCCCGGACGCAAGATCCCCCCGAACACGGAGACCCTGAAATGGGACTGAAGGACTGGCTGACGAAGAAGGCCATGGCGCGGCTGCCCGACCACCGCGCGATCGTGCAGGCGCACCTGGGCGCCGAGGACGAGGTACGGGGCCACGCGTTCGGCTACCCCGTCGCCTACGAGCGCGGCGGCAGGCACGGGCCGAACAAGCTCCTGTCGAAGGCCATCGACACCGCGACTAACGCCGTCCAGCAGGGCCGGCATGTCGGCGGTCCCGCGGACGGGATCGCGGCGTCCCTGCCGCTCGACAGCCAGGCGCAGACGATGCTGGTGCTCTCCGCCCGGACGTTCTCCGGCTGGACCTTCGGCGTGATGAACAACGACGAGGAGCCCGAGCAGGCGTTCCGCGTCCCCCGCTCCGACGTGCGGTCGATCGAGCGGACCGGCAAGACCCGCCAGGGCGGCACGATCGAGATCCGGATCACGTTCGCCGACGGATCGTTCGTCGACTGGCAGGTCCTCGATCAGGAGATGATGTGCGTCGGCTTCTGGGAGGCGGCCGAGGCCCTCGCCTCCCCGACCGCCTGAGGCACGTGCGAGCCGTCGACCCACGCGCTCGGCGCGCGTCGAGCGCGACCGCCAGCACGTGATGCATGCATCACGTCGCGCCGCAGGCCATCGTGGCGTGCGGCGCGACGTATCGCATGCCCGGCTGAGCGGCGCGGGGCGGCTCGCGCCGCGCCGCGCCGGGTCCGTCAGCCCTGGTTGCCGCGGGCGATCTCGCGCAGGTTGATCGTGCGGTCGTAGAGGTCCGCGTCGACGCCGTTGGCCAGTGCCACGTCGCGCAGCGGCTCGCCGGAGTCGGTGGCTTCCTTCACGATCTTCGTCGCCAGGTCATAGCCGATCGCCTCGTTGAGCGCGGTCGCCGTGGCCAGCGTGCCGGCGGCCGACGCGGCGGCGCCCTTCTCGTTGGCGGTGATCCCGTCGACGCACTTCTCGGCGAACGCGACCGACGCGGTCGAGAGCAGGTGGATCGACTGCAGCAGGTTGCGGGCGATCAGCGGGACGCGGACGTTCAGCTCGAACTGCCCCTGCATGCCGCCGATCGTGATCGCGGCGTCGTTGCCGATCACCTGCGCGGAGACCTGCAGCACGACCTCGGGCAGGACCGGGTTGACCTTGCCCGGCATGATCGACGAGCCCTTCTGCAGCTCGGGCAGGAACAGCTCGCCGATGCCGACGCGCGGACCGGAGCCCATCAGCGCGATGTCCTGGGCGATCTTGGTCAGCGAGACGGCGACGCTCTTCAGTGCGCCGGACAGCTCGACCAGGCCGTCGCGGTTGCCCTGGGCCTCGAACGGATCGGCCGGAGCGGCGATCAGCTGCAGGCCGGAGTCGGCGATCAACCGCTCGCGGACCTTCGGGGCGAACTCCGCCGGGGTGTTCAGGCCGGTGCCGGTGGCGGTGCCGCCGAGCGGGATCTGGCCGACGCTCGGCAGGGCGCGCTCGACGCGACCGACGCCCTGGCGGACCTGCGCGGCGTAGCCGGCGAACTCCTGGCCGAGCGTGACCGGGACCGCGTCCATCAGGTGGGTGCGGCCGGCCTTGACGATGTCGACGAAGGCGTCGGCCTTGGCCTGCAGCGACGTCTCGAGCTGCTTCAGCGCCGGGATCAGGCGGTTGGTCGCCTCGTCCAGCGCGGCCAGGTGGACGGCCGACGGGAACGTGTCGTTGGACGACTGCCCCATGTTGACGTGGTCGTTCTTGTGCGCGGCCTCGCCGGTCAGCGCCGAGATCACCTCGTTGACGTTCATGTTCGTCGAGGTGCCCGAGCCCGTCTGGAAGACGTCGATCGGGAACTGGTCGTCGTGGTCGCCCGCGACGATCGCCGCTGCTGCGGTCGAGATCTGGTCGGCGATCCCCTGGTCGAGCTTGCCCAGCTCGGCGTTGACCAGCGCGGCGGCGCCCTTGATCCGGGCCTGCCAGCGCACGACCTGGATCGGCACGCGCTCGCCGGAGATCGGGAAGTTGTCGACGGCCTTCTGGGTCTCGCTGCCGTACAGGGTCTCAGCCATGGTGTCCCTCGGGTGATCGAAGATGGGTGGGGGTGGGCGGGCACCACATCCCCGGCGCGACGATCGCCCGGGGCCGCTCGTTCGGCGACGGGTGCACGGGTGGTGTGCGACCGCCCGGACACTACTCCCCGACCGGCGATCGTCGCCCGCTCGCCCGGTGCTGATCGCCCCTCGGGACCGTGGCCGGCACGACCGCCGAGGGGTCCGATCCTCCGGGGCCGGAGGACCGCGCTACCGTCACCGGTCGTGCCGTTGCGCTCCCCCTACGACCGCGAGATCGCGCGGCTGGCGATCCCCGCGCTGGGCACGCTGGCGGCCGAGCCGAGCTACCTGCTCGTCGACACGGCGATGGTCGGGCACATCGGCGGCCCCGAGGCCGGGCAGGCGCTCGCGTCGCTGGCGCTCGCCGCGTCGGTGCTGGCCACGCTCGCCGGGCTCGGCGTGGTCGCGGCCTACGCGACGACCGCCGCGGTGGCGCGCCTGGCCGGGGCGTCGGGGGCCGACGGCCGCCACGCCGACGACCTGCGGAGGATCGCCGCCCAGTCGCTCTGGCTCGGGCTGGCGCTGGGGGCGATCGGGGCCGTGGTCGCCGCGCTCGCGGGACCGCTCTGGGTCGGTGCGCTCGGCGGGCAGGGTGCCACGGCGGATGGTGCGGTCCGCTACCTGCGGATCTCGGCCCCGGGGCTGGCCTTTGCCCTGCTGAGCATGGCCGCCCAGGGCTGGCTGCGCGGGACCGGGGACCTGCGGTCGCCGTTGCTGATCGTGCTGGTCGGCAACGCGGTCAACCTGGTGCTCAACCCGCTGCTGATCTTCGGCGTCGACCTGGGCCTGGACGGCAGCGCGATCGCCACGCTGACCGGGCAGACGGTGATGGGCCTGCTGTTCGTCCGACTGCTCTGGCGCGGCAGCGCCGATCCGCCCGGGGCGGCGTCGACGACGCGGCGACGCCCGTCCCTGGCGCTGCTCCGGCGGATCGGGACCACCGGCGGCTTCCTGCTCGTCCGCTCGGGGGCGTTGCTGCTGACCTTCGCGGTGGCGTCGGCGGTCGCGGCTCGCGCGGGAGACCCGTCGCTGGCGGCCCACCAGATCGGCTGGCAGCTGTTCGTCTTCATCGCGCTGGTGCTCGACGCGCTGGCGATCGCCGGCCAGGTGCTGATCGGCCGGGCGCTCGGCGCGGAGCGGACCGACGAGGCGTTCGCCGCGTCGTCGCGGATGGTGCTGCTGACGGTGGCGTTCGGCACGCTGGTGGCGATCGTCCTGCTGATCGCCCGGGACCCGATCCTCGGACTGTTCACCGACGTCGAGGCGGTCCGCGACCGCGCCCGTGCGATGTGGCCCCTGCTCTGCCTGATGCTGCCGCTGGCCGCCGCGGTCTTCGCCTTCGACGGCGTGCTGATCGGCGCGGGCGACGCACGCTTCCTGGCGTTCGCGATGACCGGGGCCGCCGTGGTCGGCGTGCCGGTGCTGCTGGTCGCGCAGAGCGCGGGCTGGGGAATCGTCGGCGTCTGGGCGGGGATCAACGTGGTGATCGTCGCGCGACTGCTCGGTACCGGATGGCGGTACCGCGACCGACGGTGGGCCAGGACGGGCGCCTGGCGGTGAAAGCCGCGCGTTGCTGGCCGGGAGCAGTTGGCCGGGCCGTAGCCGGTGAAGTGCTCCCGCGGGGGCGTCTGGCCAACAGATGCGTCTGACCGCGACGGGCCGACATCGTCCGACCCCGGTGTACGCGAGGTCGGACGACGGTCCAAGGCGGCGACCAGACGGCCGCCGCCCGCTAGGGCCTAGACGCGGGTGCGGCCACGGCTGGCGCTCAGGAGCAGCCAGACGAGCAGCACGACGGCGAGCACGGCGAAGATGCCGCCACCCACCGCGACATCGGCGATGAACATCACGAGCGCGACGATGACGAGCGCAACCAGAAGTGTGTAGAGCATGCAGAATCTCCTTGATTCAAACCGTGTACCCGGGGCCGCCATCCGGCGAATCCCACTCACGGTGTTGGGGTGTTGTCCAACCCTTACCCGTCTTCGCCATCGCGAATCGTCAGTGGTTCGGGGAGGGCGAACCCCAGCTCCGCGCAGCGCTGCTCGATCCGCGCGATCACGGTCTCCAGCACCGCCACCCGCGCCCAGCGCTTGGACTCCGCCGGGATCAGGTCCCACGGGGCGTGGGCGGTGTCGGTCTCGGCAACCATCTGCTCGATCGCCTGCTCGTACGGCGCACGCTTCTCGCGGTTGCGCCAGTCCTCGGCGGTCAGCTTCCACGACTTCAGCGGATCGGTCCGCCGCCGCTCGAACCGGGCCAACTGCTCCTCGTCGCTGATCTGCAGCCAGAACTTGACGATGATCGTGCCGTCGTCCGCGAGCTGCCGCTCGAACTCGCGGATCTCCTCGTAGGCCCGCCGCCAGTCGACCTCGGGCGTCAGCTGCTCGACCCGCTCGACCAGCACGCGGCCGTACCAGCTGCGGTCGTAGACGGCCATCCCGCCGCGTCCCGGCAGCGGGCCCCAGAACCGGTGCAGCCAGTGGTGGCGCAGCTCGGTCAGGGTCGGCGCGGCGAACTGGGCGACGCGCACGTGACGTGGGTCGATCGCGGCGGTCAGCCGGCGGATCGCCCCGCCCTTGCCGGACGCGTCCCAGCCCTCGAACACGATCAACAGCGGCGGGCCCAACGGGTGATCTCGCCGGGACGGATCCTGGAGGTGATCGGCGTCCTCGGCCCCGATCAGGCCGCCGAGCGTCAGCCGCAGCTGGGTCAGCCGCTGCTGCGCCGCCGCGACGCGGACGTCCTGCTCGGTCCGCGAGAGCCGCAGGCTCAGGTCCAGCTCGTCGAGTCGCCCCATGCGCGGAGCCTACGGATCGGGATTCCCCTGCAAGGCATCGTGCGCACGGACGCTTGCCGCGCTTGCGCTGCGTACGCGCCTGCCCGAGGATCCGTCGTTGATGACCGCGATCCGCACCACGGCTGCGTCGGAGATGCTCGGCGTCTCCGCGAGCACGCTGCGGGCGTGGGAGCGACGCTACGGCTTTCCGACGCCGCAACGCACCGGCGGCGGGCACCGGCAGTACGACCTGAGCGAGATCGAGGCGCTGCGCGACGCGATCGATCGCGCCCCCGACGCCGCCACGGCCGTCGCCCTCGCCCGGCGGGAGTCGGGGCAGTCCGGCGACCAGGGACGGTTCGACGGGCAGGTCGCGTCCCGCGAGCGCGGAGGGTCCCGGGCCGCGGCGGCTCCGGTCGACCGGCTCCAACGTGCGCTGCGGCGCTACGACGAGGCCGACGCGGACCGCGTGATCGAGGAGTCGCTGCACCTGCGCTCGCTCGAGCGCTCGGTCGACGAGGTGCTGATCCCGGCGATCGAGGATCTCGACCGTCGACACCCGGGATCGGTCGAGTACGCCTTCGCCTGGCGCTGGGCATCGCGCTGGCTGTCCGCCGCGACGCGCACCGCTCCCCCACCCCACCGACCACAGGTGGTCGTGATCGTCGACGGCACCGCCTCGGTGACCGTCGACGCCCTGCGGATCCAGGCGCTCGACCTGGCGTTGCGCCGGGCCGGCGTGCTGCCGGTGACGGTCGGCGCCAACCTGCAGCCGAGCGAGCTCAGCCGCGCGCTCGGCCGGATCGACCCCGCCGCGCTGGTGCTCAGCGGCCGGAGCGTCGACCTCGACCGCCTGGGACGGCTCGTCTTCGCCGCGCAGCGCGCGGTCGGCGGCGAGCTCGCGGTGCTCGACTTCCACGGACCGCTGGTCGCGGCCCGAACGACGGGGGTCGAGCGACTCGACCCCGCGCCGTTGGTGGCCCGCTCGCGGCTGCTGCAGATCCTCGACGGCAGCGCCGACGCCGCGCCGTTCCGGGTCCGTCGCGGTCGCTAGCCGGGGTCGACCAGAGCTGATGCGGATCCGGCCCACCCGACGGGCCAAATCCGCATCAGCTGCCCGACTCGTGACGGCTGGGGCCCGTGGACCTAGGGGCCCGTCGGCGGGTCCTGCGGACCGCCGAGCGGGGGCTGCTGCTGGGGCGGCGTCGAGGCCGGCGGCTGCTGACCGGCCGGCGGCTGTTGCGGGGTCGCCGGGGGCGTGGCCGGCGGGGCCGCCGGCGGCTGCTGCGTCTGCTGCTGCTGGGCGCGGCGCTGGGCCTCGGCCTGGACCTCGCGGACCGCGGCCTGACCACCACTCGCCTGGAACAGCTGCACCACGGCGTACCCGAAGACGATGAACAGCAGCACGCCGAGCCAGAAACCGAAGCCCAGGCTGCCGTCGGACAGACGGATGATCACGTAGATCACGCCGAGCACGAGCGTCAGGCCGGCGAGGCCGGTGGTGATCAGGTCGGCCCGCTGACCCTCGACCGGCGCGACGCGTGCGATCCGCACGCCCTCCCAGATCAGGGTGGCGATCAGCACGATCCAGACGAGCGTCCCGAGCTGGTTCCAGCCGTTCTCGCTCACGCTCGTTCCGAAGATCGAGATGTGGTACCAGGGCAGGAAGCTGTTGATCAGCAACAGCAGGCCACTGGCCAGCAGCAGCTTCCGGGGTGCGGACAGGGACGCAAGTTCGGACGATGCAGGCGATGTGGACATCGGGGGGTCTCCGTGGGTTCTCGACGGACGGTTCCGCCGCGGTTTACAGCGGAATCGTTCCGCTGACGGCTACTTTCGCGTGTGCCCCGCGGGAACGCAAGCCAATCATCGATCCGTCGCGATCGACGTCGGGCGCGATCCCGCGCGACCTACGCACGCGCGTGGGGACCGGTGGCGCGGCGGTTCTTCCTACAATCAGGGGTTCATGTCGCGCCGCCCTGTCGATCCGAACCAGTCGTTCCCCGCGCTGGAGGAGCAGATTCTCGAGCGCTGGCGCGAGCGCGACGTCTTCCGCGAGTCGCTGCGGCGCCGCGAGGGCGCCGAGCCGTGGGTCTTCTACGAGGGTCCTCCGACCGCGAACGGCAAGCCCGGCAGCCACCACGTGCTGTCGCGCGCGTTCAAGGACATCTTCCCGCGGTTCCAGACGATGCGCGGCCGCTACGTCGAGCGCAAGGGCGGCTGGGACTGCCACGGTCTGCCGGTCGAGATCGGGGTCGAGAAGGAGCTCGGCCTGGCGTCGAAGGACGAGATCGAGGCCTACGGGATCGCCGCGTTCAACGAGAAGTGCCGCGACTCGGTCTTCACCTACGTCGACGAGTGGAACCGGCTGACCGAGCGGATCGGCTACTGGGTCGACCTCGACGACGCCTACCGCACGCTCGACCGCGACTACATCGAGCAGGTCTGGGGCGCGATCCGGCAGATCGCCGACAAGGATCTGCTGTACGAGGGCCACCGCGTGGTCCCGTACTGCCCGCGCTGTGGCACAGCGCTGTCGAGCCACGAGGTCGCGCAGGGCTACAAGGACGTCCACGACCAGTCGGCGTTCGTGCGGTTCCCCGTCGTCGACCCCGCCGGATCGGCGCTGCAGCCCGGCGACACCCTGATCGCCTGGACGACGACGCCGTGGACGCTGCCGTCCAACGCGGCGCTCGCGGTGCACCCGGAGCTCGAGTACGTGCGGGCCCGGGTCACCGGTCGCGCCGCCGACGGTAAGCCGTCGCGCGACACCGATCCGAACCGCAGCGAGATCGTCGTCGTCGCCAAGGACCTGCTCGACCGCGTCGTCGTCACGACCAAGATCGGCGGGGACAACAAGCCCGTCCCCAACGGGGTCGGACTCGAGGTCCTCGAGACGCTGACCGGCGCCCAGCTGGCCGGGGCCAGCTACACCCCGCCGTTCTCGTTCATCGCCGCCGAGGAGTGGGGCCCGCGCGGCAACACCGTGCTCGAGGCCGACTTCGTCACCGCCCAGGACGGCACGGGCATCGTCCACACCGCGCTGGCCTTCGGCGCGGACGACTACGCGCTCGGCACGTCCGCCGGGCTCAACGTGGTCAACCCGGTGCGGCTCGACGGCACCTTCGACGAGCGGGTCACCGGTTACACCGGACGCACCGTCAAGGAGTCCGACGCCGACCTGGTCGAGGACCTGCGGGCGTCGGGCGCGCTCTGGCTGGCCCGCGAGTACGAGCACTCCTACCCGCACTGCTGGCGCTGCGGCACCGCGCTGATCTACTACGCCAAGCCGTCGTGGTACATCGGCACGTCGCGGATCCGCGAGCAGCTGGTCGCCGCCAACGACGGCGTCGAGTGGCACCCCGAGCACATCAAGCAGGGCCGCTTCGGCAAGTGGCTGGAGGGCAACGTCGACTGGGCGCTCTCCCGCGAGCGGTATTGGGGCACCCCCCTCCCTGTCTGGCGCTGCGACGACGAAGCCTGTGGGCACCTGCACTGCGTCGGCTCGTTCTCCGAGCTGGAGTCGCTCGCCGGGCAGCCGGTCGACGACCCGCACCGCCCCTACGTCGACGACCTGACCTACGCCTGCGACGCGGACGGCTGCAACGGCGGCACGATGCGCCGCGTCCCCGAGGTGATCGACGTCTGGTTCGACTCGGGCGCGATGCCGTTCGCCCAGCACCACCAGACGCTGGACGAGACGCGCGCGCAAGGCCGCTGGCCGGCCGACTACATCTGCGAGGCGCAGGACCAGACCCGCGGCTGGTTCTACTCGCTGCTCGCCCTGGCGACCCTGCTGCAGCAGCCGGACCGCACGCGCGATGTCGCGCCCGGCACGGTCTCGCCGCTGAGCGAGGTGCTGGCCGGCGAGGAGCAGCGCGCGTCCGCGCAGGCGCCGTACGAGGACGTGGTCTGCCTGGGCCTGATCCTCGACGCCGAGGGTCAGAAGATGTCCAAGTCGAAGGGCAACATCGTCGTGCCCTGGGACGTGCTCGACCGCTTCGGCGCCGACGCCTTCCGCTGGTACTTCTTCACGTCGAAGCAGCCGTGGGACGGTTACCGGTTCTCGACCGAGGCGATCGGCGAGGGCGTGCGCGTCTTCCTCAAGACGCTGTGGAACACCTACGGGTTCCTCGTGATGTACGAGAACGCGTCGGCGAGTGGCGACGCCCGCAGCGCGAGCACCGCCGCGGGCGACGACTCGGGCGCGCTGATGGACCGCTGGATCCGCTCGCGACTGGCGGCCACCGCGGTCGACGTGACGGTCCGGCTGGAGTCCTTCGACGCGACCTTCGCCGGCCGGGCGATCGCGTCGTTCATCGACGATCTGTCCAACTGGTACGTCCGGCGCTCGCGTCGCCGCTTCTGGGAGGGCGACCCCGCCGCGCTCGCCACCTTGCGCGAGTGCCTGCTGGCCGTCGCCCAGCTGCTGGCGCCGTTCACCCCGTTCGTCGCCGACGAGATCTTCGACAACCTCAGCGCCGACGGCGGATCCGTCCACCTCTCCGACTGGCTGCAGGCGGTCGATGGCGACGCCGTCGGTCCGATCGACGGCGAGACCGCGGACGTCGTCCTGGCGGGTGCGACCGCGACGCGGTTCGTCCGCGACCACGACCTGGAAGCGGCGATGGCGATCGCCCGCGAGACCGTCCAGCTGGGCCTCGGCGCCCGCGGGCAGTCGAAGCTGAAGGTCCGCCAGCCGCTGCACGAGGCCGTGATCGTCGCCGCCGACCGCGAGCGCGAGGCGATCGAGCGCCTGGGCGAGATCGTCCGCGACGAGCTCAACGTCCACGAGCTGCGGTTCGTCGAGAACGCCGACGAGCTGGGGTCGTTCGAGATCAAGCCGAACTACCGGCCGCTGGGCCGGCGGTTCGGCAAGGCGATGCCGCAGGTCGCCGCCGCGGTCGCCGCGCTCGATCCGGCCCACGCGGCCGCGACGGTACGCGCCGGCGGGACGGTCGGGATCAACATCGAGGGCGTCGAGCACGAGCTGACCGAGGACGACCTGATCCTGCAGATGGAGCCCCTGTCGGGCTACCAGCTGGAGCGCGAGGGCAGCCACGCGGTCGCGCTGGAGCTGGCGATCGACGACGACCTGCGCCGCGAGGGCCTGGCCCGCGAGGTCGTCCACGCGATCCAGGCCGCGCGCAAGGCCGCGGACCTGGAGATCACCGACCGAATCCGGCTGACGCTCGACGGCGACGACGAGCTGCTGGCCGCCGCCCGCGCCCATCAGGACTACATCGCCGGCGAGACGCTGGCGATCGAGGTCGAGTACGGCGAGGCCGTCCACGCCGTCCACCACGCCGAGGTCGAGGACCTGCGGCTGCGGGTCGGGGTGGCGCGGGCCTAGCGCTCGAGCACGACCGCGAGGGTGGGCGGGCCTGCCATCCCGAGGGCAGGGCCGAGCCCGACCCGTTTCGTCTACCGCTTCAGGACCACCGCGAGGCCCTGCCCGACGCCGATGCAGATCGCGGCGAGGGCGTAGCCGCCGCCGCGGGCCTGCAGGGCGTGGGCGGCGCGGCCGAGGATCCGGGTGCCGGACGCGCCGAGCGGGTGACCGATCGCGATCGCGCCGCCGTGGACGTTGACCTTGCCCAGGTCCAGGTCGGGCCAGCCGCCGAGGCAGGCCAGAGACTGCGCCGCAAACGCCTCGTTCAGCTCGACCAGATCGACGTCGTCCCAGCCGATCCCGGCCCGGCGGAGCGCCTCGTTGGCCGCCTCGACCGGGGCGTAGCCGAAGACGTCGGGATCGTTGCCGTGCGCCGCGCGGGAGACGATTCGCGCCAACGGCTCGACCCCCAGGCGCGAAGCCGCGGCCTCGCTGCCGAGCAGCGCCATCGAGGCGCCGTCGTTGAGCGGCGACGCGTTGCCGGCCGTCACCGAGCCGTCGGGGCGGAAGGCGGGCTTCAGCGTGCCGAGCTTCTCCAGCGGCGTGCTCTCGCGGATCGACTCGTCACGCTCCAGCTCGACACCGGGGACGCCGACGATCTCGTTCGCGAAGACGCCGTCGGCCCAGGCCTGCGCGGCGCGCTGGTGGCTCTCCCAGGCGAAGCGATCCTGCGCGTCGCGATCCACGCCGTGGATCCCGGCGAGCTTCTCGGTCGACTCGCCGAGCGAGATCGTCCACTCCCCGGGCATCGCCGGGTTGACCAGCCGCCAGCCGAGCGTCGTCGAGTGCAGCGTCTCGTGGCCCGCCGGGTACGCACGGGACGGCTTGGACAGCACCCAGGGGGCGCGGCTCATCGACTCGGCACCGCCGACGACGAGCAGCTCGGCGTCACCGGACTCGATCGCCCGGGAGCCCTGGATCGCGGCCTCGAGGCTCGATCCGCAGAGCCGGTTGACGGTCACGCCGGGCACGCTGGTCGGCAGGCCGGCGAGCAGCACCGCCATCCGCGCGACGTCGCGGTTGTCCTCGCCCGCCTGGTTGGCGGCGCCCAGGATCACGTCGGCGATCTGGTTCGGATCCAGGTCGGGATGGCGATCGAGCAGCGCCTTCAGCGTGCTCGCGGCGAGGTCATCGGGCCGGACGCCCGCGAGCGCGCCGCCGAAGCGGCCGAACGGGGTGCGGACGGCGTCGAGGACGTAGGCGGCGTTGGTGCTCATCGGCTCACCAGCTCGCGCAGCGCGGCGAGCTCGTCGGGGGTCGGGGTCTCGATGCGGGCGACGTCGTCGGCGACCCGCAGGTCCCAGCCGGTCGCCTCGCGGGCGGCCTCGACGGTCGCGTCGGGCAGCAGCTCGGTCAGGACCAGCTCACGGGTCACCGGGTCGGGCTCGAGGATCCCCAGATCGGTGATCACGGCCGACGGACCCGTGCCGCCCAGGCCCAGCTCCGCGCGGTTGAACGACGAGTTGGGCGTGCCGTCGGCGGCGAAGCCGTCGCCGTGGCCGACGGTGGTCACGAAGTCGAGCTGCTCGACCAGCGTCCGCTTGTTGTGCGGCACGACCACGACGACCTCACCGCAGCCGGACGCGATCTCGGGGGCACCGCCGGCCCCGGGCAGGCGGGTCTTCGGCGCGGCGTGGTCGCCGATCACCGTCGAGTTGAGGTTGGCGTGCCGGTCGACCTGGGCGGCACCGAGGAAGGCGACGTCGATCCGGCCGGCCTGGACCCAGTAGGCGAACATCTCGCCGACCGAGACCACGGCGTCGGCGGTCTCGGCCAGCTCGCCGTCGCCGATCGACAGCGGCACGCGGCGCGGCTTGGCGCCGATCGTGCCCGACTCGTAGACCAGGACCAGGTCCGGGTGGTAGATCTCGCGGGCGAGGATCGCGGCGGTCGACGGCTTGCCGACGCCGATGAAGACGACCTTGGCGGTCCGCAGGCGGCGCGCGGCGACGATCGTCTGGATCTCGCCGACGGTCGCCCCGGCGTTGTCGGTCACGGCGCTCATCGGACGGTCTCCTCGGTCACGATCTGGGACGCAGCCACGGCCGCAGTCACGGCGCTCATCGGGCGGTCTCCGCGGACGCAGCGGTCGGGGTCGGCGCGTCCGGTGTCCCCGTCAGGTCGTGGTACGGCGACGGACCGCCGAAGACGTGCTCCTCCATCCAGGCCAGGAACGCCGAACGGTCGCGGGCGGTCTTGTCCCAGGCGCGGTAGGCGTCGTTGTCGCGCTCGGTGATCCCGGCGGCGTAGGACGGCTGCGAGCCGCTCGGGGCCTCGGCGACCAGGTCGATCGTCCAGCCGGGCAGGACGACGCCGCCCGGGCGGGGCTCTAGCGCGTCGACGATCCGCTCGACGGTGACCAGCGAGCGGGAGGCGGCGAGCACGGTCTCCTTCTGGACGCCGGGGATCCCCCAGAGCTGGACGTTGCCCTGGCGGTCGGCCTCCTGCGCGTGGACGATCCCGACGTCGGGGCGCAGCGCGGGGACCGCGGCCAGGCTCTCGCCGGTGAACGGGCAGGTGATCCGCTCGACCGTGGTCCGCGCGGCCAGGTCGGTGCCGGCGTAGCCGCGCAGCACGCCGAACGGCAGGTTCGATGCCCCCGCGACGTAGCGCGCGGCCATCCCGGCGTGGCTGTGCTCCTCGACCTCGATCGCGCGGGGCCAGCCGTGCTCGATCGCGTCGCGGAAGCGGTGCAGCGAGCCGACGCCGGGGTTGCCGCCGTACGAGAACGCCAGCCGCTTCGCCGCTCCGACGCCGAGCATCTGGTCGTAGAGCACGTCCGGGGTCATCCGTACGAGCTGCAGGTCGCGCCGGTTCTGGCGCAGGATCTCGTGACCGGCCGCGAACGGGATCAGGTGCGTGAAGCCCTCGAGGGCGACCAGGTCGCCGTCGCGGACGATCTCGGCGACGGCGTCGGCCAGAGGCAGGATGCGGGCCATCAGCCTGGCCCTCGCTGCTCGCATACCGTGCGGATGCTCATATATCGAACACTAGCGGATTCGGGCCCGAACTGATGCGGATTTGGCCCACCCGTGGGGCCGAATCCGCATCAGCTCCGCGGCCCCGGGCCGCGGGCGCGTCCGTCTCTCAGTCGTCGCCGCAGAGCGACGTCATGCCGCCCCAGAGGAACCACTTGCCGAGACGTCCTCCGGGCTTCTCCACCGTTCGGACCTTGAGCTTGCGGTAGACGAGCGGACCGCCGGGGGTGCAGCTGCCGCGGTCGTACGCGCGCAGCCGAGCCCGACCGAGGGTGGTGTAGTACCCGCCGCGGGGGCTGTAGATCGGGGTCATTCCGCTGCCGTACGCGGTCCGCGTTCCCCAGCGCCGCCACGTGATCTTGCGAATCGACCCGGAGGGCACGCCGCCGTTGTAGATCTCACGGGGCTTCACGGTCCCCCAGCCGATGGCGTGCTCACCCATCAACCCGGGCACGCCGAGCACCACCGGTGGCGCGGCACTCGCCGCGGTCCCGCCGGCGACGAGGCCGCCCAGGGCGAGGCCCGCTACCGCGGCACCCACGCGAATCGCCGTTCCCATCGTGCGTATCGACATGCGCCCCAGGCTACCCCGGCCGCGAGACGAGGCCACCCGAGGTCGCGTGACTCAGGCCGCCTCGCCCGGAACGGGCCCGAGGCCCTCCTGACGGCGGACCTCCATCCCGTCGCGGACGAAGGTCATGCAGGTGCGGGTGTTCGGCACGCCGTCGATCACGGCGACGCACTCGAAGCAGACCCCCATCCCGCAGAACGCTCCGCGAGGGTCGCCCGCCACGGTCGTCCGGGTGTGCGGATCCCCCGCGGCCAGCAGCGCCGCGGTCACGCTCTCGCCCGTGCGGGCGGCCAGCGGCTGCCCGTCGACGATCAGCGTGACGGGGGCCCCGCGCTCGACGGCGACGCCGGTCGGCGGACGCGGGGTCCAGTCCGCGCCCGGGGTGCGATCAGGCCGGCGCCGGCGCCGCATCGAGCAACCCCTCCTCGACCAGCACGGCGCGCATCGCGGCGATCGCCTCGGGGTCGGTGATCGGCAGCCGCGGCGGGCGGACGTGACCGGTCGGCTGACCGAGCAGGCCCATCAGCACCTTGAGCTGGCTCTGGTACGCGCCCCAGTGGCCGGCCCAACCGCCCGGCAGCCAGAGCTTCGGGAAGATCCGCTCGACGACCTCGGTGTAGGCCTCGGCCGCGGCGAAGTCGCCCTTCCAGACGTTCTCCCAGAACTCCGGGTCGGGGCGCCCGGCCAGCGAGCCGCCGCCGACGGTGCCGTCGCCACCGGACTCGCGCAGGACCTGCAGGCCGCCGCCGGTCATGAACGGCCCGAAGACGCGAACCCGGTCGATCACGGCGCGGGTCGTCGCGTAGAACTGCTCGGCGTCCGGGGTGCTGTCCTTGAGCGCGACGACGTTCTCGATGTCGGCCAGTCGTGAGGCCAGCTCGGGGCCGATGTCGATGCTGGTGCCGTGCGGCCAGTTGTAGATCGCCAGCGGACCCTGCAACCGGTCGCTCAGCTCCTGGAAGAACGCGACGGTCTCGTCGGGGAAGGTCTTCGAGTAGGGCGGCGGGGTGGCGATCACGCCGTCGGCACCGGCGTCGAGCGCGGCGCGGCCGATCTCGGCGGCCTCCCGGGCCGTGTAGGCCGTGCAGCCGACGAGCACGGTCAGTCGTCCCGCGGCCTGCTCGACCGCGGCCTTGGCGACCGTCAGGCGCTCCTCGTTGGTCTGCGCGAACCACTCGCCGCAGGTCCCGTTGACCATGATCCCGTGCATGCCCTCGGCCACGTAGTGGTCGACGAGCGCACGGAGGGCGTCGAGGTCGAGATCGCCGTTCTCGCGGAAGGGGGTGATGAAGGCGGGGAAGTAGCCGCGCCAGTCGATGTCGTTGCGATCCATGGTGAAACCTCGGGACTAGGAACCGGTCCGCGCGGCCGCGCGGTCCAGGTGGTGATCGGGGGGAAAGGGTTCGGCGCCGTCGCGGTCGAGCATCTGCTCGGCCAGGCGCCGGGCCAGCATCGGGCTGAGCGTGAACCCGGTCGACGCGACGCAGGCGTGGTAGCCGGGCACCAGCTGCGACTCGCCGACGACCGGCGAGAGATCGTCGGTGAAGACGATCACGCCGGACCAGGTGCGGACGACGCGGACGTCGGCCAGCGCGGGGATCACCCGCACGGCGACCGCCGTGTTGCCGGCGGCGCTCTCCCACGCCGTCGGGTAGCGCCGCGGCGGCGGAGCGGCCGGCGTCGGCCAGCCGCCGCCGATGATGAAGGTGTCGTCCGACGACTGCTTGAGCGTCAGGCGACGGCCGATGTGCTGGACCATCGGGTCCATCAGCCGGCCGCGCCGCTCGGTCACGTTGACGTGCAGCCCCTCGCGGCGGACGGGCAGCTTGAGCCCGACCAACCGTGCCTGGTCGGCGGCCCAGGCACCCGCGCAGTTGACGATCCGGTCGGCGAGGATCTCGCCCGCCGAGGTCCGCACCAGGAACCGGCCGCCGGCGCGGTCGCCGCGCTGCTCGATCTCCTGGACGTCGACGTGGGTGCGGATCGTCGCGCCGTGCTCGTGAGCCCGCAGCGCGTAGGCGGGAGCCGCGATCAGCGGGTTGGCGTGGCCCTCCTGCGGGCAATACGACGCGCCGGCCAGATCGGGAGCCAGGAACGGCGCGCGCTTGCGCAGCTCGGCGCCGGTCACGACCTCGGTGACGATCCCCGCCTGCTGCTCCAGCTCGCGCTTCTCGTGCAGCACCTGCAGCTGCTGCTCGGTCTCGGCGACCATCCAGCCGCCGGTCAGGTGGACGCCCAGCGGGATGTCGAGCTCGGTGTCGAGGGCGTTCCAGACCTCGTAGGCCGCGAGGTTCTGACGGGCCTCCTGGAGCAGCCGCTCGACGTCCCCCGCGGGCGACCCGGCGGCGGGCAGCTGGTGGATCGCCAGCTGGATGTGGAAGCTCCCGGCGTTGGTGCCGGAGGCCTCGCGGTTGAGCTCGCCGCGGTCGACCATCGTCACGTCGACCCCGCCCTTGGCCAGGTAGTAGGCGAGCGACGTACCGGCGATCCCGCCGCCGATCACCAGCGTGTCGGTGCGGGCGGGCAGCGGCCCGCTCGTGTCCTCGTAGCGCAGCCACTGCGGCAGCAACCGGTCCTCACCACTCATCGGTCAGCTCCCCCGCCGGGACGTCGGCGTCGTCGTCCTGACGCACGAAGAGGGTCTTGCCGCCGACGTGCTCGTCGGCGAGCGCGCCGATCGCGACCGGCCGGACCGGCATCCGCGGCGTCGCCAGCGCGATTGAGCCGAGCGGCTGTTCGTGACGGGCCGCGATCATCGACGCGACCTGCCGCTGGCAGGTCCGGCCCTGGCAGGGACCCATCCCGGCGCGGGTCAGCGCCTTGACGACGTTGATGTCGCGGGTGCCGTCGATCGTCTCGCTGAGCCGCTGGGCGGTGACGCTCTCGCAGCGGCAGACGACGGTGTCGGGCGTGGCGAGGTCGAAGATCCCCGGGCCGACGTCGTGCATCCGGCGCAGCGCGCGGGTCATCGCCCGGCGACGGTCGCGCTGGCGGCGGGACGGAGCGGCCAGCCGGCGGGCGGTCGCGGCGTCGAGCGCACCCAGGTCGAGCGCGGCCCCGATGCCGGCGATCCGGCCTTCGGCGACCGCGACCTGCGAGCCCTCGACCCCGGTGCCGTCGCCCGCGGCGAAGACCGTCGGGCGAGTGGTTCGCAGCCAGTCGTCACGGCGGACCACGTAGCCGCCGAGGTCCTCGTCGAAGTCCGTCTCGCAGCCGGCCAGCCGCAGCAGCTCGACCGACGGTACGAAGCCGTAGCCGACGCCGAGCACGTCGGTCGGCTCGGTCTGCTCGGTGCCGGGGACGATCCGCCAGTCGCGGTCGACGGCGGCGTGGGTGACCTGCTCGACGCGGCCGTCGCCCTCGGCGCGGACGACGATCCGCCGGTAGCGCAGCGGGACCCGCCGGCGCAGCAGCGTGGTCCGGTAGCGGATCGCGTCCTGCAGCAGGTGGCGGTTGCCGGGCGCGGCGCCGGCGATCCGCAGCACGTCGCCGGGACGCGGGGGCGGACCGGCCTCGAGCACGGACGTCACGTTCGCGCCGTAGCCGAGCAGCTGGGCGGGGAAGGCCAGCGCGAGCGGGCCGGCCCCGGCGAACGTGATCCGCCGGCCGGGCAGCACGCGCTGCGCCTTGATCAAGGTCTGGAGTCCGCCGGCCGTGAGCACGCCGGGCAGCGTCCAACCGGGGAACGCGACCGGTCGGTCGTGGGCGCCGGGGGCGAGCACGATCCGCGCGAAGCAGACGATGCGGGCCGGCTGGGCGGCGGCCGGGCGGGTCGGATCGCTCTCGACCAGCACGGCGGTGTCGCGTTCGATCGCGACCACCTGGGTGTTGGTGAGGATCGTCGCGGTCGAGGCCTCGGCCGCGTCGATCAGGGAGCGCCCCTCGGCGTACTCACGGCCCATCGCGGCCGGGTCGCGGACGACGATGCCCGGACCCGGCTGCTTGTAGACCTGGCCGCCGAGGGTGACGCGCTCCTCGACGAGCGCCACGCGGAGCCCGTGGTCGGCCGCGGCCGTCGCGGCCGCGAGGCCCGCCGGTCCGCCGCCGACCACCAGCACGTCGTAGCGCTCATCGGTCATCGGATCAGCAGCCCTCCGGCATGGCGGGCATCTCGTCGACGCCGAAGTTCTTCTTGTAGAGCTCCTCCATCGTGCCGTCGGTCTGGACCTTGCAGATGAACTGGTCGACGCGCTCGGTCAACGCGGTGTTGCCCTTGACGATGCCGTACGAGCCGTACTCGAGGTTCAGCGGCTCCGGGAAGTCCGCCTTCTTCAGCTGGCCGGGGTTCGCCTTGGCGTACTGGGCGAACAGGTAGCCCTCGAGCACCGAGGCGTCGGCGCGCTTGGTCGCGACCTGCAGCAGCGCGGCGTTCTGCTCGCTGAAGCCGGTGACCTTGGCCTTCGGGAAGGTCTTCTTGGCCAGCGACTCACCGGTCGAGCCTTGCAGCACGGCGAACGTCTTGCCCGACTGGTTGAAGGCCTCGACGGTGCCCTCGGTCGTGTCGTCCTCGCGGACCGCAACGATCTGGTCGTACGGGACGTAGGCGCGGC
>JBAZOW010000007.1:0-27735 GCA_041648495.1 Patulibacter sp.
CGCTCGACCGCGTCGCCGACCAGCTCGCGGACCTTGTCGACCGCGTCGTCGTTGATCATCGGGCCGAGGGTCGTCTCGTCGTCGGTGCCGGGACCGAGCACCAGGTCGTCGGCGATCTTCGTCAGGCCGACGGTGAACCGCTCCGCCACGTCCTCGTGGACCAGGAACCGATTGGCCGACGTGCAGGCCTGCCCGCCGTTGCGGAACTTCGCGACCTTGGCGCCCTCGATCGCCGCCTCGACGTCGGCGTCGTCGAAGACCAGGAACGGCGCGTTGCCGCCCAGCTCCATCGACATCCGCAGCAGCGCCTTGCCGCCCTGCTCGGCCAGGTTGCGGCCGACGGGGGTCGAGCCGGTGAACGACAGCTTGGCCGTCCGCGGGTGCTCGATCATCGCACTGGTGACGTGCCGCGAGTCGGTGGTGGTGACCACCGAGACCGCCTTCGGATGGACGCCCGCCTCGAGCAGGATCCCGGCCAGCGCCAGCATCGTCAGCGGGGTCATCTGCGGGGGCTTGACCACGACCGAGCAGCCGGCGGCCAGCGCGGGGGCGATCTTGCGGGTGCCCATCGCCAGCGGGAAGTTCCACGGCGTGACGAAGACGCAGGGACCGACCGGGTCGCGCTGGGTCAGGATCCGTCCGCCGCTCTGCTCGTGGAACGCGTGGCGCCCCTCGATCCGGGTCGCGCGCTCGGCGTACTCGAGCAGGAACCCGTTGGCGTAGGCGACCTCGCCGCGGCTGTCGGGCAGCGCCTTGCCCATCTCCAGGCTCATCAGCACCGCGAGTTCTTCGGCCCGCTCCTCGATCAGCTCGTGGGCCCGGCGCAGCGCGTTGGCCCGTTCCCGCGGCGGAACCTGGCTCCAGGCCACGAAGCCCTCCCAGGCCCCCTCCATCACCGCGTCGACGTCCTCGGCCGTCGCGTCGGGCAGGTGCGCGAGCTCGCTGTCGTCGGCCTTGTCGGTGACCGTGAAGGTCGAGCCGTCGAGCGCCGTCCACTCCCCGTCGATCAGGCTGCGGTGCGGGACGCGCAGGGGCAGCTCGGGGGCGTCGTAGTCGGTCATGGTGCTCCTTCGGTCTTCATCAACGACGGGTCCGGATCACCGCCGCGGTCCTCGTGTACCCGGACGATGCGGGCAATACCGCTTCGATGCTCGTAGACGCGGGGCCTCCCAGAACGAACCAACCCCGGCAGGACCGGGGCTGGTTGCGTCGCGGGGGTTCAAATCGTGGTGTTCAGCCAGCGGGAGTGAGCTTGCGGACCGCATCGAGGTACACGGCTTCGACCTCGAGCGCTTCGTCGACCGTCCCGATCGCGGACTGCAGGGCGCCGTGCAACACGGTCAGCGCACCGATGGGCGACGAAAGGCTGACCATCTGCCCCTTGTAGATCATCGTGTCCGGCCCGATCTCCGACTGCTCGACCGGGGACCCCGACCCGTTCCCAACGATGGGTTCCATACGGCACATTCAACCCTACTCGGGTAAGCAACCGCAACTAGCGACCGTTCTCGTCCCTATCGGTACCGGCACCCCCTGGCGGCAAGCTTCCCCACCCACGTCCTCTGGCGATGCCCAGGCCTCGCCCCTGTCTGCCTCTCGGCGAAGCCCTACTCGTCCGCCCACATAGCCGCCCGTATCCGGTTCGCCAGCGGCTGTACGCGCGTCCCGTGCCGCAGTGCATCGCCGAGAGCGACCCGTGCGTCGGTCGTCGGCGACGACTGAACGAACGGCAGTCGCAGGCGTCCCGCCGCGAACTGGACGGCCGCCCACGCGGTACGACCGTTCCCGTCCCCGAACGGGTGGGTCCTGATCAGCCGAACGTAGAGTTGCGCGATCAGGAAGGTGCCGCGGTCGCTGTCGCCGATCGCGGGCGGTGCTTCACGCTCGAACTTCTCGCAGGCCTCCCCGACGCGCTTCAGCACCTGGCCAGAGCGCACGCCCCGCCGGGTCTGCAGCTCGGGAACACGACCCGGACCGCGGACGACCCAGTAGGGGAACTCGACGCCGTCGTCATCGCGGTGCTCATGACGCCCGGGAGGCAGCCGGTACCCGAGCGTCATCTCGCCGAAGACCGGCCGGAAAATGCCGTCGTGCAGCTCGGCGACCCGCTCCACGTCGATACTCGCCCCGGACCAGCCGACGGCGCGGGCGAGCGCGATCACCAGTCCGGTGCGCAACAGCAGCGCGCGCTGCGTGGACTCCAGACCGTGGCCAGGCGCCCGCCCGTAGTACGAATCCGCGTCTGCTTGAGATGACGCCGGCAGGACGCCATCTTGCGACGCCAACCCTTCGGCAACCGGCCGGAACGCGCGCTCGAGCTCCGGCCCGGGGTCGAGAAAGACGTTCGGGCGCGTCACCGCCTCGAGCCTAGTACACGGCGCACACGAGACTGCTGACTCAGTCCTTCACATCCACCCGCAGGATCCGGTCGTCACCCGCCCGCCGGGTTCCGTTCGCGTCGCGGTTGGACGTGGTGATCCAGAGCGAGCCGTCGGGGGCGGCGACGGTGGTACGGATCCGCCCGTAGTCGCCGACGTAGAGGGCCTGCGGGGTGCCCGTCTTCGTCCCGTTCAGCGGCACCCGCCAGAGCCGCTCGCCGCGCAGCGCGCCGACCCACAGCGCGCCCTTTAGGTAGGTCACCGCGCTCGGCGAGGCTTCGGACGTCGGCCAGACGACGCTCGGACTGACGTACTTGCCGCCGCCCGTCCCCTTGCCTTCGACGCTCGGCCAGCCGTAGTTCTTGCCCTTGCGGATCAGGTTGACCTCGTCGTAGGCGTTCTGCCCGAGCTCCGCGGCCCACAGCCGCTTACCGCCGTCCCAGGTCAGCCCCTGGACGTTGCGGTGGCCGAGCGTCCAGACCCGCGACCCGCGGATCGGGTTGTCCTTCGGCACGCTGCCGTCGGGGTTCATCCGCAGGATCTTGCCGTTCTGCGAGCCGCGGTCCTGCGACAGGTTGCCGTCGCCGACGTCGCCGACGCCCGCGTAGAGCTTGCCGTCGGGACCGAAGGCGATCCGCCCGCCGTTGTGGATCGCGCCCGAGGCCAAGCCGGTCACGACGGTCCGCAGGGTGCGCGGGGCGCTCAGCTTGAACCGCACGATCCGGTTGTCGCGCGACGTCGTCGTGTAGGCGTAGACCCAACGGTCCCGGGAGTAGGTCGGCGAGACGGCCAGGCCGAGCAGCCCGCCCTCGCCCTGCTCGACGACACCGGGCAGGGTCCCCACCGTGCTCAGCCGGTTGCCGTCCTGGGCGATCCGGCGGACCCGGCCGGCGCGCTCGGCGACCAGCGCATCCCCGTTCGGCAGGAAGGCCACGCCCCACGGCACGTCCAGGCCGCGAGCGACGGTACTGACCGCCGGGGCCCGGATCGCGCGGGACTCCGCGGTCGCCTCGTCGGTCGTGGTCGGTGCGGATTCGCTGCGGGTGGTCGCCGTGGCCTCGGCGGGATCGGTCGCCGAGGTGGTGCGGTCGGCGGCCGTTCCCGACCCGCAGCCGATCAGCGCCACGCCCGCGGTCAACAGGACGGTCATCCGGGTACGCATCGTCCGATCCTGACGGATCGGCGACCGTGCCCCGCCGGTACGGGCGTTCCCGCTCCGCCCCGGCCCGGTCCCCCCGCTACTTGCGGCGCTTGCGGCCGCCGCTGCCGGCCTTCGGCTTGGGCGCGGGCTCGTCGAGCTCCGACGCCTGCGCCGCACGGGCCCGCTCGGCGGCTTCCATCAGCTCGGCGCGGGTCGGCCACGGCTGCGGCGTGCCGGTCTCCCAGGCGGCCGGACGGCCGCCGGGCCACTTGCCGAGCAGCGTCACGCCGATCGCGATGAACCAGAAGGCCCGCAGGAAGCCCTGCTGGTCGAAGATCGGCACCACGACCAGGACGGCCAGCAGCACGCCGAGGAAGCCCATCACCTTGGTCAGCAGCCCGACGTTCATCGCGCTCAGAGCGGCAGAGCCGATGCCGACCGCCACCAGCATCTGCCCGAGCACGCTGAGGATCGAGAGCCCGCCGAGGTCCTCGCGCGGCGCGTTCAGCGCGTCGGCGGCGGCCCAGTTGGTCTGCAGGTCGGGGGCGAGGCCCGCGAAGTCCGAGAGCTTGATCGCGCCGTAGGTCATCGCCACGGTCGTGCCGATGCCGAACGCCAGGCCGCCGATCACGGGGGCCCAGAAGAACCACCGCGGGAACGACGGGCGACGACGCCACGAGGCCCGCAGCAGGCCGAACAGGACCGGCCCGATCAGGATCAGGCTGAGCCCGGCGAGCGCGGTCGCGGCGATGATCATCACCGCGTTGTTCCCGTAGTGCTCGGCGATCTGCGACTGCGCGCCGACCAGGCCCGCGCCCTGCTCACCGGCGCCGTAGACCGTCAGCGACTGGGCGACCGTCTTGACCGCCTCGACCTCGTTGGGGATCCCCCGCGAGGTGATCACCTGCAGGGCGATCGCGATCAGCGGCAGGACGCCGGCGAGGATCGCGAGGATCCCTGCCCAGGGCAGCCAACGCTGCTCGATCGCGAGCGTCTCCTCCGGGTCCAGGGCGTCGGGAATCACTCGGGGGTTCGCCACGGAGCAGGATTCTACGGACCTCCCGGGCGATCGGAGCCCACCCATCCGTCCCTATCGGGCTCAACCGCCCTGCCACGCGGCGCTCGCGCGGTAGGATCGACGCATGGAAGGCTTTGGCGATCTCTTTGGCGACCCGGACGACCTGCAGCGCAAGATGATGGAGTTCGCGGAGCAGATGCAGGGCCAGCAGAAGCTGGCCTGGGCCGACAACGCGATCGGGCTCGCGGTGCAGATGACCGTCTCCGCGATCAGTCGCGTCAACCTCCAGGGCGACGCCGAGGCGCAGGCCCGGCAGATCCGCCAGGTGATGGCGGTCGTCTTCCCCGAGGCCGTCACGCTCGTGCGCGAGGCCCGGCAGGGCCTCGGCTAGCCGGTCGGCTCCGCTCCGTCGCCGGTCGCCCGGTGCTCCTTGCCCGCGGCGATCACTTCCTTGAACGAGCGGAAGCCGAAGATCTTGACCAGCGCCGCGAAGCCGACCGCCAGGCAGACGACCGCGATCGCGATCTGCTGGCCGACGGAGTAGGCCGCGACGGTCGCCGCCGTCGCCGAGCCGGCGAAGACCTTGACCATGAACGCCTGCTGGACGCCGGCACCGCCCGGCGTGAACGGCATCAGCGCGGCGATCGCGTTGATGCCGTGGACCAGCAGCACGTTCTGCACCGAGCCGCCGACGTGGAACGCCTCGAGCAGCATCCAGAACGCGGTCAGGCGGAACAGGTAGCCGGCGAACAGCACCAGCCAGACCTCGCGGAAGAACCGCCGACGGTCCCGCAGGATCACCACGCCCTGACGGACCCGGGCCCAGAACCGCCGCGCCCGCTCGGACAGCACCGCGAAGGCGACCAGGCCGAGCACCGCCAGGACCGTCAGCACGAACAGCGTGGCCGAGAAGTTCGCGAACACGAACGACAGGTCGAACGCGCCCAGGTTGGCGAAGTCCGGGGGCTTGGGGAAGACGCCCTGGGTGAACGCGAAGATCAGGATCGGAATCGCGATCGTCAGGTCGAAGACCGCCTCGACCATCATCGCCGCGGTCACCGCCGGGTAGGTCGAGCGCGGGATCGAGGTCTTGACCAGGAAGACCTTGATCACGTCGCCGCCGCGCGCCGGGATCACGTTGTTGAACCCGTAGGCCGCGATGTACGCGCCCCAGATCCGCCGCCACTGGAAGCTCTCCGCCGGGTACGCCGCCCGCAGCACGTTGAAGAACCCGCGGGAGCGGAACGTCAGGTAGACCAGGAAGCAGGTCAGCCCGATCAGCAGCGGGACCAGCTTGACGTCGGCGATGCTCGCGAAGAAGTCGCCGATCGCACCGAAGACCTCGGAGATGCCGGCGAGCGGCGCGGAAGCTCCGGTGAACGGGACGGACACGAGCCCAGCCTACGCGTCTGGTCCGGCTGCTTACCCGAGCCCGGCGAGCTCGACGCCGAGCAGGTCCCAGAGCAGCGGATCGTTGAGCGTCGGGACCACGTGGTGGGCGTCGAGCTCGACCCCCGGATGGCTGAGCACGCCGACCACGGTCATTCCCGCGTCGCGCGCCGAGCGGACACCGGTGGGACTGTCCTCGACCGCCACGCACTCCTCGGGCCGCACGCCCAACGCTTCGGCCGCCGCCACGTAGATGTCCGGCGCGGGCTTCGGACGTGGCACGTCGTCGGCGGTCAGCAGCACGTCGAAGGTGTGCGGATGCCCCGCCGCCGCCAGGGCCTTCTCGGCGAACCCGCGGGCGGCGTTGGTCGCCATCGCGACGGGCACGGCGTCGGCGTGGAGCGCCGCGACCAGCTCGGCCGCGCCGGGCATCACCGGCACCCCGTGGTCGAGCTCGGCGTGCACCAGCTCGGACAGTTCCTGCAACAGCAGCGGGCCCCCGCCGGGCGCGTCGAGGAACCGCTCCAGGTGCCGCGACGCTGCGGCGAAGCTTGTGCCGAGCAGCTCGCGCTTGTGCTCGGGGAGCAGCACCCGTCCGCGCCGTTCGAACAGCGCGGATTCGGCGCGCGACCACGCGTCCTCGGTCGCGAGGAAGGTGCCGTCGTTGTCGAAGATGACCGCCGCGGGCCGGGTCATAGCCACGGCCCCCGGCCGCCGATCATCCGGGAGCGGTCTTAGTACTCGACGCCGACGATCAGCGGCTTGGTGCCGCCGGTGATCCGCCACGGGGTCTCGGGCTCGTAGAGCGCGCCGAGGCCCTCGTCGTGCTTCAGCGTGATCGTCATCGCCTCGCCGCCCTCGGGGGTCACCACGACCGTGGCGGTCTCGCCGTCGTTCTCGGTGACCTCGTAGTCGAGCTCCTTGACCGTGGCGACGTCGCGGACGGGCTCGCCACCCGAGACCAGCCCCGAGAGCTCCATCGCCGCGCGGCAGGTGGTCCCCTCCTGGGCGTCGGCGACCAGGTCGCCCTGCGCCTCGACGGTCATGTAGTCGCAGGCCCGCTGACCGTTCTTCTGCGACAGCGCCTCCGAGAGGAAGTCGCGGACGGCCGTCTGCGGCTCGTCCTTCTTGAAGGTGGTTCCGCCGCAGCCCGTCACCGCAAGGGCTAGGACCGCCGCCGTGGCGAGGGAGAACACGCGAGTCGAACGCATCACGCGTTGATTCTGACGTCTGAGACGTTCCGACGCATCCTCGTCGGACCCGTCGCCGCTCGCAACCGCGACGAACCCCCGTCCACACGGGGGATCCGGCGTTTTGGCCAGGGGTCTGCGACGATCGCGGCGATGGCCCGCGCGACGTCCGATCCCCGTCCCCGACCGGTAGCCGCCCCGCGGATCGCCCCGGATCTGGCGCCGTCGACGCTCGACGACGGGATCACCCACGACGACCGCCAGTCCGGCGTCGCGCTGAGCGGATCGCTGCCCGCGGGGACCTTCGCCCGCGGCGTCGAGATCGAGGACGCCCGTGCGGAGCAGGTCGACCTGGCGGGCGCGCGGATGCCGGGCATCGGGCTGGTCGACGTCGAGCTGCGCGCCGCCAACCTGGCCAACGCCGACCTGCGCGCCGCCTCGCTGCGGCGGGTCGCGATCGTCCGGGGCCGGCTGACCGGGATCCAGTGGTCCGGCGCGAAGCTCGACGACGTCCGCTTCGAGGGCTGCCAGATCGACCTGGCCGCGTTCACCGGCTGCGAGCTGCGGCGGGTCACGTTCGACGACTGCCGGCTGGTCGGCAGCGACTTCCAGGACCTCAACGCCCAGGACCTGGTGCTGACCGACTGCGACCTGTCCGACCTCGACCTGACCGGCGCGCGGTTCGCCCGCACCGAGATGCGGCGCTGCACGCTCGACGGGATCCGTTCGCTGGACCGGCTGCGCGGCGTGGGAATGGGCTGGGACGACGTGCTCGCGTCGGCGGGTGCGTTCGCCGGGGCGATCGGCATCCGGCTGATCGACGGCTGAGTCGGTTGCGGCGGGACGCGCGGCCGCCGGACGCGGTGACCGCGGTCGCGCCGCCCCCGGTCCGCCCCGGGACGACCCGATCGATCACCCGCGTACGCGGCCCACGCGGGCCGACCCGACACAATCGCCGGACGTGTCCCGGTACCTGAGCAACCCGAAGTTCACCGTCAGCGTCGTCTTCGTCGCGGCGATGTTCATGAGCATCCTCGACTCGACGATCGTCAACGTCGCGCTGCCGTCGATCAGCCGGGACTTCGACGCGTCGATCTCGGCGGTCGGCGTGGTCGCCTCCGGCTATCTCGTGAGCCTCGCGGTCTTCATTCCCGCGTCCGGCTGGCTCGGCGACCGCTTCGGCACGCGCCGGGTCTTCCTGCTCGCGCTGCTCGCCTTCGTGATCGCCTCCGCGCTCTGCGGCGCCGCGCAGAGCCTCGGGCAGCTGGTGCTCTTCCGGATCTTCCAGGGCGCGGCCGGCGGCATGATGATCCCGGTCGGGATGGCGATGCTCTACCGCGTCTTCCCGCAGGACGAGCGGGTCAACGCGTCACGGGTGTTGATCGTGCCGACCGCCGCCGCCCCCGCCCTCGGCCCGGTGCTCGGCGGGATCCTCGTCGACCACCTCTCGTGGCACTGGGCCTTCCTGATCAACGTGCCGGTCGGCATGCTCGCGGTGGCGTTCGGCCTGCGCTTCCTGCCCCGCGACGTGCCGGGTCGGCCGGGGGCGTTCGACGGCCTCGGCTTCGTGCTCGCGGGCGCCGGGCTCGGCCTGGCGATGTTCGCGATCTCCGAGGGTCCGGCCCAGGGCTGGGGCTCGGCCCAGATCGTGATGAGCGGCGTCGTCGGCCTGACGATGCTGGGGCTGCTCGTGCCGTGGGAGATGCGCCACGCGGCGCCGCTGCTGCACCTGCGGCTGCTCCGCGAGCGGCTGTTCCGTCGCTCGTTCCTGATCCTCGTGCCGTCGACGGCGGGCTTCCTCGGCCTGCTCTACGCCTTCCCGCAGCTGCAGCAGGAGGGGCTCGGGCGCTCGGCGATGACCAGCGGCCTGCTGACCTTCCCCGAGGCGATCGGCGTGATGGCCGGGTCGCAGGTGGCGGCACGGCTCTATCCGCGGCTCGGCCCGCGCAAGCTGATCGGCGGCGGCGCGGTCGGCGTGGCCCTCGGTGCGCTGGCGCTGACCCGGATCACCAGCGCCACCCCGGACGCGCTCGTCGTCGTGCTGATGCTGGGGATCGGGCTGGCGATGTCGGCGGTCTTCATGCCGATCAACGTCGTGCCGTTCGCGAACATCTCCGACGCCGAGACCAGCCAGGCGTCGGGGATCTTCAACGCCCTCCGCCAGACCGGGGCGGCGCTCGGGGTCGCCCTGCTCGCGACGACGATCTCGCTGGTCGGGCCGGTCGCGATCGGGGCCGGTGGGATATCCGCCGCCAACCTCGACGCGTACCACGCGGCCTTCTTCGTGGCCGCGGGTCTGATGCTGCTCGCCGCGCTGATGGCGCTGCGGATCCGCGACGCCGATGCGGCGTCGACGTTCCGGAAGGTCTAACCGGGGGATCCGCCATACTTCGTTGCATGCGCAAGGATTTCGATCCGGCGGACCGCTCGTCCGGCGACTTCTACCGCCTGATGACCGCGGTGATCGTCCCCCGGCCGATCGCGTGGGTGGCGTCGACCTCGGCCGACGGCGTCGACAACCTCGCCCCGCACTCGCTGTTCACGATCTCGTCGACCGCACCGCCGATCGTCCAGTTCACCTCGGTCGGGACCAAGGACTCGCTGCGCAACGTGCTGGCGACCCGCGAGTTCACGATCAACCTGGCGCCCGAGTCGCTGTTCGAGCAGATCAACGCGACCGGCACCGACTACCCGCCAGACCAGAGCGAGTTCGACGCGGTCGGACTGACCCGCGAGCCGAGCCGACGCGTCGCCGTCCCCCGCGTCGCCGAGTCGCCGGTCGCGATCGAGTGCGAGCTGCACCACACCGTGACCTTCGGCACGTCGACGGTCGTCTTCGGTCGGGTGCTGCACCTGGCGATCGCCGCGGACGCGATGGCCGACGACGGCCTGCCGGCGATCGACCGCCTGGCACCGCTGGCCCGGCTCGGCCGCAACGAATGGGGCGCGACCCGCGAGGTCCGCTCGATCGAGCGAATCCGGTTTCGGGACCTCTGACCCGTCGCCGACGGCTGAGCAGCCGTCCGCCGTCGGCGAGGTTCCGGAGTTTGCCCGCCTCGACCGGGCGAGCTCGAAGCTCGTGCCGGGCGGACGCACCTCACCTCCGAGCGGCCCCGCTCCGGCATACCCTTAGGCGCATGATCGTCCGCACCCCCGAGGAACTCGACGGCCTGAAGCGCGTCGGGGCGTTGGTCGCCGAGACGATCCGGCGGATGCGCGAGGCGGTTGTGCCGGGCGTCAGCACCGCGGAGCTCGACCTGATCGCCGCCCGCTGCTTCCACGAGTTCGGCGCCGAGTCCGGTCCGATGGAGACGTACTCCTTCCCCGGATCGACCTGCATCTCGGTCAACGACGAGGTCGTCCACGGGATCCCCGGCGGTCGCAAGCTGCAGGAGGGCGACCTGGTGACGCTGGACGTCACGCCGAAGCTCGACGGCTTCTTCGCCGACGCGGCGGTCACGGTCGGCGTCGGCACGATCAGCGCGGAGGCCCAGCGGCTGCTCGACGTCGCCGACCGGTGCCTGGAGGCCGCGCTGGCCGCCGCGGTCGCCGGCACGCCCGTGCGCACGATCGGCGCCACCGTCCAGAACACGGCGGCGATCCACGGCGCCAAGCCGTTCGCCGAGCTCTGCGGCCACGGGATCGGTCGCCAGCTGCACGAGGAGCCGGACGTGCCGAACGTCGACGTCCCGCAGCTGAGCGCCCCGCTCGCCGAGGGCCTGGTCGTGGCGATCGAGCCGATGCTGACCTTCGGCAAGCCCGAGCTGGTCGAGCGCGACGACGAGTGGACGATCGCCACCGCCGACGGCTCGCTCTCGGTCCACGTTGAGCACACCGTGGTGATCCAGAACGGCGCCCCGATCATCCTGACGGCGTAGGGGCGGAGCCGCAGCTCTGTCGTCAGGGCCGCTCGAGCCTCCCGGTGCACGGCCGGTTGCGCCCGCTGCAACATCGCCGCACCGGGAGACTTGAAGGGCCGTAGCCCGATCAACCGCTCCCGCTGGGACCCGGCCTATGCAGAGCGCAGGCGATCGAGCGCGGCGAGCACCTTCTCGTCGTGCGCCTTCGGGGCGATCTTGGCGAAGACCTCCGCGACGTTGCCGTCGGGGTCGACGATCACCGTGGAGCGGGACGAGCCCCAGAACTTCTTGCCGTACATCGACTTCTCGATCCAGGTGCCGTAGAGGTCGCAGACCGCGTGGTCTTCGTCGGCGAGCAGGGTGAAGTTCAGCTCCTGCTTCGCGACGAACTTGGCGACCTTGTCGACCGGGTCGGGGGAGATCCCCAGCACCCGCGCTTCGCGCTCGGCGTAGGCCTCGCGGTTGTCGCGTATCGAGCAGGCCTGCGTCGTGCATCCCGGCGTACTGGCCTTGGGATAGAAGTAGACGACGACCCACTGCCCCTGCAGCTCCGACAGCGTCACCGACGTTCCGTCGGCGGCGGGCAGGGTGAAGTCGGGTGCGGGCTGACCAATCTCGGGGAGCGGCATCGGGGGCCTCCGGGTTGAGGGGACGGGCGGAGGACCATCGTTCCAGACCCGCGAGCGCGACCGCCGACCAGGCTCCCGGCAGCGTTGGCGGACGTGCAGAGTGTCACCCCACTCGGCACTGACCCGTCCGGGGTGACATCTGGCATGCGATGCATGCAGGGCGTCGCCGCGGGTGCCGGGAGACCGACCGCGGTGACGTTTCGCACGGCGGCACAGCTAAGGTCGACCGATGGCCTCCTCCCCACTGATGCGTGCCGTCGTCGCACTCGCTCCCGGCGATTCGGACGTCCTGGAGGTCCGCGAGGTGCCGCGGCCGGAGCCGAGCGCAGGCGAGGTGCTGATCCGCGTCGCTGCCGCCGGGGTCAACCCGGTCGACGCCAAGACCCGCCGCGGAGCCGGAGCGGCGAAGTTCCTCGACGAGCAGCGTCCCGTGTCCTCCGAGCTGGCCGCCGCCCTCGGTGCCCCGGCGGCCGACGGCTTCCCCTGGATCCCCGGATGGGACGTCGCAGGGACGGTCGAGGCGGTCGGCTTCGGGGTCAGCCGGTTCGCCGTCGGCGACCGGGTCTGCGGGCTGGTCGGGTTCCCCCGCGCGGCCGGGACCTACGCGGAGTTCGTCGTCGCCCACGTCAGCCAGCTCAGCCGCTCGCCGCGCTCGCTGACCGACGTCGAGACCGCCGCGCTGCCGATGGCGGGACTGACGGCCTGGCAGGCGATGGCCGACGCCGGCGATCTGGAGACCAACCGGCGCGTGGTGATCACCGCCGCGGCCGGCGGGGTCGGGCACATCGCCGTCCAGGTCGCGGCGGACCTCGGCGCGCACGTGATCGCGGTGACGTCGACCGACAACGTCGACTTCGTCCGCGGTCTCGGCGCCGCCGAGATCATCGATCGCACCCAGGGCGACTGGACCGCGCAGATCGACGCACCGGTCGATCTGGTGGTCGACGGCTCGGGCCACGACCTGCGCGCGGCCGCCTACGCCACGCTCGTCCCGGGCGGCCGGTTCGTCGTCCTGCCTTCGTCGGCGACCGGCGACCCGGCCCCCGACACGATCCTCACGCCCCGGGTCTTCGTCGCCCCCGACGGCCTCGAGCTGCAACTGCTGACCGGGACGATCGAGCGCGGCATGCTGCGCCCGCACGTCTCGGCGACCTTCCCACTCGAGCAGGCGGCGGAGGCCCACCACCAGATCGAGTCCGGCACGACCCGCGGCAAGATCGTCCTGACCGTCGGCGGCTGACGGGCGTGGGTCCGCCGGGCCGCCGCGGGCGGGCGGCGGCCCGGCGATCCGGACGACGCCGTAGAGGTTGAGCACGTTCTACGTGTCGAACCTCGACGGCGTTTCCGGTCGCCGCCCCTGCTCGACCACGCCGCAGCGGCTGCCCGCGGGCGCGCGACCACCCCGCCGCGACCGACCACGTGCGCCCGACCGTCCGCGACTGGGCGCCCGGGCCCCCCGGTCGCGACTACTCCACCGCCAGCGCCTGCTCCTTGAACGCGCCCTTCGGGGTCAGGCTGACCGGCATCGGCTCGGGCTCGCCTCCTGCCGTCTTCGCCGGGATCGCGACCCGGCCGATCGGGGTGACGGTGGCCGCGCCGGGCTTGGGCTGGACCAGGTCGATCGCCCGCTCGGACATCGCGGTGATCGTCAGCGACGGGTTGACCCCGACGTTGGCCGGGATCGCCGCGCCGTCGCAGACCAGCAGGTTCTCGTAGCCGAAGACCCGATGCTCGGCGTCGATCACGCCGTGCTCCGGGTCGCCGCCGATCGGCGTGCCGCCGAGGATGTGGGCGGTCGACGGGACGTTGAACAGGGCCTCGCTGACCGACGACGCGGGCACCCCACCGGTCTGCCGCGCCAGCCATTCGGCGAACGCGTTGGCCGCGGGGATGAACGTCGGGTTGGGGTGGTTGGGGTCCTGCTCGGTGTTGAGCTTGATCCGCCCGCCGCGCCGCCGCTTGGCGACCAGCTTCATCGAGTTGTCGAGCGTCTGCATCACCAGGACGACGACGGTCCGCTGCGACCATTCGCGGCTGAACATCAGCTCCCACACCCACTTCGGGTGCCGGATCATCTGGCCGAGCCACTTCAGCGGTCGCGTGACCCGCGATCCGTCGCCGGTCAGCACCGTGAACAGACCGCGGATCGCCCCGCCCCCGGCACCGTAGGTGACGGTCTCGATGTGGGTGTGCGGGTCGGGGTAGATCGAGGACGTGATCGCGACCCGCTTGGACAGCGCCTCGGCGCGGCCCGCCGGGACGGTGACCCCGAGGATCGCCTCGCTGTTGGTGCGGATCAGGTGCCCGAGACGCGGCGAGAGCTTCGTCAGGTCGCCGTTCATCCGGCAGCGCATCAGCAGCTCGTTGGTGCCGAGCGCGCCGCCGGCGATCACGACGCCGCGGACCCGGATCGTGCGGACGTCCTTGCGCAGTCGTGCGGCCGTCCGCTCGTGGGTGACCTCCCAGCCGTCGGCGCCGTCGCGGCCGTTGATCGGGCGCAGCGCCGTGACCTCGCGGCGGGCCTCGATCCGCGCCCCGAGGCTGCGCGCCACGTGCAGGTAGTTCTTGGTCGTGCTGTTCTTGGCGCCCTGCGGGCAGCCGAGCATGCAGCGCCCGAGGTTGCTGCAGCCGGTGCGCTCCGGACCGGCGCCACCGAAGTACGGGTCGGCGACGGTCTCCCCCGGCGTGTCGAGGTAGGTCCCGACGCGCGCCTTGCGGTAGGTGTCGGGCACGCCGATGTGGTCGGCGTAGCGCTTGAGCAGCTGGTCGGCCGGGTCGTCGACGGTCACGTCGGTCACGCCGAGCATCCGCTGGGCGGTCTCGTAGTGCGGAGCCAGCTCGTCCTGCCAGTCGGCCAGGTCCGCCCACTGGCGGTCCTCGAAGAAGGCGCGCGGCGGGACGTAGAGCGTCATCGCGTAGGTCAGGCTGCCGCCGCCGACCCCGGCGCCGCTCATGATCGTGACGTCGCGGAAGAACGTCATCTTGAAGATCCCACGCATCCCCAGGCGGGGCGCGTAGAAGTAGCGCCGGAAGTCCCACGAGCTCTTCGGCATGTCCTCGTCGTCGAAGTGCTCGCCGCGCTCGAGCACGAGCACGCGGTGGCCCTTCTCGGTCAGCCGCAGCGCGCTGACGCTCCCGCCGAAGCCGGACCCGATCACCAGCCAGTCGGTGTCGAACTGCCGATCGTCTCCGGCCGCCCCGGTCGTGCTCATGTCGCTCTCCCCGTGAAAATCATGACGCAGGCGTCACTTTAGAGGTTCGGGGCCCGAGCGGGGTGAATTCTCGGTCGGCGGTCAGTCGATCAGCAACCGCGAGAAGCGACGGTCCTTGTACGGCTTGCCGCCGGTCTGGCAGGTCGCGCAGTAGGCCATCTCGTCGCTCTCGTAGGAGACGCGGAGGATCTCGTCGCCACAGCGCGGGCACGGCTTGCCGACCTGGCGGTGGACCTGGAGCGGCAGCGGGAGCTTGTCGGGCAGCGGCAGGCTGAGCTGCTCGGCGTAGCCGGCGAGCGTGCGGTCGAGTACGACGCGGATCGTCTCGCGCAGCCGCGCCCGCTCGTCCTCGTCCAGGTCGCCGCACCGGCGCAGCGGCGCCAGCTGCGCCTCCCAGAGGATCTCGTCGACCCAGCTGCGTCCGATCCCGGCGATCACCCGCTGGTCGCGCAGCGCGCCGCGCAGGGTCCGGCGCGGCGGCAGGATCGCGAGGTCGGGCGGGTCGGGCCAGGCCTCGGGGCCAAGCGTGGTCAGCGTCGGGTCCTCGGCCAGTGCGTCGGGGCGCAGCAACCGTCCCCACGCCGCGTGCTTCTTGCCGAACTCGCGCAGCCGCAGCTCGCGCTCGCCGCCGGCGATCCGCACCAGCAACCGACTGGAGCGGTCCTTCATCGACGCGCGCTGGTCCCACAACTGCAGCCGACCGGCGCTCATCAGGTGGATCAGCAGGGTCGCGTCCGCGTCCGCCCCGTCGACCGGCGCCAGCTTGCCGCCCGCGAAGCCGACCAGGAACAGCTTGCCGCGCCGGCCGATCCCCGTCAGCGTCGCCCCCTCCAACGCGCTCAGCGGCGGGTCGAAGGTCTGCATCGTCGCCAGACCGGGCGCGAACGCGCCTTCGACGACCTGACCGCGCAACGCCTCGTCGAGCAGCCGGGCGGTGATCTCCACTTCCGGCAGCTCGGGCATGACTCAGCGGACCCGTTCGAGCTCGCGGGGACCGAGCAGCGCTTCGAGCCGTCCGCCACCGCCGACGCGGAGCACCGCGACGCCGCCCTTGCGCATCTTCGTCCGCGCCCCGGTCAGGTCGTGCACGACCTGCGAGAGGTCCGGCTCGTGACCGACGATCAGCACCCGCGGGCCGAGCGTGGCCAGGCCGAGCGCCTCGTCGACGTCCAGCCCGACGACGGCGAGGTGCTCGGTCACCGCCCCGCCCCAGGCCGTGGCGGCCAGGTCCGCCGTCTGCCGGGCGCGGACCTTCGGCGAGGCGATCACCACGTCGGGCACGCGGTCGAGCGCGACCAGCGCGCGTCCGGCGGCGCGCGCCTCCTCCTCACCCCGCGCCACCAGCCGTCGGTCGGCGTCGTGGGGGCGACTGCCGTGGTCCTCGGCGGTCCCGTGCCGCAACAGCAGCAACTCAGACATCGCGAGCCTCTCGCGGACGCTTCGTCGTCATGGGCCGGAGTCTACGACCCGTCCCCGAGCCCCGCGCACGATTCGGCCCGCGGTCCGGCCGTCCGGGCGCCTCGTCCGGGTGATCCGGTGGAATGGCGGCGTGGACCAGATCGCCCGATACGAGCGCCGCTTCCGTCGCGCCGGCCTCCCGCTACTGATCGAGGACTGGTCGGCTCGCACCGACGCCTTCAATCGCGCCTACCCGCTGCTGGCGCTGATCTTCGTCGTCGAGCTGCTCGGCGCGCTCAACCTGGACTGGTCGCCGCTGGCCAACGTCGCGGCGATCGTCGGCGCGCTGACCTTCACCCTGGCCGCCGTCGCCCTGAGCAACCGCCTGCGCCGGCGGCCGTGGCTGGCGGTCCCCGAGGATCTCGGTCCCGCCGAGCTGACCGGGTTCGTGCTGGTGCCCGCACTGCTGCCGTTGATCTTCAACGGCCAGCTGACCAGCGCGCTGGTCACCGCCGGCGTCAACCTCGCGGTGCTCGGGATCGTCGCGCTCGGCTTCGGCTTCGGGATCGGCTCGATCCTGCTGTGGACGCTGCGCCACCTGGCCGGCCAGCTCGCGGTCTCGCTGATGTTGCTGGCCCGTGCGGTCCCCCTGCTGCTGCTGTTCGCGCTGGTGCTGTTCGTCAACGCCGAGATGTGGCAGGTCTTCGGCCACATGCGGGACGACTCGATGATCGCGGTCGGGATCCTGTTGGGCGTGGTCGTCCTGGCCTTCCTCGGGGTGCGGATCCCGCGCGAGGTCCGCACGCTCGAGGCGGGGGTCGCGGCCGACCTGGCCGAGGACCCGGAGGCGGCGCCGTTCGCACCGCTGCGACGCCCGCAGCGGGCCAACGTCGGGCTGGTGATGCTGATCAGCCACGGGCTCCAGGTGCTGGTGGTGACCGCCGCGATCTCGGCGTTCTTCGTCGCGCTCGGGATGCTGATCATCGACGTGCCGACGATGGAGTCGTGGATCGGGACCAAGGGCACCACGGTCTGGGTGCCGCCGGACATCGGGGCACCCCTGCTGCTGACCGAGGAGCTGCTGCGGGTCGCCCTCGCGATCGGCGGGCTCTCCGGCGTCTACTTCGCGATCAGCGTGCTGACCGACGCGTCGTACCGCGAGGAGTTCCTCGACGAGCTGACCGAGCAGATGGGCCAGACCTTCGCGGCGCGCAGCGAGTATCTGGCCCTACTGGCGGAGCAGGATCGCCAGAACTCATGACGTGGAGTCGTGGTGGTCGATGACCAAGAAGGTCGTTGACGGGTCCCGCAAGTCAAGGCTGGTTTCCTGGACACGGGACCCGCCCACCCCGGTGACGAGATTCGCCGGTCAGCGGCCGCCACGGACCGCGTCAGTCGCGTTCGCCGCGTCCGTAGAAAAAGCGGGTGACGCCGCGCAGCAGCTTGAAGCCGCGGCCGGTGTACGGGTAGACCTGCGGCTCCTTCTTGATGTGCCAGCGGGACAGCACGAGCGTCTGGGAGTTCGTGTACTTGCGGATCCCGACCGCGCCGTGGCGGGCGCCCAGGCCGGAGTCCTTCCAGCCGCCCATCGGCGCCTCGATCGCGGCGTAGCCGACCAGCGAGTCGTTGACGTGGACCAGGCCCGCCTCGATCCGGCGGGCGATCTGCTCGCCCTTGGCCATGTCCTTGGTGAAGACCGAGGCCATCAGGCCGTACGGGCTGTCGTTGGCCATCCGGATCGCCTCTTCGACGTCGGCGACCTTCATGATCGGCAGCGTCGGCCCGAAGGTCTCCTCGGTCATGCAGGTCATCGAGTGGTCGACGCCGGTCATCACCGTCGGCGGGTACCAGTAGCCGGGACGGCTGGGGTCCGGGTCGCCGCCGGCGACGATCTGCGCGCCCTTGCGGCGGGCGTCCTCGACGTGATCGTTGACGATCCCGAACTGGCTCTCGACGGTCAGCGCGCCGACGTCCGTGGTCCCCGGACCGGTCGGCCGGTCGTTGCGCAGCGCGCGCGCCTTCTTGGTGACCTTGGCGACGAACTCGTCGTAGACCGGGGCTTCGACGTAGACGCGCTCGACCGACACGCAGGTCTGGCCGGTGTTGAACATGCCGTAGAACAGCGCCTGGTTGGCGGCACGCTCCAGGTCGGCGTCGGCGCAGACGATGAACGCGTCCTTGCCGCCGAGCTCGAGCGAGCACGGGATCAGCCGCTCGCCGGCGCGGGCGCCGATGTGGCGGCCGACCTCGGTCGAGCCGGTGAACATGATCATGTCGACCTGGTCGATGATCGCGTCGCCGAGCACCGAGCCGCGGCCGGTCAGGACCTGCATGACGCCGTCGGGCATTCCGCAGTCCTTGAGCGCCTTGGCCAGCAGCAGCGAGGTCAGCGGCGTCTTCTCGGCCGGCTTGAGGAGCACGCAGTTGCCCGCCATCAGCGCGGGGATGCAGTCGCCGAAGCCGTTGGTGAAGGGGTAGTTCCACGGCGCGATCACGCCGACCAGCCCGAGCGGGGCGTAGCGGGTGATGACCTTCTTGCCCTTGAGCAGCGGCGAGGAGATCTTGACCTTCTCCTCGGCCAGCAGGTCCTCGGCGTGGTCCGCCCAGTGGCCGAACGCGGCGGCGGCGTAGAGCACCTCCGCCATCATCGCGTCCTCCCACGCCTTGCCGGTCTCCGAGACGATCGTGCGGACCAGCTCGTCGGCGTTGGCGGTGACCCACTTCTGGGCGCGCTTCATCACCCGGGCGCGACCGGCGAAGCCGAGCGCCTCCCAGGCGGGCTGCACGGCACGGCCGCGGACGGCGGCGGTCGCGGCGGCCTCGGGACCCAGGTCGTCGACCCAGGCGACGGTCTCGCCGGTGGCCGGGTCGATCACGGCCTTCTGGCCGACGTGCGGGTCGTCGACGACCGCGGTCGTCCCGCCGGCCTGATCGACGTCGGCGGAACTCTGCTCCTGCGCGCTCATGGTCAGAGCCTAGCGCTTCAGGAACGACTTGTCCGGCAAACGTGACGCGGGCGTCATTTTTACCGGACGGAAGACCCGAGACCGCGCCCCGCGCGAAGGCGGGGCGAGCGGTTCGTACTGGGGACGAGTCCCTAGTCGGTGATCGAGATCGAACGGATCTCGATCGGCGTGACCGGGCGGTCTTGGGGGCCGGTCGGTGTGGTGCCGACCCGCTGCACGACGTCCTCGCCGGCGGAGACCTTGCCGAACGCGGTGTGCTTGCCGTCGAGCCACGGGGTCGAGTCGGCGGTGACGATGAAGAACTGCGACCCGTTGGTGTTCGGACCGGCGTTCGCCATCGCGAGCGTGCCGCGCACGATCTTGTGATCGTTGAACTCGTCCTCGAACGTGTAGCCCGGGCCGCCGGTGCCGGTGCCCTGCGGGCAGCCGCCCTGGATCATGAAGTCCGCGATCACGCGGTGGAAGATCAGTCCGTCGTAGAAGCCGTCGTTGGCGAGCTTCTTGAAGTTCTCAACGGTCTTCGGCGCGTCGGCGTCGAACAGCTCGAAGACGATCTCGCCCTCGCTGGTGTTCATGGTGGCGGTGCTCAAGGCGCTCCTCCAGTGGTCGGGGTGGAAACCTCGCGCTCGACCCTAACGAGCCGTTCGAGCACGCGGGCTGCGCCGTCGCCGCGGGCCACCGGCCCGGCGTCGACGGCGAGCATGGGAACTCAGCGCGAGAGCTCGATCTCGTTGATCTGCGAGGCGGCCGGCGTGCCGGGCGCCTCGGCGATCAGGACCAGCACGTGACGCAGCTTCTTCGCGTCGTCGAGCTTGAAGTCGGTGCTGGCCCCCGAGCCACCCTTGAGCGTCTGCAGCGGCGACAGCTCGACCCACTGGGCGTCGGTCGTCGACGCCGGGAGCGTCTTGCGGGTGGTGCCGAGGATCTTGACCTTGAGGCCCTCGGTCGGGCTGTGGAGCGTCAGCGTCTTCAGCGCGGTGGCCGAGTCGAAGTCGAGCACGTAGCCGTACTCGCCCGTCTTGGCCTCGACGAGCGTGGTCTGCCACGAGGTCTTGACGTTGCCGTCGATCGCGCGGCCCTCGTCGCCCCGGTCCGCGATGACGCCGAGCGGGTCGTACAGCGAGCCCTGGCCGCTGGCCAGCGTGATCGGACCGGTCTCGGTCTCGGTCGTGGTCTTGGGGTCGGTCTTGGTGCCCCCGCCCGAGTTCCCGTTGTCGGAGTCGCTCGGCGAGTCCGTGACGTCGGTGGGGTCGTTGCCGGTGTCGGCCGGCGGGGTGCTGGCCGGCGGGGTCGCGGCCGGCGGAGCCGTCGGAGCGCCCGACGAGAGGTCGGGACCGAGGTCCACGTCGGAGGCGTCGTTCTCGAACTCGTCGGCCAGGTCCTCGGCGTTGCCGAGATCACTGTCGTCGACCGGCGGCAGTTCCTCGTCGGTCGCCGGCGGCGGAATCGCGGGATCCTCGGCCGGCGTGACCGGCGGCGGGGTCGGCGACGGCGTCACGGGGGTGCCCGCAGGACCGGCCGGCGCGGCGGCCGTGGTCGAGGTGTCGCTACGCAGCGCGGCGTAGGAGGCCGCAGCAGCGCCGCCCGCCAGCAGCACGGCCAGCGAGACGACGACGCCGGCGGCTCGCAGCCCGGGCAGGCGCGAACTGACGGCGGACATCCGCACGCCGCACGCCAGGCACCACTCCTGGTCGGCGGAGCAGACCGTGCCGCAGCGATCGCACGCGCGCACCATGCCGCCCTCGGCGGCCGCGGGCGTCTCCTGAGGGGGCTGACCTTCGGACATCGTCACATCTCCCATGCTACCGACGGAAGGGAATCCGGTGCGGAAGTCCGCAAGAGTCCGTTCACCACGGCGTTTACAGCGACGCCCCCGACGCCCGATCAGCGCGGAACCAGGACCTCGGCGTACAGCGCGTGCTCGCCGCCGGCCCGCTCGTTGATCGCGTCGACCGCCTCGTCGACGTTCGCGGACGGCACCGTCGCCAGCGCGAACCGCTCCAGCACCAGGACGTCGCGGACGGCCTCGCCGTCGAGCCCCGTCGCCTCGGTGATCGCCGCCACGAGGTCGCGGACCTCGACCCCGGCGCTCGTCCCGGGGGCCAGCACGATCCGCGTGCCCGGCTCGTCGGCGTCGCGGTTGATCTGCGGCTTGCGGCCCCGACGCGGCTTCTGGCGGCGAGCCTCCGTCGCCTCGGCCTGCGTGTCGTCGTCGACCACGGTCGGCTCCGCGACGCCCTCGACCGGCGGCTCCACGGTGGTCGGCGCGGCCCCGCGGACGGCGGTGGCGCCCGCGCTCCACGGGGTGATCTCCATCCCGATGTGCTCTTCGATCGCCTCGCGCTCGCGCGTCTGCTTGGCCTCGACGAAGGTGATCGCGCGGCCGGAGGCGCCGGCGCGGCCGGTGCGGCCGATCCGGTGGACGTAGGTGTCGGGCGAACGCGGCACGTCGTAGTTGACGACGTGGGTCACGGTCGAGATGTCCAGGCCGCGGGCCGCGACGTCGGTCGCGACGAGGATCGGCACGCGGCCGCCCTTGAAGGCCAGCATCACGCCGTCGCGCTGGCCCTGCGAGAGGTCGCCGTGCAGCGCGCGGGCGTTCTGCCCGCGGTCCTTCAGCAGCCGGTACAGCCGGTCGGTGCCGATCTTGGTGCGGCAGAAGACGATCGCCTGACGCGGACGCTCCGCGGCGATCACCTCGGCCAGCTTCTCCGGCTTGTCCTTCGACGCGACCTCGACCCGGAACTGCTCGACCGAGTCGACGGTCAGCGTGTCGGCCTTGACCTTCACGTGCTCGGGCTCGTAGAGGTAGTTGTCGGCGAGCTTGCGGATCGGCGGCGCCATCGTCGCGGAGAACAGCGCGGTCTGGCGGCCGTTCGGGGTGCGGCGGAGGATCTTCTCGACGTCCTCGAGGAAGCCCAGGTCGAGCATCTCGTCTGCCTCGTCGAGCACCACGAAGCGACACGAGCCGAGCTGCAGCGCGCCGCGGTCGATCAGGTCGAGCACCCGGCCGACCGTGCCGACGACGACGTGCGCGCCGGAGCGCAGCCGCGAGATCTGCTCGCGGATCGGGGCGCCGCCGAAGGTCGCGACGACCTCGACGTTCTTCTTGACCCCGAACGAGCGGATCGCCTGGGTGACCTGGATGCAGAGCTCGCGCGTCGGCGTCAGCACCAGCGCCTGGGTGTCGGAGCTCGTCGGGTCGACGTACTCGACGATCGGCACGCCGAACGCGGCGGTCTTGCCGGACCCGGTCTGGGCCTGACCGATCACGTCGCGACCCTCGAGCATCGGCGGCATGCCCTGGGCCTGGATCGGGCTGGGCTTCTCGTACCCGATCTCGCGCAGAGCCTCGAGCACGGGTTCGGACAGGCGGAGGTCGGCAAACGCGGTCATCGACCCGAGACATTACCCGCCGCCACCCGCCCGACGGGAACACCGATCGTCTTCGTCGCCGATGACCGAACGCCGACCGGTCGCCGTTCGATGCCCGGGGGATGGCGAATGGCGACCGGTCGTCATTCGGCAGCGGGCCCGCAGCCGGCCCGCAGTCCGCCCTCAGACGTTGAGGATCAGCTTGCCGGTGGTCCGCCGCGCGACCAGCGCGCGGTGCGCCTCGGCCGCCTCGGCCAACGGCCAGCGGCCGCCGACGACGACCCGGACCTCTCCGCGCGCCGCGCGCGCGAACAGGTCGATCAGCGGCGCACGGAACCGCCGCTCGGGGTCGTCGAGGCTGTGGAACAGCCAGAACCCGATCACCGAGCGCGAGTGGCGCAGCAGGTGGCCGGTGCGCACGTGGTTCTGCTCCTTCGACGCGATCCCGCAGACGACGATCCGGCCGAACGGGGCGAGCGCGCGCAGCGACGCCTCGAAGACCGGGCCGCCGGACATGTCGATCACCACGTCGACCATCCGGCCGTCGTTGGCGGCGACCAGCCGCTCGGTCAGGTCGTCGGCGGACGAGTCGATCGCGACGTCGGCGCCGAGCGTGAGCGCCAGGTCGCGCTTCTCCGCGCTCGATGCGGTGGCAATCACCCGCCCGGCCCCCATCGGCCGGGCCAGCTGCGTGGTCAGCGACCCGGTGCCGCCCGCCGCGCTGTGGACCACGACCGTCTCGCCGCCCTCCAGCCGTCCGCAGGTCCGGTGCAGGTGCCAGGCGGTCAGGCCCTGGACGAGCAGACCGAGCGCCTGGTCGTCGGGCAGCGCCGCGGGGATCGGCACGCAGAGCGTCTCCGGCACGACCGCGTACTCGGCGTAGCCTCCGCCCCCGTGGGTCAGCGCGACGACCCGCTCGCCGGTGTCCTCGCGCACGCCGACGATCTCCTGCCCGGGGACCAGCGGCAGGTGGGCGGCCTGGACGTACTTGTTCTCGCGCGTGTGGGTGTCGGCGAAGTTGATCCCGATCGAGCGGACCCGGACCAGGACCTGACCGGGGCCGGCCACCGGACGGGCGACTTCCTCGTAGCGGAGCACGTCCGGCCCGCCGAACTCGTGCTGGCGGATCGCCCGCATAGTGGTCCCGTCCGTCGCCCCGCCCGTCATCGGCCGAAGGCTAGACGGCACGGGTGTACGGGTGCCCGTTCCCCGCCCGCCCCCGCGCGCTACCGTCGCCGGGTGAGCTCCGACACGCCGATCCGGACGCCGGACCTGACCGAGCTGCGGGCGTTCGAGGCCGCGGTGCGGCTGCGCAGCATCGGCGCGGCGGCCAAGGAGCTGCACCTGTCGCAGCCGGCGGTCAGCAAGCGCCTGCGGCAGCTCGAGGCGGTCGTCGGCTTCCGCCTGCTGGAGCGCTCGCCGCGCGGCGTCACGCCGACCGAGGCCGGCGAGCAGTGGCTCTACTCGGTCCAGCGGGTGCTCGACGAGCTGCACGACCTGGAGCGGGCCGCGCTCCAGCTGCGCGGGCGACCCCGTCCGCTGCGACTGGCGGCCAGTGCGGTCGCGGCCGAGTCGCTGCTGCCCTCGCTGCTCAACGCCTTCCACCGCCAGCCCGGGCACGAGCCGGTCGAGCTGATCGTCTGCAACTCCAGCCTGGTCCGCGACCTGATCACCTCCGGACGGGCCGACGTCGGAATCGCGGCATCCGGACCCGGCGAGGACGAGGAGAGCCCGACGCTGGCCGACGACCAGCTGGTCGTTGCGGTGCCCGAGGGCCACCCCTGGCGCGCGCTGGACGAGGTGCCGCTCGACGCGCTGACCACGACTCCGCTGATCCTGCGCGAGCCGGGGTCCAACCAGCGTGCGGTGCTCGACGAGCAGCTGGCGGCGATCGGCCGTCGCCTGGTGGCGCCGATGCTCGAGGTCAGCTCGACGGCGGCGGCGCTCCAGGCGAGCACCGAGATCGGGGCTCCGGCGATCGTCTCGCGGCTCTCCCTGCCCCCCGGATCCGAGGTCGAGGTGCGGCCGGTCGAGCGCGCGGTACTGAGCCGCCGGTTCGTCGTCCTGGTTTCGAGTCGGCGACCGTCGTCAGCGGTCGACCAACTTGTCGAGGCATTGGCCGGATCGCCCGTCTGAGACGGGGATCACACGACGCGTATCCCGACCGTTCCGGTCAGTTATCCGGGTTCGTAGCTAATAACACGAAGTTATGGCCTAGGTCGATTTCTCGGCCTAGTGGACCCCGGGTCGCAGTCGTACGGTGAAGGCGCGTCGGGGATTCCGGCGCCGCCGCGGATCGCCTTCCCCCACGAACCCGTGACGTTCCCTCACCGACCGCCCGGGCGTGGGCTCCACGACCCGCGACGGTCGTCGACCCCGGGAGTTTCACTGTGGACGTCATCGAGCTCGCGCGCTGGCAATTCGCCTTCACGACGCTCTTCCACTTCATCTTCGTTCCATTGACGATCGGCCTCTCGGCCTTCGTCGCGACGATGCAGACGAAGTGGGTCCGGACCGGCGACGAGCAGTACCTGCGGATGACCCAGTTCTGGGGCAAGCTGCTGCTGGTCAACTTCGCGATCGGGATCGCCACCGGCCTGGTCCAGGAGTTCCAGTTCGGCATGGCCTGGAGCGCCTACTCGCGCTACGTCGGTGACGTCTTCGGCGCGCCGCTGGCGATGGAGGGACTCGGGGCGTTCTTCCTCGAATCGACCTTCCTCGGGATCTGGATCTTCGGCTGGAACCGCCTGCCGAAGAAGCTCCACCTGGCCTCGATCTGGCTCGTCTTCATCGGCACCAACCTCTCGGCGTACTTCATCCTCGCCGCCAACGCCTGGATGCAGAGCCCGGTCGGCTACGAGATCGATCCGGTCACCGGCAACGCCGTGCTGACCTCGATCTGGGAGCTGCTGACCAACCCGATCGCGATCTACGCCTACCTGCACACGATCCCGGCCGCCCTGACCAGCGCCGCCGCCCTGATCGTCGGCATCTCGATCTGGCACCTCGGCCGGAAGCCCGGGCACGAGACGGGCTTCTTCCGACGCTCGGTCCGCTGGGGCCTGCGCGGGATGCTCGTCTTCGCCCTGGCGACGATCACCGTCGGCCACTTCTTCGGCCAGCAGATCGCCGAGAAGCAGCCGATGAAGATGGCCGCCGCCGAGGCGCTCTACGAGAGTCGCAGCGGTGCCCCGCTCTCGCTGATGGCGATCGCCCCGTTCGAGAAGAAGCCGGAGCGGCTGAGCTTCAGCATCGAGATCCCGAAGCTCTACAGCTTCATGGAGACCAACGACTTCAACGGGCACGTCGAGGGGATCAACGACCTGCAGAAGGAATACCAGGAGAAGTACGCCCAGTACGAGATCGACCGCGGACGCGATCCGAAGGCCGCCGAGTACTACCCGATCGTCGGAATGACCTACTGGAGCTTCCGCACCATGGTCGGCGCCGGCGTGCTGATGGCGCTGTTCGCCGCGGTCGGCCTGCTGATCGAGCGCAAGAAGCCCGGCGGCGTCGCCGCGATGTCGCGCCGCAAGTGGTTCCGCTGCCTCGGGTTCGGCGCACTGATCGGCGGCTTCCTCGCCCAGGCGGCGGGCTGGATCTTCACCGAGATCGGGCGACAGCCGTGGGCCGTGACCGGACTGCTGAAGACCGAGGACGCGATCTCGCAGCTCGGCGCGTCGACCGTCGCAATCTCGCTGAGCGTGTTCATCGTGCTCTACGTCGTGATCGGCGCGATCGAGTTCTGGCTCTTCCGCAAGCTCGCGATCAAAGGTCCCGATCCCTTGCCGGACCCGGATGACGACGACGAGTCGCCGGCCAAGCCTCCCCTCCCGTCCCTCGCCTACTAGGAGCCCATCATGGATCTCGCCACCGTCTGGTTCCTCCTGATCGCCTTCTTCTGGGCCGGCTACCTGGTCCTCGAGGGCTTCGACTTCGGCGTCGGCATGCTGCTGCCGTTCGCCGCCAAGAACGCCGACGAGCGCGGACAGGCGATCCGCACCTTCGGTCCCGTCTGGGACGCCAACGAGGTCTGGCTGATCGTCGCCGGCGCCTCGATGTTCGCCGCCTTCCCCTACTGGTACGCCGCGATGTTCTCGGCGATGTACCTGCCGCTGACGTTGCTGCTGGTCGCGCTGATCGTGCGCGTGCTGGCGATCGAGTGGCGGGTCAAGCTCGACGACCCGCAGTGGAAGCGCCGCTGCGACGTCGTCCTGGTGATCTCGTCGTACGTCGCGCCGTTCGCGGTCGCCCTCGCGCTGACCAACGTCGTCCGCGGGATCCCGCTCGACGCCGACTCCAACTACAGCGGCACCCTGCTCGACCTGCTCAACCCCTACGCGCTGACCGGGGCGTTCGCGGTGCTGGCGATCTACGCGCTGCACGGCGCGACCTTCCTCGGCCTGCGCAGCACCGGAGCGGTGCGGGAGCGGGCCCAGCGGATCGCGATCCGGATCTGGCCCGTGGCGACGCTGCTCGGCGGCGGCTTCGGGATCTGGACGCTCGCCGGGACGGGTGGCTACGACGCCGGGATCTCGCCGGTCGCCGTCGCCGCGCTGGCCGTCGCCGCCGGAGCGCTGCTGGTCGCCGGCTGGGCGGTCGTCCAGCGTCGTGAGGCGATCGCCTTCGCCGCCACGGTCGTCGCGATCCTCGGCGTCGGCGTGCTGCTGTTCGCCCAGCTCTGGCCGAACGTGCTGCCGTCGACCGACGTCGCCGCCGGCACCGTCTCGATCGCCAACGGCTCGTCCTCGCCGTACACCCTGAAGGTGATGACCTGGGTCGCCGTGACGATCGTCCCCGTGGTCCTGCTCTACCAGGGCTGGAGCTACTGGGTCTTCCGTCACCGGGTCCAGGCGGACGGGTTCGAGAAGGCGAAGTCGCCCCTGCAGGCGCTGGAGCAGCGGCGGGCGGCCGAGGACTAGATGGGTCCCCCGCGCCGCGATCTGCTGGACGCCGTTCCGGGCCTGCGCCGCCAGCTGCGCGGCGCGGTCCTGCTCGGCGTCGGCGAGGTCGCGGCGACGATCGCCCAGGGGCTGCTGCTGGCCCACGCGATCGCGATCGGCGTGCTCGGGCTCGACGGCCCGCTGCTGCCGACGCTGCTCGGCCTGGTCGCGGCGGTGCTGGTCCGGATGGGCTTCCAGGCCACCGCCGAGACCACCGGGCGGACCGCGGGACGCTC
>JBAZOW010000008.1:0-27610 GCA_041648495.1 Patulibacter sp.
CTCGCCGCGCGGCTGACCGCGACCCGTGCCGAGCGCGCCCCGGCCCTGGCGACCGCGGTGGTCGAGCGGTTGACCGAGTTGGCGATGCCCGCCGCGCAGCTCGAGGTGCGGCTGGAGCCGCGCGACGCCGTGGCGACCGGGGAGGACCGCTGCGAGCTGCTGCTCGCGCCCAACCCGGGCGTTCCGGCCGCCCCGGTGCGCGAGTCGGCGTCCGGCGGCGAGCTGTCGCGCGTGATGCTGGCGCTGCTGGCCGTCGTCGGCTCCGACGGCGCCGGTGCGGCGAGAACCCAGGTCTTCGACGAGATCGACAGCGGCGTGGGCGGGCAGACCGGACGCGCCGTCGGCGAGCAGCTGCGGTCGCTCGGTCAGGCGGGACAGGTGCTCTGCATCACCCACCTGCCGCAGATCGCCGCGCTGGCGGACCGCAACTTCGCGATCGAGAAGGACACCACCGTCGAGCCCGCCCGGACCGTCGTCCGGCGGCTGAAGGACCGCGAGGTCGTCGGCGAGCTGGTCCGGATGCTCGGCGCCGAGGAGGGCGACAAGGGCGCGCTGCGTCACGCCAAGGAGCTGCGCAGCGCGGCGTAGTCACGGCGCTGCGGGCGGCGATATCGAGCCGCCGGGTCCCGCCGCGGGCGGGACCCGGACCGCCCGGCTAGGCGTCCGCGCCGGTCTTCAGGTCGAGCGCGTTCGAGTTGATGCACCAACGCTGGCCCGAGCTGCCCGGACCGTCCGGGAAGACGTGGCCCAGGTGGCCGCCGCAGTTGGCGCACTTGGCCTCGATCCGGACCATGCCGTGCGAGCGATCCTCGTGCAGCGTCACCGCCTCGGCGACGACGGGATCGGTGAAGCTCGGCCAGCCGGTGCCGGAGTCGAACTTGGTGTCGCTGGCGAACAGCTCCGCGTGGCACGCGGCGCAGCGGTAGGTGCCGTCGTCCTTGGTGTCCCAGTACTGGCCGGTGAACGCCGGCTCGGTGCCGCACTGCCGCATCACCGCGTACTGCTCGGGGGTGAGCTCCTCGCGCCACTGCTCGTCGGTCTTCTGCTCCATACCGCGATCGTTGCAGGTCGGGCCGACCGGCCCGTGGGTACGAACCGAGGCGGGCCCGGGCCTGTCCGGCGCACCCGGTACCGTCTTTAGCGGTCACAGAGGTCCGGGCGCCCACCCGGACCCGCCCTCGGCCCGCCGGGGAGTGGCCGCTTCCGCAAGATCAGCAAGGACCCTTCCCGCGTGCCCGACCGTTCCCCGACCAGGTACATCTTCGTCACCGGAGGGGTGGTCTCGTCCCTGGGGAAGGGCATCGCCGCCGCGTCGATCGGCCGGCTGCTGGTCGCGCGCGGCCTGTCCGTGTCGCTGCAGAAGCTCGATCCGTACATCAACGTCGATCCGGGCACGATGTCGCCGTACCAGCACGGCGAGGTCTTCGTGACCGAGGACGGCGCCGAGACCGACCTCGACCTCGGGCACTACGAGCGCTTCACCAACACGAACACGTCGAAGGCGTCCAACGTCACGACCGGCGGGATCTACGACACGGTGATCCGCCGCGAGCGTCGCGGCGACTACCTGGGCGGCACCGTCCAGGTCGTTCCGCACATCACCAACGAGATCAAGAACCGGATCAAGCTCGCGGGCGAGTCGAGCAACGTCGACGTCGTGATCTGCGAGATCGGCGGCACGGTCGGCGACATCGAGTCGCTGCCGTTCCTCGAGGCGATCCGCCAGTTCCCGGTCGACGTCGGCCGTCGCAACTGCATGTACGTCCACCTGACCCTGGTGCCGTACATCAAGCACGCCGGCGAGCTGAAGACCAAGCCGACGCAGCACTCGGTCAACGAGCTGCGCCGCATCGGCCTCCAGCCCGACATGCTGATCTGCCGCTCCGAGGCGGAGCTGAGCCGCGACATCCGCACCAAGATCGCCCACTCGACGGCGATCCAGGAGGACATGGTGATCTCGGGCAAGGACGTTGGCGACGTCTACGAGATCCCGCTCTGGTACAAGCAGGAGCTCGTCGATCAGCGCGTCGTCGACCACTTCGGCATCGACGCTCCGCCGGCCGACATCAGCGCCTGGGAGGAGATCGTCCGTCGCGTCCACGCGGCCAGCGGCACCACCCGGATCGCCGTCGTCGGCAAGTACATCAAGCTCGAGGACGCCTACAAGTCGGTGATCGAGGCGCTCAAGCACGCAGGAGCGTGGGACGGCACCGCGATCGAGATCGAGTGGGTCGACAGCGAGCACCTCGAGAGCGAGGACGTCGCGCGCGAGCTGCTCTCGGGCGTCGACGGCGTGCTCGTCCCCGGCGGCTTCGGCGGTCGGGGCATCGAGGGCAAGATCATCGCCTGCAAGGTCGCCCGCGAGGAGCGGATCCCGTACCTGGGGATCTGCCTCGGGATGCAGATCGCCGTCTCCGAGTTCGCCCGCCACGTGGCCGGGATGCCGGGGGCGAACTCGACCGAGTTCGATCCCGAGACGGAGTGGCCCGTGATCGACCTGCTGCCGGAGCAGAAGGAGGTCCGGGACCTCGGTGGCACGATGCGCCTGGGCGCGGACCCGGTCAAGCTCCAGCCCGACACCCGGATCCAGGCGCTCTACGGCGAGGAGACCGTATACGAGCGGCACCGCCACCGCTACGAGGTCTCGATCACGCTGCGCAAGCGGCTGGAGGACGCCGGCCTGGTCGTCGGCGGGACCTCGCCGGACGGTCGCCTGGTCGAGGCGGTCGAGCTGCCGGAGCACCCGTTCTTCGTCGCGGCGCAGTACCACCCCGAGTTCAAGAGCCGTCCCGAGCGGCCGTCGCCGCTGTTCCAGGGCTTCGTCAGCACCGCGCACCGTCGCGCCCAGGAGCGCACCGGCAGCGACGCCGCAGCAACGGCCAACGCCAACGCCAACGCGTAACGAGACGGCGCGCCATGGCGCAGGTCCGGATCGAGGCGGCGTCCCGGGCGACGGCGAACGAGCGCGCGGCGCTGGGGACGCACTTCGGCGCCCTGTGCGCGATCCGCAGCCCCTCGGGTGACGAGCGCGCCTGCGCCGACTACGTCGTCGGCACGCTGCGCGCCCTCGGCCTGACGGTCGACGAGGACGCCGCCGCGGCCGCGCTCGCCGGCAACGCCGGCAACCTGCTGTGCCGGATCCCGGCGCAGGATCCGAGCGGTACGGACGCGGCGCCGGAGGCTCCCACCCCTCCGGCGGCGGACGCGGGGGAGCTCCCCTTCTCCGCGGGCCCGGTCGTCGTCCCCACGGTGCTGTTGTGCGCGCACCTCGACACCGTGGCGGTCGGTCCGGCGATCCAGCCCGAGCTGCGCGACGGCGAGTGGGTCGATGGCCACGGGGGCGTGCTCGGCGCGGACAACAAGGCGACCGTGGCGGTGCTGCTGACGGTGGCCGAGCGACTGGCTCGACGGCCGATCCCGGTCGAGGTCGAACTGCTCTTCACCGTGCAGGAGGAACCCCAGCTGCGGGGGATCCACGAGCTCGATCGGCGGGTCCTGCGCGCGCGCTGCGGCTACGTGATCGATCACCCCAGCCCGGTCGGCGGGGTCGTGATGTCTGCGCCCGGGCACGTGCGCTTCGACGCTCGCTACCGCGGGCGGGCGGCGCACGCCGCGATCGCGCCCGAGGACGGTCGCAGCGCCGTCGTGGCCGCCGCGCGTGCGATCTCGCTGCTCCCCGCCGGTCGGCTCGAGAACGGCGCGACGGTCAACGTCGGGCACGTGAGCGGCGGCGACCTCGCCGATCACGACCCGGCCACCAACGTGGTCCCGGCCTTCGCCCGGATCGTCGGAGAGGTCCGAGGCCCCAACCGCGACGATCTCCAGGCCACGGTCGACACGGTCGAGGCGATCCTGCACGACGCCGCGCACGATCCCCGCGGACCGGTCGACCTGGACCTGCGCATGGAGACGCGGTTCGGTCCGTACGCGCACACGCGCCTCTCGGCCCCGGTCGTCCACGCCTCCGCCGCAATGGCCGCCCTGGGGATCGAGCCCCGCCCGTTCGTGGACGCCGGCGGCAGCGACGCCAACGTGCTCAACGCGCAGGGCATCCCGACCGTCAATCTGTCCGGCGGGAACCGCGGCGCCCACGAGCCGGGCGAGTCGATCCCCGCCGAGGCGCTCGAGCGCTCGCTCGACCTGGTGCTCACGATCCTCGAGAGCCACCGGCCGGGCCCCGCCACCGAGTAGCCGTCCCGTCCCGCCTGCACCGAGGAGTCCGATGAGCACCGCCGAGTCACGCCAGTTCGAACGGGTCGGAGGGACGGTCCTGCACCAGGGCCGGATCGTTCGCCTCGTCGAGGACACGTTCCGCTTCGCCGACGGCGTCGAGGTCCAGCGCGAGATCGTCCGGCACATGGGGGCGGTGGGCATCCTCGTCCACGACGGGACCGACCTGCTGCTGACCCGGCAGCCGCGCGAGGCGACGGGCAACCCGAACAGCCTGGAGATCCCGGCGGGCCGGCTCGACAAGCCGGGCGAGGAGCCGATCGAATGCGCCAAGCGCGAGCTCGCCGAGGAGATCGGCCGGGCCGCCGCGCAGTGGCAGCCGGTCTTCGCGTTCCAGCCGTCGGTCGGCATCCTCGACGAGACCGTCCACCTGTTCTGCGCCTGGGACCTGTCGGACGCGTCGGCCGACAGCGGCGAGGACGAGCGGATCGAGCTGGTGCGCTGGCCGATCGCCGACATCGATGGCGCGATCGCGGCGACCAACGACGGCAAGACGTTGCTCGCGCTGCTGTGGGCGAAGGCCAACGGCCTGCCCGGAGCCTGAGGCCGGTCGGACGCACGCAGCTCGCTACGGCCGGGCGTCGCGGGCTCGGAGTGGTTCCCGCCGTCCGCGCGGGGCGGACCCGCGCACACTCCGTTGCAGCGACGAGGGGTGGACCGCACCGCGGCCTATCTCAGTCGCGGACATGCAACCACTCGCCGCGCCTGCCCCGACTCGTCCGATCACCACGCTGGTGCTCGACTTCCTGGCCTACCTGGAGTTCGAACGGGGCCTCTCTCGGAACACGCTGGAGGCGTACCGCTCCGACCTCCAGCAGTACGACGTGTTCCTCGACGAGCGGGGAGTCGACGTGCTGGCGGCCACCGGCGAGGACGTCTCGGCGTTCCTCAACGGGCTGGCGGCGGGATCGACCGGTCGCGACGGCACCGTCAAGCGTCCCGCCGCGGCCGCCACGGTGCAGCGCAAGGCGGCCTGCCTGCGCAGCTTCTACCGTCACGTCCGCCGCGAGGGCCTGCTCGAAGCGGACCCGACCGCCGACGTGCGCGGCCCACGCAAGCGCGAGCAGCTGCCGAAGGTCCTGACCCGCGCCGAGGTCGCCAAGCTGCTGGCGATGCCCGGCCGTCACGGCGATGCCGATCCGATCACCCTGCGCGACCGCGCGATCCTCGAGCTGATGTACGCCTGCGGCCTGCGCGCCAGCGAGGCGACCGGCCTGGACGTCGCCGACGTCGATCTGGAGGACGGGATGCTCCGCGCCCGCGGCAAGGGCCGCAAGGAGCGCCTGGTGCCGGTCGGACGGCGCGCCGTCGAAGCGGTCTCGCTCTACCTGCGCGAGTCGCGAGCCACGATGATCGGGACCAAGCACGCCGAGCCGGCGCTGTTCGTCAACGCCCGTGGCGGGCGGCTCAGTCGGCAGGGGCTCTACAAGATCGTCCAGCGTCACGCCCGCAGTGCGGGGCTCGACGACCGGATGAGCCCGCACACCCTGCGCCACAGCTTCGCCACCCATCTGCTGGCCGGGGGCTGCGACCTGCGCACCCTGCAGGAGATGCTCGGCCACGCCGACATCGCGACGACGCAGATGTACACCCATCTGTCGGCCCAGCGGCTGCAGGACGTCTACCGCGACGCCCACCCGCGGGCGCTGCACGCCGCGACCGTCTAACGGTCGCCGCGTGGCCTTGTGACGGTCTAGGCGGCACGAGGCGGCAAGCGCTGGCCCGCGCCGCCTAGATCCGCTCGGGAACCGCCGCTGCGGGGGCGATGGCCAGGTTCGTCGTGTTCCGCCGCGCCATCATCCGCGCGAACAGGCCGCCCGTGATCAGCATGCAGACGCTGTAGACGGCCGCGGGGATCGTCAGCTCGTCGATCAGCAGCGAGCCGATCGCGATCGCCAGCGCGCTGTTGTGCACACCCAGTTCGAGCGCGACGGCGGTCGCCTGGGCCTGGGTCAGCCTCGCGGCCCGCGACATCCCGTACGAGATCGCCATCGCCAGCAGGTTCAGGGTCAGCGTGGCGAGGATCAGCTCGTCGACGTGGGCGCTGACCGTCTCGACCTCGGTCGCGACGGCGCCGACCACGATCAGCACGAAGCACCCGAGAGCGACTTTGCTGACGCGCGGTTGGTTCCGCGCCGTCCACTCGGCGCCCCTTGCGCGGATCGTCATGCCGATCGCCAACGGCATGATCGTGATCGCGAAGACCGGCAGCACGACGCCGAGCACCGAGATCTCGGTCCCGATCGGCGCGTCGAAGACCGAGACCGCCAGCGCCAGGTAGAGCGGCACGGTGACCACCGCCAGCAGGCTGCTGAGCGCGGTCATCGAGACCGATAGCGCGGTGTCGCCCCGGGCCAGGTGGGTCAGCAGGTTGGCCATCGTGCCGCCGGGGGAGGCACCGAGCAGCACGAGTCCGACCGCGAACAGCGGGTCGAGCCCGTAGAGGGTTGCGATTCCGAAGGCCAGGACGGGGGAGAGCACGATCAGGTTGGCCAGCCCGAGCAGGATCCCGCGTGGTTGACGGGCGATCCGCGTGAAGTCCGCGATCCGGAGCGTCAGACCGAGCGAGACCATGATCAGGGCCAGTCCCAGAGGGAGCACGACGTCGGTCATCGGTGTCTCCGGCGGGTCATCGGCCCACCGTACACGCGCCGGCCGGCGGGGACACGGGGGCGCTCTGGCACCCTTGGTGGGGCATGCCCGAGCTGCCCGAGGTCGAGACCGTCACCCGCCAGCTGCGTCCGCACCTCGAGGGACGGATCGTGCGGTCGGTCGAGATCCGCGATCCGCGCTGGTGCCAGCCCGAGGACACGGCCGTCACGGAGGCGGCGCTGACCGACCGGCGGCTGCTCGCGCTGGAGCGTCGGGGCAAGCACCTGATCTGGCGGACCGACGGCGGAACGCTGCTGCTGCATCTGCGAATGACCGGGGTGCTGCTGGTCGACAGCCCCGACGACGTGCCGTACCAGCGGGTGGTGCTGACGCTCGACGACGGCTCGACGGTGCGGTTCTGCGATCCGCGGCGGTTCGGTACGGGTTTCTGGTTCGACGACGACGCGTCGGCCGACGCCTACCTGGACGCGCGGCTGGGCCCGGAGCCCTTGTCCGACGCGTTCGACGGCCGGGCACTGCACCGCGCGATCCGCGGCCGCCGCACGTCGATCAAGGCGCTGCTGCTCGATCAGAAGGTCGTCGCGGGCGTCGGCAACATCTACGCCGACGAGGCGCTGTTCCACGCCCGAGTCCACCCGTTGCGCCGCGGCGAGCAGCTGACGCTCGCGCAGTGCGCCGCGCTGGCGGCGGGGGTCCGGCGGTCGCTCGAGGACGGGATCGCCGCGGGTGGGGCGACGATCGACGACTTCCGCCACGTCGACGGCTTCGAGGGCTGGTTCCAGAACGACTTCCGGGTGCACCGCCGCGAGGGCCTGCCGTGCCCCGAGTGCGGGACGCCCGTGATCCGCCGCACCGTCGCGCAGCGCTCGACCTACAGCTGCGACCGCTGCCAGCCGCGGCCGCGAGCATCGCGACCGCGGGGCTGAGCGCGGCTCAGGCGGCGGCAGTCAACTCGGCGAGCCGACCCGACTTGTCGGCCGCCGACAGCTCGTCGAACCCGCCGACCAACTCGTCGTCGATCAGGATCTGCGGGAAGGTCATCATCCCCGTCTTCTGGGCCAGCTCGGCGCGGGCCTCGGGCTCGCGGCCGACGTGGATCTCGTCGTACGAGATTCCGCGGGCGTCGAGCAGCGCCTTGGCGCGCACGCAGTACGGGCACGCAACCGTGGTGTAGACCGTGACGGACGAACTCATACCTTCACAACGTACAGTGGAGCGGTGAGCAGCCGCCGGGTCAGCACCGAAGCGGTGATCCTGCGGTCGATGCGGTACGGCGAGGCCGACCGGATCCTGCACGCGATCACGCCGGAGCACGGCCGGATCGGGGCGATCGCCCGCGGAGCCCGGCGACCCAAGAGCAAGCTCGGCGGTCGCCTCGAGCCGCTGGCGGTGGTCCAGCTGGAGCTGCAGACCGGCCGCAGCGACCTGCACACCGTGGTCGGGGCCGACTCGGTCGCGGTCCACCATCGGATCCTCACGCACCACGGGGCCATGACCGAGGCGCAGCGGGCCTGCGGGATCGTCGACCGGACGTCGGTCCCCGACGAGCCGGCGCACGCGGTTCACGGGCTGCTGCGGACGATGCTCGCGGTGCTCGACGCGGATCCCGCGTCGGCGTCCGAGGGCCTCCAGCTGGCGTTCCGGCTCAAGCTGCTCTACGCCCACGGGTTGCAGCCGGCGCTCGGGGCCTGCGTCCACTGCGGGCGCACCGACGCGCTGGTCGGCTTCGACGCCGCGCACGGCGGGGTGGTCTGCGCCAGCTGCCAGCGCAGCGCGCCGTCGATCGACGAGGCCGCGGTCGTCTTCATGATCGAAGCGCTCGGTCGCCCGCTGGCCGCCGCGCCGCCCGTCGAGTCGCGCGCGGCGCACCAGGTTCGGGGGGTGATCGAGGACCTGGCGCGCAACCACCTGGGCGTCGAGCTCCGCGACAGAACCCCTCGATCGTCGGGATGACGTCCGGAGCGCCACTAGTATGCAAGCGATGGGAGCACACCTCAGCTGGGTCCAGGACTTCTCTGCCGGGTCGAAGGAGCAGCGCGATCTGCTGGGGGGCAAGGGCGCCAACGTCGCCGAGATGACACGGATCCTCGGCGCCGAGCGCGTACCGGCCGGGTTCACGATCACGACCGAGGCGTGCGTGGCCTACATGCGCGCCGAGCGGGTCTATCCCGACGGCCTGGACGAGCAGGTCCGGCAGGCGGTTCGGCGGCTGGAGCAGCTCACCGGCAAGCGCCTCGGCGACCCGGCCGATCCGCTGCTCGTCTCGGTCCGCTCCGGGGCCCGCGAGTCGATGCCGGGGATGATGGACACGGTCCTCAACCTGGGGTTGACCGATGCGTCGGTCGAGGGACTGGCGGCAAAGACCGCCAACGCGCGGTTCGCCTGGGACTCGTACCGGCGGTTCGTCCAGATGTACGCCAACGTCGTCCGCGGGGTTCCCGGGGAGCGGCTCGAGGGCGCGATCGACGCGCTCAAGCGCGAGCAGGGCGTCCGGCTGGACACCGAGCTCGACGAGGCCGCGCTGCGCGACCTGGCCGGCCGCTTCAAGGCGATCTACGCCGAGACGACGGGCGAGCCGTTCCCACAGGACCCCGCCGTCCAGCTCGACGGGGCGATCCGCGCGGTCTTCGACTCGTGGACGGGCGACCGGGCGATCGCCTACCGGCGGCTCAACCGGATCCCGGACGACTGGGGCACCGCGGTCAACGTCCAGCAGATGGTCTTCGGCAACAAGGGCGAGACGTCGGGATCGGGCGTCGCGTTCAGCCGCGACGAGGTGACGGGCGCGCCCGAGCCGTCCGGGGACTTCCTGGTCAACGCGCAGGGCGAGGACGTCGTCTCGGGGGTGCGCAACACGCAGGACATCGCCGACCTGGAGCGCGTGATGCCGGACGCGCACCGCGAGCTGATGGAGATCCTGCGCAGCCTCGAGCGCCACTACGGCGACATGCAGGACACCGAGTTCACGATCGAGGAAGGCCGTCTGTACATGCTGCAGACGCGCAACGCCAAGCGGCCGGCCCAGGCGGCGGTCCGGTTCGCGGTCGACGCGGTGGGCGAAGGCCTGCTCGACCGTGGCGCCGCGCTGCGCACGATCGACGCCGACGGCCTGGACGCGCTGCTGCACCCGACGCTCGACCCGAAGGCGACGTTCGCGGTGGTCGCCCGCGGGGTCAACGCCTCCCCGGGCGCGGCCAAGGGCACCGTCGTCTTCAGCGCCGAGGACGCGGTCGCGGCGGCGGAGCGGGGCGAGGCCGTGATCCTGGCCCGGCGGTTCACCGAGGCCGAGGACGTCGCCGGCTTCCACGCGGCCAAGGGCATCCTGACCGCCGAGGGCGGGAAGGCCAGCCACGCCGCGCTGGTCGCCCGCGGGATGGGTCGACCCTGCGTCTCGGGAGCCAGCAGCCTGGAGATCGACGCCGACGCACAGGAGATCCGTCTGGCCGCCGACGGCGACGCCGGCCCGCGCGGCACCGTGATCGCCCGCGCCGGTGACCTGCTCGTGCTCGACGGCTCGAGCGGCGAGGTCACCACCGACGACGTACCGCTGGTCGAGGCGCGGATGAGCGAGGCGTTCCAGACCGTGCTGACCTGGGCCGACGAGCTCCGGGAGCTCGGTGTGCGGACCAACGCCGACAGCCCCGAGGACGCCGTCCGGGCCCGCGAGTTCGGCGCCGAGGGGATCGGCCTCTGCCGGACCGAGCACATGTTCATGGCCGCCGATCGCCAGCCGAAGATGCGGGCGATGATCATGGCCGACGACGAGCAGACCCGCCGCGCGGCGCTGGACGAGCTGCGCCCGCTCCAGCAGCAGGACTTCGAGGGCCTCTTCGCCGCGATGCACGGCCTGCCCGTGACGATCCGGCTGCTCGACCCGCCGCTCCACGAGTTCCTCCCGCCGCGGATCGAGCTGGAGCGGCAGCTGCTCCGCGCCGAGCACGCGGGCGAGGACACGACCGAGCTGCAGCACGAGATCGAGCAGGTCGATCAGCTGTCCGAGGTCAACCCGATGCTGGGAACGCGCGGCGTCCGGCTGGGGATCCTCTTCCCTGAGATCTACGAGATGCAGGTGCGGGCGATCTTCGCGGCGGCCAACGCGGTCCGCGACCGGGACGGCGACGCTCCGCGGCTGGAGATCATGATCCCGCTGGTCGACTACGAGCGCGAGCTCGAGATCATGCGCGGGGTCGTCGAACGCGCCGGCACCGAGGCCGGTCTGACGGCGGGCGAGGACTACCTGATCGGCACGATGATCGAGCTGCCGCGGGCCTGCTTCGTCGCCGACCACATCGCGCACTACGCCGATTTCTTCAGCTTCGGCACCAACGACCTGACGCAGACCGCGCTCGGCTTCAGCCGCGACGACATCGAGGGCAAGATCCTCGGCCGGTACGTCGAGACCCAGATCGTCGACCGCTCGCCGTTCGAGACGATCGACACCCCGGGCGTCGGGCAGATGCTGCGGATGGGGGCGTGGCTCGGGCGCAAGACCCGCCTCGACCTCAAGCTCGGCGTCTGCGGGGAGCACGGCGGAGATCCCGACTCGATCGCGTTCTTCCAGGACTCCGGGATCGACTACGTGTCGTGCTCGCCGTTCCGCGTGCCGATCGCCCGCGTCGCCGCAGCCCAGGCGGCCGTCGCCAGTCCGCGACCATAAGCCGTGCCGGGCCCGAGCGGGAGAGGTTCTACGGGTACGGCCCGCAGAAGCTCTCCAGCTCGGCCGCCGGGGCCGAGACGTGGCGCCCGCCGGCCGCACGTCGTCGGCGGGTGCGACAATCGCGGGGATGACTCCCTTGTCGACGTCGCTCGGTGATCCGCACGCTCGACGCCGGGCGTTCGAGGACGCGTTCCTGCTGCCCACGGCCGCGCGGACCTGGCCCGCCGACCGGGCCGCGGACGAGCAGGAGTGCCCGCTGCGGACCCCGCTCCAGCGGGACCGCGACCGGGTCGTCCACAGCAAGGCCTTCCGCCGGCTCAAGCACAAGACGCAGGTCTTCCTGGCGCCCGAGGGCGACCACTATCGCACCCGGCTGACCCACACGCTGGAGGTCACGGGCGTAGCCCGGACCGTGGCCCGGGCGCTGGAGCTCAACGAGGACCTGGTCGAGACGGTCGGACTGTCCCACGACCTCGGTCACGCGCCGTTCGGGCACATCGGCGAGGAGGCGCTCGACAGCTGCCTGCGCGAGCACGGCCGGCACTTCCACCACTGGGAGCACTCCGTCCGCGTCGTGACCGTGCTCGAGGACGCGCCGAGCGCGGTCCGCGAGGCCGGGGGCCGGGGGCTCAACCTCAGTGCGAGCGTGCTCGACGGCATCGGCGGCCATTCGGGCCGGGCCCCGTTGCCGCGGACGCTCGAGGGCCGGATCGTCCGGATCGTCGACCGGATCGCCTACCTCAACCACGACATCGACGACGCGATCCGCGCCGGCGTCCTGCGCGAGGACCAACTGCCGGCCAGGCCGGTGCGGGTGCTCGGTCGGACCCCGTCGCGACGGATCGACTTCCTCGTCCAGGATCTCGTGGCGACCTCGCGCGAGCGTGGCGACATCGCCCAGGGCGACGAGGCCGCGGCGGCGATGGACGAGCTGCGCAGCTGGATGTTCGAGCACGTCTACCTGGCGCCGAGCGCCCAGGTCGAGCACCGCAAGGCGCGCGCCCTCGTCCGGACGCTGTTCGAGCACCACCTGGAGCACTCCGGCGCGGCCGACGGGCGACCCGGCGTGGTGCGGCTGCCGTTCGACGGCGGCTGGGACCAGTTCCACGTGCAGCGGGACCCGGACCCCGACGCGGACGCGCTCCAGCGCGCCACCGACTGGGTGGCCGGGATGACCGATCGCTTCGCGTTGCGTGCGTACCAGGATCTCGTGTTCCCTCGGGTCCACGCGAACTGACGATGGCCCGCTACGCCCGCGAGGACCTCGACCGGATCCGCGACGCGATCGACTTCGCGTCGCTGGTCGAGCAGCGCGTCGAGCTGCGACGCGCCGGCGTCAACCGGATGACCGGGCTCTGCCCGTTCCACGACGAGCGCACGCCCTCGTTCTCGGTCAACGTCGACGAGAAGCTGTTCCACTGCTTCGGCTGCGGCGAGGGGGGCGACATCTTCCGCTACATCGAGCTGACCGAGGGGGTCGACTTCCCCGACGCCGTGAACCTGCTCGCCGACCGCGCGGGCATCGAGCTGAAGACCGAGGAGGAGGACCCGCAGACCGCGGCGCGCCGCAAGCGCGAACGACGTCTGCTGGAGCTGCTGGACCGCACCAACCGCTTCTTCGAGCGCCAGCTGTGGGACGCCCAGGAGGCCCAGCCGGCCCGCGACGAGCTGCAACGGCGCGGCCTCGACCCCGAGGTGCTGCGCGCGTTCCGGGTCGGCTACGCGCCGAGCGCCTGGGACCGCGTGATGGTCGGCTCGCGGCACGCCGGCTACCAGCCGGACGAGATGCAGGCGGCCGGAATCGTCCAGCGCTCGCGCGACAACCCGGACCGGCTGTACGACCGCTTCCGCCGCCGGATCACGTTCCCCTTGGCCGATCGCCGGGGACGGATCATGGGCTTCGGCGCCCGGGCGATCGGTCCCGATCAGAAGCCGAAGTACGTCAACTCGTCCGACGGTCCGGTCTACCACAAGGGTCGACACCTGTTCGCGGCGCACATGGCCCGCACGCACGCCGCGCGTTCGGGCGAGGTGATCCTCTGCGAGGGCTACACCGACGTGATCGCCCTGCATCAGGCCGGCTTGGAGAACGCGGTCGGACTGATGGGCACCGCGTTGACGCCCGACCAGGTGACCGCGCTCGGCAAGCTCGCTCCGTCGGTGATCCTGGCGTTGGACGCCGACCGCGCCGGACGCGAGGCGATGCTCCGCGCCGCCCAGCTGGCGCGGGGGAGTGGGCTCAACCTGCGGGTCGTGCTGCTGCCCGACGGCATGGACCCCGCGGATCTGCTGGCCAAGCGCGGGACCGAAGCCCTGAAGGCCGCGTTCGCGTCGCCGATCTCGATGGGCCGGTTCCACGTCGGGCACGTGCTCGACCAGTCCGACCTCTCGACCGCGGAAGGCAAGGACCTGGCGATCGACGCCCTGCGTCCGGTCTTCGCGGAGGTCCCGCCCGGGGTCCTGCGGATGGAGTTGATCGCCGACGCGGCCGGTCGCCTGCGGTTGGATCCGAGCGTGATGGGCTCCCTGATCGACCACGCCGCCACCCGCGTACCGGTGCGCGCGGCTCCGTCGTCCGGCCGCAACGCGTCCTCCTCGGGTGACCAACGACCGTCGGGACCGTCGTCGGGGTCGCAGGACCGTGGCGGCGGTTCGGGAGGAGCGGCGTGGCGGGCGGCGGCGTCGGCGGCCCGGCCGTCCCCGTCGTTCCTCCCGCACGCCGGCGGAGGCGACGCGATCGCCCGCGCCGAGCTGGCGTTCCTCGCCGAGTGCCGGGCGGCGGGCCCCGAGGCAGCCGCGCTGCTCGCGGACGACCGCCTGCGTGGGCTGATCGCCAATCCCGTGCATCGTCAGGTCGCGGGGCTGCTCCGCGACGCGTTGCTGACCGGGACCGACCCGCAACCGACTGACGATTCCACCCGAATGGTGTTGGAGTTGGTGGCGGGCGCGGTGGGGACGATCCGCCACCCGTCGGTGGCCGCCGCCGAGCTCGCCGGCCTGCGGCTCGAGCTCGGCGTGGTCACGACGATGATCCAGGCCGGTCCGGGAGCGAATCCCGGTTCCCCGCCGGAGGCGCTCCAGCGACGCAAGCTCGACCTGCAGGAGCGACTCAACCGCGGGCTCGGCGAGCTGCTGAAGGGGCCACGTCGAGCGGGGTGAGCCCCGCACTCCCGGTCACGACCCCAGAACGGCGAAGCCCCGTCGGTGACGGGGCTTCGTACTTCAGGCTCCGGGGGTGGGACTCGAACCCACAACCCTTCGATTAACAGTCGAATGCTCTGCCATTGAGCTACCCCGGAACGGCCTCGGCAATAGTACGCGATCTCGCCCGGCCGGGGCGGCTCGTCGGCCGGTCGGGGCAAGGTCTTCGTCGCGCCCCGCGGAGTCCCGACAGCGAGGTATTGTGTATAAGGTGGCGTTTTGGTGACGACTTTCCACCCACAGATGGGGCAGTTCGGATACGGTAGTCGTATGCGCTGTCAACAATCCTGGTACGTCGCCGACCGGTTTCGCACGTGGCGCTGAGCGGCGCGCAGCGCGTACTGCTGGCGTCGGCCGCGGTCGTCGTGGCGGCCGGCATCGCCACGGTGATCGACGGTGGGGGAGCGCGCGACGGCTCCGACCGGGCGCCGGTGGCGGCCACCCGCGAGCGGCCACGCGTCTCCGGGCCCGACCTGGCGGCGTCACTGAGCCGGACCGCCGCGATCAGCACGACGCCGATCACCCACCCGACGGAGACGCTCGAACGGGTGGCGACGCAGCAGGACGTCGACACCGGGCGCGCCTGGCCGTTGGAGATCCCCGAGGACGACCGAGCCGCATGGCTGTTCGCCGGCCGCGATCGGATCGCGCTGGTGGTGCCGCGGACGGTCGTCGATCCGGAGCGCGGGGCGCAACCGGACACGACGAGCATCTTCGGCGCCCGGATCGCGGATCTCGTGGACCAGCCGCTGATCGCGTCCCAGGCCGGAGGGGGACAGGTGCCGCGGATCCTCGTGCTCGTCCCCGACGGCGTCGAGCCGCCGCGGATCGTCGCGCACGACGGCGTCGAGGCGATCCGCGGGATGGCGCACCGCGGACGGCTCTACGCCGGCCGACTCCGGCCGGGCGAGGAACTGATCGTCGGTCGACGTCGGATCGGTCCGCCCACGCCCTGACCGCCGTGTCGACCGGGGACGCCTGGCGCCGGGGGTCTCGGCGGGTCAGCGGCGATCCGCGAACGCCTCGACCAGCGGGGCGGCGCGGTCGACGCCGTCGCCGGCCGCGATCCACGCGGCGATCTCCGCGGCCTTCGTGGCGTACGACGGATCGCTGAGCGCGGTCAGGACGGCGCTGCGGACGGCCCGCGCTCCCGCCAGCCGGCGCGGCAGGCGGAGTCCGGCGCCCGACCAGGCCAGGCGGGCGGCGTTCTCGAACATGTCTCCGGCCGCCGGGATCGCGACCACCGGCTTGCCGTAGCTCAACGCCCGCAGCAACGTGCCGTGGCCCGCGTGGCAGAGGATCACGTCGGCTTCCGGCATGACCTGCGAGTACCGCATCCACGGGACCAGGGTGGCGTTGTCGGGCACGTCGATCGGCTCCGAGGCGACGGTGTCGGCGTCACTGACCCGGTTGTGCGCGGCGAGCACCCGCACGGGTGCACCGGCCAGACCGTGGAGGGCGGCCCGCAGCAGGTCACCCTCGGGATCCTGGATCGTCGACGGCGCGACCACCACCAACGGTGCGTCGCCGGGCGGGAGCTCCAGGTCGCCGGACGGCGGCTCCCAGACGAACGGTCCGACGGTGTGGGTGTTGACGCGCGGCTGCGTTCGCGGGTAGTCCAGCTGCGGGACGGACCCGACCAACGCGAGCTGCCGGCTGATCCCCCCGTGGTGGCCCGGAACGGGCGGCAGGCCGACCGTCGCGCGGGCGCGGTTGAGCTCGTCCTGACCCTGGTCGAGCGACCGGTCGACCCGGAGGCCGAGGCGCTCCCAGAGCGCGCGTCCGGCCCGCGTCCGTGCCGGACGCGCCCCGGACGAGAACGGCGGCCAACCGAGCTCGCCGCGCGGGTCGAGGTGGGGGATCAGCGTCGCGACCGGCGCGCCACGGAGCTCGCCCGCGAGGGCCGGGCCGAGCGTCAGGATGTCCGAGACCACGGCGTGGGGGCGGACCTCGTCGACCAGCGGCAGGGTGTCGATCGCCGCGCGCGTCGCGGCCTCGTAGTGGTCGAGCGGACGCTGCCCGAGCTGCGGGAACACCGGGTACTCCGGAGCCGACGCGAACCGCATGCCCGCCGCCTCGATGTCGGCTTGCCACCGGTCCCACGTCTGCACCCAGACGTCGTTCCCGCGCTCGGCCAGCCGTCGGCCGAGCGCCATGATCGGGAAGGCGTGCCCGGCATCGCCGAACGCGCCCAGGAGTAGCCTGCGGCTCACACCTGCTCGGCGGCAGCGGCGAGCTCGCGCAGCTGCGCGATCCGGCCGTCGCGCGTGACCGCCGCGGGCGTCGCGACGATCGTGTCGACGCCGGCCGCGTCGAACGCCCGCAGCCGCTCGGTCACGTGCTCGCGCGTCCCGAATAGCGCGACCTGATCGAGCAGCTCCGACGGGATCGCGGCCATCGCCTCGGCGCGCTTGCCCTCCAGGAACAGGTCCTGGATCTCCTTCGCGGCGTCGCCGAACCCGTACCGGGTGACGGCGGCGTTGTAGAAGTTCTTGTCCCGCGAGCCCATCCCGCCGACGTACAGGGCGGTGCCGCCGCGCAGCACGGCCTCGGCCGCGCCGTCCGGATCCTCGCCGATGTGGAAGGTCACGCTCGGGCAGACCTTGACGTCGCCGCGCTGGCGGCCGGCCTTCTCGATGCCCTCGTAGAGCGAGGAAAGCGCGATGTCGCTGTGCTCGGGGCTGAACATCATCGGCAGGATGCCGTCGCCGATCTCGCCGACGAGCTCGGTGTTCTTCGGGCCGATCGCGGCGAGGTAGACCGGGATCCGCTCCTGGATCGGGGCGATCGTCAGCTTGAGGGCCTTGCCGGGACCGTCGGGAAGGGGAAGCTCGATCGTCTCGCCGTGGTACTCGAGCCGCTCGCGGGCCAGGGCCTTACGGACCACGTCGACGTACTCGCGCGTGCGCTGCAGCTGCTTGCCGAACCGCTGACCGTGCCACCCCTCCGCAACCTGCGGACCGGACGTGCCGAGACCGAGGATGAAGCGTCCGTTGGAGAGGTTGTCGAGCGTCGCCGCGGTCATCGCGGTCATCGCCGCGGAGCGCGCCGGCAGCTGCATGATCGCCGAGCCGAGCTTGATCGTCGACGTCTGTCCGGCCAGCCAGCCAAGAATCGATACGGAGTCGGATCCGTAGGCCTCCGCACAGAACACGGAGTCGTAGCCGAGGCGCTCCGCCTCCTGCACGATCGCCAGCTGGTCCTCGCTGGTCAGGCCGAGGCCCCAGTATCCGAGTTGAATTCCGAGCTTCATCTGCAATCTCCCATTCAGGGGGTCTTCGACGTTGAACAGCGGGCCCCAACGGCTTACGGTGCAGCTGCCGCCGGACACTCTATTCGAGTGCAAATCGCTTCACCGAATGCTCGGGAACGCTCATGTCACGCACAGCCCGTATCCAGGATCTGCGACGGACCGTCGACCGTCTGCCGCTGTCGACGCGTGAGGCCATGCTGCGGGGGCTCCAGGAGGAGCGGATCATCGTCGGGGCCTACGCGGACCGTCACGGCGGCGTCTGCCCGATGCTCGCCGCGCACCGACGCGGCGGACGGACGGATTTCCTGCGCTTCGCCCAGACCTGGGACCGCTTCACGCGTGCGCCTCGCCGCGGCTCGCGGACCGCGACCCGGCGCGAGCAGGCGGTGCTCCAACGCACGCTGGAAGCCAGCATCGCCGCCGCGGAGGCGTCGCCCGTCGTCCGGTTGCAGGATGCGATCAGCGCGCACCGCGAGCTGGTCGCCCGGCGACCCGGCAGGCGCACCGAGGGTCGCGGCGGGTTCCTGATGCCGAGCTGGATGCGACCGGTACGAACCGTCGAGGAGTTCGAACAGCTGCTCGATCCCTGGGAGCGCGCGACGCTGCAGCGTGCGCTTGCCGGTACCGGCACCCCGACGGCGACGTCCGCCGACGACGACTCCCGGGTCCTTCGGGCGCGCTGACGTCACGACGACTCCAAGAGCCCCGCGGTGCGCGCGGCGGCTCGCGTGAGGACGACGAATCCGTGGGCCTCGTGGAGCACTCCGTCGGCCCGCAGATCGCGCACGGCCCGATCGACCGCATCACGTGCGGCGAACGACTCGTCAAGGACCAGGGCCCGCCGCACTTCGTCCTGGGTGACCAGGACGGGGCCGAGGGCGAGCAGATGCACCAACACGGCTCGCTGGTGCAGTTCGTCATTGGGTTGGCACGCCGCCGAAAGCGTTGGGGTCATTCGTCCACTCCTCGCAAAGTCCGAAGAACTACGAACATACGTTCGCCCCCGGTCGGCTTCCCGGCCATGCGGAGGAATGTCGCGGAATAGGTGCACACTCGACACGAACGTCACAGTCATGCAGCACCTGCGACACGGCCGCTCGGGCCGACTGCCTCGCGCGAGCGGGCCCGCGGGCCCGCCATCCGAGTCGCGACCGCCATTGCGACACCGATCCGTGTGTGGATGAAGTCGTCGAGGAAGTGGGCCGACCGGGACTCGAACCCGGATCGGACGAATTATGAGTTCGCGGCTCTAACCATTGAGCTATCGGCCCGGGCGGTGCAACCACCGCCCGGAAGCCTGCCAGAGGACGTAGTCGGTGTGCGCTGTCGTTATTCCGATGGCGAATCGAGAAGGAACCCGGCCATCCGGGAAGAACCTGATCCCGCCCATGAAGCGCACGGCCTCCTCTTCCACGACAGCACTCGCGCCGATCGTCGATCATCAGACGTTGACGGAGTACATCCAGTCTCGTTTCGACGAGTTCTCACGTTCCCAGAAGGACGTGGCGCAATACATCGTCGATCACCTCGACGAGGTCGCGTTCCAAACGGCCGAGGAGCTCGCCCGTCGAGCCAATACCTCGAGCTCGACCGTCGTACGGTTCAGCCAGGCCCTCGGGTTCCACGGCTTCCCCGACCTCCAGGACGCGGCCCGCGACGAGTACCGGCGCCGGGTCGAGGCCCGCGGAGCCGGGGGAGACGCCGATCCGCTGTTCGGGCTCGACCAGAGCCCGGGCGAAGCCGCGATCGCTGCCGACCACCTCGCGGTCGAGGAGACCGCCCGTCGCCTGTCGCGCAGCGTGCTCGACTCGGCGGTGGCCGACATCAGCAAGGCCGACCGCGTGATCATCGTCGCGGCCGACCAGGTCGCCTACTTCGGAACGTACTTCCGTCACCTGCTGATGCTGCTGGGCATCCCGACGGACATCGTCGCGAGCCACGCCCAGGAAGGGCGTGCCCGGCTCGCCCGGCTCGACGAGAACGCGGTCCTGGTCGGGATCACCGCCGGCCGCGCGCACCCGCTCGTGGTCCGTTCGCTCCAGCTGGCCCGGCATCGTCGCGCGACCACCATCGCGATCACCGACGCCACGCTGTCCGAGGCCGCCAAGCTCGCGCAGCACTCGCTCTTCTACTCGTCCAACAGCCCGTCGTTCGTCCGTTCGCACGTCGCGCTGCTGTCGCTGCTCCAGGCGATGGCGCAGGGCGTCTACGCGAACGACGGCGCCCGCGCCGACCGGATCCGCGCCTACCGCCTGAAGTAGGGACTCCGCGGGGGCGACGCGCACGCGCGAGGCCCCCGCGACGGCCGCGGTCCGGACCGCGATCGTCACCGGTCGCGGTGCATGGTGCTTCGGCACAAGCGGGCCGTCCCGATCGTGTTGCGTGACAACGTGGTCGACTCGTCGTCTCTGCCAAACTCGGCAGTGATGCGTGACGAATCAACCCCCCGAGTCAAGACCGGTCTGGCGGAGATGCTCCGCGGCGGGGTGATCATGGATGTGGTCGATCCCGAGCAGGCCAAGATCGCGCAGGCCGCCGGGGCCGTCGCCGTGATGGCGCTGGAGCGCGTGCCGTCCGACATCCGCCGTGACGGCGGCGTGGCCCGGATGAGCGACCCGGAGATGATCAAGGGCATCCAGGAGGCCGTTTCGATCCCCGTGATGGCGAAGGCCCGCATCGGCCACTTCGTCGAGGCGCAGATCCTCGAGGCGCTGGACGTCGACTACATCGACGAGTCCGAGGTCCTGACCCCGGCCGACGAGGCCAACCACATCGACAAGTGGGCCTTCAAGGTTCCGTTCGTCTGTGGCGCCACCAACCTCGGCGAGGCGCTCCGCCGGATCGCCGAGGGCGCGTGCATGATCCGCTCCAAGGGCGAGGCCGGTACCGGCGACGTCGTCGAAGCGGTCCGCCACATCCGCTCGATCCGCAGCGACATCCGCGGACTGCAGGGTCTCGACGGTGGCGAGCTGGCGACCGCCGCCAAGAACCACCAGGCTCCGCTGGAGCTCGTGCGCTGGGTTGCCGAGCACGGCAAGCTGCCGGTCCCGCTGTTCTCCGCGGGCGGCATCGCCACCCCGGCCGACGCGGCGCTGATGATGCAGCTCGGCGCGGAGTCGGTCTTCGTCGGCTCGGGGATCTTCAAGTCGGAAGACCCCGCCGGTCGGGCCGCCGCGGTCGTCGAGGCGACGACGCACTTCCAGGATCCCGCGCGGCTGGTCGACGCGTCCACCGGTCTCGGTCGCGCGATGGACAGCCTCGAGGCGCGCAAGCTCGGCGACGACCAGGTCTTCGCAGGCCGCGGCTGGTGACGACCACGATCGGCATCCTCGCGCTCCAGGGCGGGGTTGCCGAGCATGCGGCCCTGCTCGAACGGTGCGGGGCCGCGGTGCGGCTGGTCAAGACGCCGGCGGGTCTCGACGGCCTCGACGGCCTGGTCCTGCCGGGGGGCGAGAGCACCACGATGACGCTGGGGATCGAGCGCGAGGGGCTGCGTGAGCCCCTGCGGGAGTTCGTCGGCTCGGGCCGACCGGTGCTGGCGACCTGCGCCGGTCTGATCCTGCTCGACCGCGAGCACCTCGACGTCCTGCCGATCCGCTGCGAGCGCAACGCGTTCGGACGGCAGACGCGCAGCTTCGAGAGCGACCTGGACGTGGCCGGCATCGCCGGCGGCCCGGTCCACGGCGTCTTCATTCGCGCCCCCAAGGTGATCGACCTCGATCCGGGCGTCGAGATCACCGCGCGCGCCGACGACGCGATCGTCGGGGTGCGCTCGGGCGCGACCGAGGGCTACGCGTTCCACCCCGAGCTGACCGACGACGACCGGATCCACCGGGCGTTCGTCACGCGCGTCGGGGCCGCGGACGTGGCGCCGCCGGCCGCCGCCGCGACCGCGTCCTCCTAGATCCGCGTCGGGGCCGCCCCGCTTCGGGCGACCCTATACGGCGTACCAGCGCTCGACGCCGTCGTGCGTCTCGGGCCGGGCGCTGCCGTCCTCGCGGAGCAGGTCGAAGTGACCGAGGACCTCCGACACGCACAGCAGCGGCTGCTTCCAGGCGATATCGCCCCACATCCGACGGGCGATCGCGAAGGCGGGGCTGCCGTCCTCGTCGAGCAGGCCGAGGATCTTGCGCTTCCGCCGATCGTGCATGCGCAGCCGATCGGACACGACGGACCGCGCATCGGTGACCGCGGGACCGTGGCCGCCCAGGACCACCGCGGGATCCAGCTGCGCGGTGGCCTCGAGGCCGTCGATGTAGTGGCACAAGGCGGGCACGCGGTCGTCCGGACCCGGGGCCTGGGGGCGACGGGGGTCCAGCTTCTCGGGCGAGCAGGCCATCAACGGGTTCGACGAGACGTGGGCCAGCAGGTGGTCGCCGCCGAAGACCAACCCGTGCTCGTGGTTGATCAGCAGCGTGTCGGTCACGCTGTGGCCGGGCCGCAGGACGATCTCGAAGTCGAGTCCGCCGAGCGACCGCACCGACCCGCTGGCCACGGGGTCGGTCACCGTCACCGGTCCGCCGGCCCAGGCGCGGTGCCCCAGCTGCATGCCGCCGAGCGTCACCGTCAGCTCGCGCTGGATCCCGTGGCGCTGCAGGCTCTCGACCATGAACGTCGTCTCGCGCAGTCCGTAGCCGGCCGGGTCGGCGAGCCGTCCGGCCAGCGCGTCGATCGCGATCACGGCCGCCCCGGACCGCTCCGCCAGGATCGAGCTGAGCCCGACGTGGTCGGCGTGCTCGTGGGTCAGCACGATCGCCTCGAGGTCCTCGACCCGGTGGCCGGCGTCGGCCATCCGTCGATCGAGCACGTGCAGCGCCTCGGCGCTCGCCAGGCCGGTGTCGATCAGCGTCAACGGTCCGTCGGTCAGCAACCAGGTGGTGATCGGCCCGATCGCGAACGGCGTCGGCAACGAGAGCGGGACGATCCCGAGCCGCTCCGCCAACGGGTGGCTCAGCTCGGTGTCGTCCCGTGATTCCTCACGAGCTCGGGGGTGCAGATCGGACACGGGTGGGGTGGGTGGGCTCAGCCGCGAATCAGCGCGAGCACGTCGTCTCGGCGGCGCTCCATGTCCTCCACCGAGACCAGCGATTCGAGGCAGAGCCGGAGCAGCGGCTCGGTGTTGGACTTGCGGACGTTGAAGTGCCAGTCGTCGTAGTCCACCGACACGCCGTCGACGTGGGTGATCGTCGCGCCCTCGGCGGCGAACTTCGCCTCGATCTCGGCCATCTTCGCGTCGGCGTCGTCGACCGTCGAGTTGATCTCGCCCGAGATGAAGTACTTCTGGTGAAAGCGGTCGACGAGCTCGCTCAGCTTCTGGCCGCGGACCGACAGCAGCTCCAGGATCAGCAGCGCCGGGATCGTGCCCGAGTCGGCGTTGGAGAACTTCTCGAAGTAGTAGTGGCCCGAGACCTCGCCGCCGAAGATCGCGCCGGTCTGCGGCATCCGCGTCTTGAAGAAGGCGTGGCCGACGCGGTTGATCAGCGCCGTGCCGCCGGCGGCCTCGACGGTGTCGGCGACCGCGCGCGAGGCCCGGCAGTCGAAGAGGATCGTCGCGCCGGGCTGCTTCTCCAGCAGCGACTCGGCCAGCAGCGCCGTCAGGAAGTCGCCGTCGACGAAGCGACCGCGGTCGTCGATGAAGAAGCAGCGGTCGGCGTCGCCGTCCCAGGCGATCCCCAGATCCGCCCCCTCGGCCAGCACCGTGTCGATGATGAACTGGCGGTTCTCGGGCAGCAGCGGGTTGGGCTCGTGGTCGGGGAAGTTCCCGTCCGGCGTCCAGTAGGTCTCGACCAGGTCGAGCCCGAGCCGGTCGAGCACCGGGCCGACCATCGGACCGGCCATGCCGTTGCCGCCGTCGACGACGACCTTGAGCGGCGTGATCAGACTCGGGTCGATGAACTCCAGCGCAGCTTCCTGGAACGCCGCGTAGACGTCCTCCTGGCTCACGCTGCCGGGGGTCTCCGACGCGGCGGGTGCGTCCGGATCGGTCGCGCTGCTGAGCACCAGGTCGCGGATCTCGCCGATCCCGCGCTCGCCGGAGAGCGCCAGCGCGCCCTTCTCGACCAGCTTCGCGCCGGTGTACGCCTTGGGGTTGTGCGACGCGGTGCACATCAGGCCGCCGTCGAGCCCGCGGGTGCCGACGGTCCAGTAGAGCATCTCGCTGCCGATCTGACCGAGATCGAGCACGTGCGCGCCTTCGAGCGTGATCCCGTCGCGGTACGCGGCGGCCAGCTCGGGGGCCGATAGGCGCATGTCGCGACCGAGGGCGACGTGGACCTCGGACGTCGGCTTGCCGGCGAGGTCGGAGATGACCCGGGCGAATGCGCGCCCGATCCGGTGGGCGGTGGCCGCGTCGATGTCGTCGCCGGCGATGCCGCGGATGTCGTAGGCCTTGAAGATCTCGGAGGAGACGGGCATGAGTGCCCGCATCCTATGCGTCGTCCGCGGTTCGCCGCGGGTCGTCCGATCACGCCCCGTCGGCGGACGCGTGAGGGCCCGGCGTCGCGTGCCGTTCGCGCTACCCCAGGTATAAAGGACCCGCCCACCCGTCGCCGTCCCGCCGAACGAGAGAGATGAGCATGACCCAACGCACCGCCCTGATCACCGGAGCGAGCAGTGGCATCGGCCTCGCCATCGCGACGATGCTCGGCGAGGAGGGTCACGCGCTGACGCTGGTGGCCCGGCGACCCGAGAAGCTCGCGGCGGCCGCCGAGCAGCTCGAAGCCGCCGGGTACCCCGTCCTGCAGATCGCCGCGTCGTTGCAGGATGAGGGCGCCGTCCAGTCCGTCGTCGCGCAGCACCGTGAGCGCCACGGCCGGCTCGACGTGCTGATCAACAACGCGGGGATCGGGATCGGCGCGCCCGTCGCCGAGATGCAGACCAAGCACATCGACCTACAGATCGGCGTCAACCTGCGGTCCACGATGCTCTTCTACCGCGAGGCGATCGGCCTGCTGCGCGAGGCGGCGCAGGAGCACCGCAACGCGCTGGTCGTCAACACCGCGTCGATCACCGCCAAGTACGGCGAGGCGTGGCTGTCGGTCTACGCCGCGACGAAGGCCGGGATCGTCAACTGGACCGAGTCGATGCACCGCGAGCTGTCGGCCGAGGGGATCAAGTCGACCGCGCTCTGCCCGGGCTTCGTCGACACGCCGATGACCGACTTCGTCAAGGGCTCGATCGACGCCTCGTCGATGATGACCCCGGCGGACATCGCCGAGTCGGTGCGGTTCCTGCTGCGCGTCTCGCCGGCCTGCTGCGTCCCCGAGATCCAGTTCGTGCGCCCCGGCGAACGGATGATGTGACCGACGTGACCGCGACACCGGAGCTCCGCGCGAGCCTGTCCGTCGACCTGCCGGTCGTGATCCTCTGCGGGGGCAAGGGCACGCGGCTCGGGGCCGGTCAGACCCTGCCCAAGCCGCTGGTCGAGGTCGGCGGTCGTCCGATCGTCCAGCACGTCGTCGAGCTGTACGCCGCGCAGGGCCGTCGACGGTTCCTGCTCGCCGCCGGCTACCGCGCCGACCTGCTGGCCGCCGCGGTCGCCAGCATCGCCTGGCCCGACGGCGTGACCGTCGAGGCGATCGACACCGGCATCGAGACCGAGACCGGCGGGCGGATCCTGCGCCTGCGCGACCGACTGGCCGGCGAGACCTTCCACGTGACCTACGCCGACGGCCTGGCCGACATCGATCTCGACCGACTCCAGGCGCGCCACGTCGCCGCGGGACGCTCCGCCACGATCACCGTGGTCCGGCCCGAGCTGCCGTTCGGCGTGGTCGACGTCGGCGACGACGGCGCGGTGGTCGGGTTCCGCGAGAAGCCGCGCTCGCGGGACTGGATCAACGGCGGGTTCATGATCTTCGCGCCGGACGTCTTCGACGTGCTCGACGACGACGCGACGCTCGAGCGCGAGCCGTTCGAGCGCCTGGCCGCGGAGCAGCGGCTGCACAGCGCACCACACGAAGGATTCTGGGCCTGCATGGACACCTACAAGGACGCTCGCCGTCTCAACGAGCTCTGGGAATCGGGCCGCGCGCCGTGGACGACGGTCGCAACGCCGAGCGGAGACCGCCGATGAGCGACTTCGGTACGGCCATGCGCGGCCGGTCGGTCTTCGTCACCGGCGCCTACGGCATGCTCGGCGGGTGGCTCGTCCGGGCACTGCTCGATCGCGGCGCCACGGTCACGGTGCTGCGACGCGACGACGTCCGGGCGTCGCTGCTGCGCTTGGACGGTCTCGAGGCCCGCTGCTCCGTGGTCCAGGGCGACCTGCTGACCCCGGGCCTCGTCAGCCGGGCGATCGGCGAGTACGAATGCGACACGGTCTTCCACCTGGCCGCGCAGACGATCGTCGGGACGGCCAACCGTTCGCCGGTCTCGACCTTCGAGACCAACATCCGCGGTACCTGGCTGCTGATGGACGCCTGCCGCGAGCACGCGGTCGAGCGCACGGTGGTCGCCGCATCCGACAAGGCCTACGGCGCCCACGAGACGCTGCCGTACCGCGAGGAGATGCCGCTGCAGCCGCGGTTCCCGTATGACGTGTCGAAGGCCTGCACCGACCTGATCGCCCGCAGCTACTGGCACACCTACGGCGTCCCGGTGGCGGTCACGCGCCTGGCCAACATCTACGGCGGGGGAGACCTCAACCGCTCGCGCCTGCTGCCCGAGGCGATCGCCGCGGTGCTGCGCGGCCGACGTCCGGTCGTCCGCTCGGACGGGTCGCCGGAGCGGGACTTCCTCTACGCCGAGGACGCCGTCGATGCCTACCTGGCGATCTGCGACGTGCTCGACCGGGACGGGGCCGCCGACGGTCCCGTCGCGGAGCCGATCGCCCGCGGCGAGGTCTTCAACGCCGGCGGCGATCGTCCCCACAGCGTGCGGTCGGTGCTCGACGCCGTCGTCCGGGTCAGCGGCGTCGACCTCGACCTGGACATCCGCGGAACCGGCACGCCGACGGGCGAGATCGACCGCCAGTACGTGGACTCGTCGAAGCTGCGCGAGCGCACGGGGTGGGCGCCGCGGGTCGACCTCGACAGCGGGATCGCCCGGACCATCGAGTGGTACCGCCGGCATCCCGACGCGCTGGGTGGCTGACGCCGACTGAGCGGAAACCACCAACGCGGTACCCTCCTCGCATGGCGGGGCACAGCAAATGGGCGAGCATCAAGCACAAGAAGGCGGTCGTCGATTCCCGCCGGGGCAAGCTGTTCACGAAGCTCAGCCGGCACATCACGATCGCTGCCAAGGAAGGCGGCGGTGACATCGTCGGCAACGCTTCCCTGGCCCTGGCCGTCCAGAAGGCCAAGGACGCGTCGATGCCCAAGGACAACATCCAGCGGGCGATCGACAAGGGCACCGGCGCCGGCGCCGACGCGGCCAGCTTCGAGAACGTGATGTACGAGGGCTACGGCCCGGGCGGCGTCGCGCTGCTGGTCGAGGCCCTGACCGACAACCGCAACCGCACCGGCGCGGACGTCCGCCACATGTTCAGCAAGTACGGCGGCAGCCTCGGCGAGCCGGGATCGGTGGCGTACCTCTTCGACAAGAAGGGCGTGATCGCCGTCGACGGCGAGAAGCACGACGAGGACGCGCTGATGGTCGCGATCGACGCCGGCGCGGACGACATCGAAGAGGACGGCGGCGTCTTCGAGATCATC
>JBAZOW010000009.1:0-27210 GCA_041648495.1 Patulibacter sp.
GCACGACGCCGGCGACCGCATCGGCCGCCGGCGCGGCCTCGGAGGTCGTCGCCGGCGGCCCGCTCGGCGGCCCGCCGGCGATCAGCGCGACCAGGCGGTCGCGCGGGAACTCCGCGATCGGCCCCTGGCCGACCGTCTTCCCGTCGCGGAGCACGGTGACGTCGTCGGCGATCAGCGGGATCTCCTCGAGCCGGTGCGTCACGTAGAGCGTCGCGACCCCGCGCCGCTGCACGTGTCCGAGGGTGGTGAAGAGCTTGCGGACCTCGTGGTCGGTCAGCGCGGCCGTGGCCTCGTCGAGCACGAGCAGGCGGATCTCGTCGCCGGCGTCGAGCGCCCGGACGATCGCGACCTCGGTCTGCTCGACCGTGTTCAGGTCGCCGACCAGGGCGTCGGGCGAGATCCCGTGCAGGCCGAACGCCTCGAGCGCGGCCCGGGCCTGCGCCCGCTCCTGCCGCCAGGCGATCTTGCCGGCGGCGTTGGTGCTCCACGGGCGACCGAGCCGCAGGTTCTCGAGCACGCTGAGGCTCGGCACCAGGCCGAGCGTCTGGTGGACGAAGGCGATGCCCGCCGCCTGACTGGAGTCCGGGTCGCCGGGCCGCACGGCGCGGTCGCCGACGGTGATCGGGCCGCTGCCCTCGTCCGGGTCGTAGTAGCCGGCGAGGATCTTGATGAAGGTCGACTTGCCCGAGCCGTTGTGGCCGAGCAGGGCGTGGACGGACCCCGGCGCGATCTCGAGCGCGAGATCGTCGAGCACGCGGTTGCCGTAGAACGATTTCGAGACGCCCTCGGCGCGGAGGCCGGCGGTCGTGGTGGTGGTCGTCATGGGGACGGTTCCTCCCTGGAGCCCGGGGTGGGGGCCCGGCGATCCGCCGGGCCCCCACCGATGCCGGTGGCTACTGCTTGCCCCACAGCGCCTTGAACTGCGCCTGGTAGTCCTCGGGCCCGTCCCAGACCTTGGTGTCGGGGAGCTGGTCGGTGTTCTCCTGCGTGACCAGGAAGATGTTGGCCGGGACGCCCTTCGGCACCTCGACCCCCGAGTAGACGCGGGCCGCGGCGTCGGCGGCGGCCCACGGGGTCTCCGCGAACGCGAACGCGACGTCGAGCTGCTGGACGCCCTTGTCGAGCATCACGTCGATGTTGGCGGGGTCGGCGTCCATCCCGGCCACGCTGATCTGCTCCTGCTTGCCGGCCTGCTGGACCTGGGTGTTGGCGATCTGGGCGGCGCTGTCGAAGACGCCGACGATCCAGTTCAGGTCGGGGTTCTGGTTGAGCTCGGCCTGCAACTGCTGCGGCAGGCTCTCCTGCATCGTTCCGGCGTTGAACTGCACGACCTTCGAGGGGCAGTCGGCGCACGACTCGGGCAGCCGTTCCTCGAAGCCGGCCAGGCGCGCGACGCTGCAGCCCTGGGACTTCTCGCCCGCGAACAGCACGTTGGCCTTGCCGTCGGACTTGACCGCGATCGCGTCGGCGAGGATCTGGCCCTGCTGGGCGCAGCCGTCGACGCCGACCTGGACCGCGACGCCGCCGGCGCCCTCCGGGTCGCCGGTGAACAGCGCGACCACCGGGATCCCGGCCTTCTCGGCGGCGGCGTAGCCGTCCGCGGCGCCGGCGACGCCGATCGCGTTGATCACGATCACGTCGGGCTTGGCGTTGATCGCCGTGGTGAAGCAGCGGTTCGGACCGTCGGGCGACTTGCCGACGTCGCAGCGCTCGTAGTCGTAGCCGAGCGTCTCGATCCCGGCCTTGATCCCGTTGGAGATCGAGTTGCAGCCGATGATCGAGACGTCGCACGAGATGTTCACGATCGACGCCCCCGGCTTGGGCTGAAACGGCTTCATGCCCTCCTGGACGACCTTGATCTTCGTCGCCGGGGTCGAGGCCTGCTCGACCCGCTCGGCGACCTCGGGCGAGACGCCTGACGCGCTCGCCGTGTCCTTGGCGTTCGTGCTCGCCGACGGTTCGTCGTCCGAGCCTCCGCAGGCTGTGACTCCCAGGGCCAGTACTGCGCTCAAGGCTAGGGCGCTGCCGCGCCGCCATCGCATGCTCATGGTGATCTTCTCTCCTCCGACTGATGGTTCAGCGGGCCGGTCCGGCGGGGAGCAGCTGCGCTCCGCCGGCCTCCCTCCGGTCTCCGCTGATCATCTGCGCGTCCGTCGCCCGGCGTAACTGACGAATCCGACAGCGCGTACGGCGATCCCGTGACCCCACGGGGGAACGACGACGACCCGCCACCGGGACCGGCGACGGGTGCGAGGCCGCGCCGCGAACGGCGCGTGGCGAACGTGCGGCGGCCGGGACGCCGAGGCGTCCCGGCCGCCGCACGACCGGATCAGCCGGCGGTGCGGTCCGCGGCGGCGCGTCCGGCCGCGGTCAGCTGCGGAGCGGGCACCGTGACGTCGCCCTCGACGCCGATATCGGCGCGCACGGCCGACGCGCAGCCCGGGCAGAAGTACTGGCTGAGCAGCACGTCCGGTCCGGTCGTCCGGCGGCGGACCTGCATCCCGTGGGCGTGCATCGTGTCGGCGGCGCTGGTGACCCGCGCGACGCAGGCGTCGCGGTAGTTGTCGGCGACCGGGCCGAGGTCCTCGTCGCAGCGTGCGCAGCACCAGCGGTCGTCGCGGACGGCGACGGCGATCCCGGTCTCGCGGCGCTCGACGGGGTGCGGCTCGCGCGCGGGCGCTCCGCCGATCCGCGCGGCGCGGATCGCGGCCCGCTCGGCGGCGGTCGCGGCGTCGTCGACGGCCCCGTCGGCCAGCACCACGCCGTAGAGCCCCCGGGCGGCGTCGGCCGTCACGTAGTCGTCCGCGACGTCGGTGGCGACCAGCTGCGGATCGCGCAGCAGCGGATCGCCGAGCCCGCCGCCCCCGCCGCTGGTGATCACGAAGACGTCGTCCTCGGCGAGCGTCAGGGTGCCGGTCTTCGAGGGCATCGTCTGGGCCTGACCGCCGAGGTTCTCCGGCGTCGGCATGGTCCCGTCGGCGAGCAGCCGGTTGACGTCCGACCCCCGGACCACGTGGTAGTCCGACCCCGCTCCGGGCATGCCCCCGCCGGCCCCCCGCGGGGGGACCTCGGCGCAGCTGTTGAACGCGGTACCGGTCATCGCGTCGATCCCGCGCAACGCGAGCGCGCTGGCCATTCCCTGCCCGCCGCGGGTCTCGCCGGCGCCGCCCCCGGTCGGCCGGATCCGCCGCCAGAGCGTGACCATCGGGCCCGAGCCCTCGTCGATCTCGACCGCGGCCATCCGGGTGCCGATGTTGAACTGCCCCGAGTAGGTGTCGACGCCGTCGGAGACCGACTGCGCCGGGCCGCCGAGGCCGACCGTCGGCGCGATCGGGAAGACCACGATCGGCTGGCCGGTGGCGCGGTCCGCGCCGGTCAGGGTGCAGGTCGCGATGCCGTTGTTCGGCTGACCGGCGGCGCGGGAGCGCAGCTGCTCGGACGGCGAGAGCGACATCGCCTGGACCAGCACGTCCGACATCAGCCGGCAGACGCGCATGCCGCACTCCATGTGCGACTGCGAGACCGGGGCCGGCGGCACCGAGTTGACCACGGTGCCGGGCGGTCCCAGGTCGAACTCGATCGCCCGCCAGAGCGCGGCGTTGACGGGGACGTCGGGGATGAACACCGTCTGCAGCCCGTTCATCGCGTTGCCGAGCACCGAGGGCCGGGCGCCGTTGACGTAGGACGGCACCTGGTCGACGCCGCGGAAGCGCAGCGTCATCTCGTCGCCGGCGACGATCATCGTCACGCTCAGCTCGTAGAGGTCGGGGGTGCCGTGGCCGTCGTACTCGATCCACTCGCGGGCGGAGTACTCGCCGTCGGGCAGCAGCGCGATCCGCGAGCGGATCAGCTGCTCGGACAGCTGCTTGTTGATCCGGCAGTACTCGCGGTGCTGCTCGAGACCGTGGGACTCGATCACCCGCGCCAGCCGCCGCTGGCCGGCGTTGAGCGCGGCGATCATCGAGCGCAGGTCGTTGAGCACCGGGACGGGTACGCGCACGCTGTTGGCGATGAACAGCGCCCAGTCCTTGCTCATCCGGCCGTCCTGCACGAACCGCACGGCGGGGAAGGCCAGCGCCTCGGCGAAGCTCTCGCGGGCCTCGGGGGCGAAGCCCGAGACCGACGACCCGCCGACGTCGAGCAGGTGCGCGTTGACGTAGCCCCAGCCGACGAGCTCGTCGTCGTGGAAGTACGGCATGATCACGCCGACGTCGCCCTGGTGGATCGCGCCCGACGAGTGCGGGTCGTTGGCGATGAACGCGTCGCCCGGCCGGATCTCGTCGCGGTCGTAGTTGCGCAGCACCGCCTCGACGCCGAGCACCGACGTCGAGACGTGGAACCCGACGAAGCCCGAGAAGCCGATCAGCTCGCTCTGGTCGTCGAGCACGGCGCAGCTCAGGTCCTTCGCCTCGGTAACGACGGGCGAGCCGGAGGTGCGGATCAGCGTGATCCCCATCTCGCGGGCGATCTCGTCCATCGCCTTGCGGTGGACCTCGACGCCGAGCACGTCGTAGTCGCCCCCGACGGGCGCGGCGGAGCGCGGAACAGCCTGTTCGGTCGACATCAGCGGACCTTCTTGAGGTTGTAGTTGGACAGCTCGTCGCGCTCGCACGACCACGACGGGGGCAGGAACAGCGTGGTGTCGTGCTCGTCGACGATCGCGGGGCCCTCGATCCGGAACCCGGCGGCGAACCGGTTGCCGTCGTAGACCGGCACGTCGACCGGCTCGCTGCCGCCCGGCAGCAGCACCCGGCGCTGCTCCTTGAGCGCCGACTCCGGCCCGGCGCCGCCGCCGTCCGGCGGCGCCGGGATCGACGGGTCGCGCCGCGGCACGACGGTGCGCAGCGTCAGGTTGGCCAGCAGGATCTCCGAGCCCTCCCAGGCCGTGCCTTCGCCGTAGGCGCGCTCGTAGGTCGCGGGGAACGCCGCGGCGATCGCGTGCAGGTCGTCGGCGGTCAGGTCGTCCGCGCCGATCGGCACGGTGATCTCCCAGACCTGACCGAGGAACCGCACGCCCGCCTCCCACTCGAGCGTCGCGGCCTGCGGGTCGAGGCCGGTGGCGCGCAGCTCCTCTTGGGCCTGGGCGACGAGCCGGGCGCGGATCGCGTTGATCGCGTCCGGGTCGACGTCGGCGCCGAGCGCGATCTCGACCGACGTCGAGTAGCGCCGCACGAAGTCCGCGGTCAGCAGGCCGAAGGCGCAGAAGACCGAACTGTTGGCGGGCAGCACCACCTGGGTGATGTCGAGCGCGTCGCAGATCCGCGGCGCGAACAGCGGCAGCGTGCCGCCGTAGGCGAACATCGCGAACCCGCGCGGGTCGTGCCCGCGCTCGATGCTGACCGCGCGCGTGGCGTTGGCCATGTTGGCGACGGTCAGGTCGAGGATCGCGTTGGCGGCCTCGTAGGGCGTCCAGCCGAGCCGCTCGCCGAACGCACCGACCGCCCGCAGCGCCGCCTCGCGGTCGAGCGTCATGCGGCCGTTCAGGTATCCGCCGGGGTCGATCATCCCCGCCACGACCGCGGCGTCGGTGACCGTCGCGTCGGTGCCTCCGCGGCCGTAGCACGCGGGACCGGGGATCGAACCGGCGCTGTGCGGCCCGACCTGCGGCACGCCGCGCTCGTCGATCCAGACGATCGAGCCCCCGCCGGAGCCGACGGAGAGGATGTCGACGATGCTGATCCCGGTGTCCAGGCCCGCGACGGAGATCCGCGGGGTGATCGCGGGCTGCAGGTCCTCGACCAGCGAGAGGTCGTAGCTCGTCCCGCCCATGTCGGTGACCAGCACGTTGCGCTGGCCCATCCGCTCGGCCAGGTGGATCGCACCCGCGACCCCGCCGGCGGGGCCGGACGCGAGCAGCAGCACCGGCAGGCGGCGCGCGGTCTCGAGCGGGATCACGCCGCCCGCGCCCGAGAACATCGTCAGCTCGCCGGCGAAGCCCTCGGCGTCGAGCTGGTCCCGCAGGGTGTCCAGCAGCACGCTCGCGGCGGGCTGGCAGAAGCAGTTGAAGACGGTGCTGAAGAACCGCTCGTGCTCGCGGATCACCGGGTAGACCTCGCTCGAGATCGAGACGAAGACCTCGGGCCACTCCTGCGCGACGATCTCGCGGGCGCGCCGCTCGTGCTCGGGATGCTTGAACGACCAGAGGAAGCAGATCGCGATCGCGTCGACTCCCTGCTCGCGCAGCCGGCCGACGGCGGCCCGGACGCCGTCCTCGTCGAGCTGGACCGCGGCGTCGCCGTCGCTGAGCACCCGCTCGTCGATCTCCTCGATGCACGAGCGCGGCATCAGGTCGGGCGGGTTGCGGTGGACCTGGTCGTCCATCACCGGCTGGCGGGCGCCGCCGGCGAGCCGGAAGGTGTCCTTGAACCCGCGGGTGATCAGGACGCCGACCTTGGCGCCGCGCAGCTCGGTCAGCGCGTTGGTCACGACGGTGGTCGAGAGCACGATCTGGTCGGTCCGCTCGAGCAGCTCGCGACGGGAGCGGTCGAGCCGCTCGGCGGCGACGCCGATCGCGTCGAGGATCCCCTCGCTGTATGCCCCGTGGGACGTCAGCGCCTTGCCGCGGACCAGCCCGTCGGGGGTCGACACCGCGATGTCGGTGTGGGTGCCGCCGACGTCGACGCCGATCAGCGTGGCGACGCTCGTGACGGGGTCGCTTGGCGCTTGCACTGTGGCCATCGGTGGTCTTCTCCTCGGGACGTACGGACTTCCGGTGCGGTCCGTCCGCGCCGGGGAACCACCCCGGAGGGCGCGGACGGGGCACGACGGATCGTGCGCAGCGTCTCGCGCCGGGTGGCCGCTCTGCAACTCACCGAACCGCCAGTCGCCACGGCGCGCCGCCCGCCCTAGGGTGGGGCCATGCAACGGCTGGGCTTCGAAGGACGCGTCGCGGTGGTCACCGGAGCCGGTCGCGGCATCGGCCGGGCCTACGCGCTGGAGCTGGCCGCGCGCGGGGCGCAGGTGGTGGTCAACGACCTCGGCGGCAGCCTCTCGGGGACCGGCGCCGACGCCGATCCGGCCGCCGCGGTGGTGGCGGAGATCGTGGCGGCGGGCGGGGCCGCGATCGCCAGCACCGCGGACGTCGCGGACCCCGACGCGGCGGCGTCGATCGTCGAGGACGCGGTGGCCGCGTTCGGGCGGATCGACGTGGTGATCGCCAACGCGGGCATCCTCGCCCCGGACGGCGTCCCGGACCTGACGGTGGCGGCGCTCGAACGGCACCTGCAGGTGCACGTGGTCGGGTCGTACAACGTGATCCGCGCCGCCTGGCCGCGGATGGCCGACCAGGGCTACGGCCGCGTGGTGCTGACCGCGTCGACGGGGTTCTTCGGCGGCGCGGGGCTGATCGCCTACTCGACCGCGAAGGGCGGCGTGGTCTCGCTCGGCCGCTCGCTCGCGCTGGCCGGCGCCGCCGACGGGATCGCGGTCAACGTGGTCGCGCCGGCCGCCGATACGCGGATGATCGGCGACCCGGCCCTGCGTGCGTACTCGAAGATCCCGCCCCAGGACGGGAACGCGAGCCGCGGGCCGGAGCGGACGGCGCCGATGGCGGTCCTGCTCGCCAGCGAGGCCTGCCCGGTCAACGGCGAGCTGCTGGTCTCGGGACTCGGGCGCCACGCGCGGATCGTGCTGGCCGAGACCCCCGGGATCGTCGCTCCCGACCTCGACGCCGAGGGCCTGCTCGCGCGCTGGGACGAGGTCGTCGACCCCGCCGAGCTGGTGATCCACGGCAGCACGCAGGAGGCGATCGCCTACCGCGAGGCGGCGGTCGCGTCCGGGGGCGGCCGGTGATGGCCGCTCCGCCCACCCCGTCCGCCTCGGCCGCCGGCCCGGCGGTCCGGCGGGTGGTGCGGCTGGAGCGCTTCGGCCCGCCCGAGGCGATGAGCTGGGGCACGGGACCGATGCCGGTCTGCGGGAACAACGAGGTACTGGTCGAGGTCGACGCGATCGGGGTCAACTTCGGCGACACGATGGTCCGTCGCGGCGAGTACCGCCGGGGTCAGACGCTCGACGAGATCCCGGGCTTCGAGCTCGCCGGCACGGTCGTGGCCGGCCCGGATTCCGGCCCGGGCCCCGGCCAACGGGTCGTCGGCTTCGCGGAGCACGGCGGCGGCTACGCGGACCACGTCGTGCTGCCGGTCGATCGGGTCTTCCCGGTGCGCGACGGGATCGCCACGACCACCGCCGCGGCGCTCTTCACCCAGGGCGTGACGGCCTGGTACGGGGTGCACCGGTTCGGCCGGGTGGGGGAGGGGGACCAGGTCCTCGTCCCGGGCGGGGCGGGCGGTCTGGGCCAGTGGTGCATCCGGTTGGTGGTCGCGGCGGGCGCGCAGGCGATCGCGTTGGCGTCGTCCGCCGAGAAGCGACAGCGGTGCCTCGACCTCGGGGCGACGGAGGCGCTGGACCCGGACCCGGCGACGCTGACCGCCGCGCTGCGCGAGCGGACCGGGGGACGCGGGGTCGACGTGGTGCTCGACGGCGTCGGCGGCGAGCTGTTCGCTCCCGCGATGCGCGCGCTGGCCCACAACGGCCGCTACGTCGTGCTGGGCTCCGCCTCGCAGGAGCCGGCGCTGCTCGACGTGCGGGCGCTGCTGCCCCGTGGCCAGACGATCGCGGGCGTCCTCGTCGCGCGGGTCGCCGAGCAGGACCCGGCCGAGCCGCGGCGGGCCTTCGACGCCGTCCAGGCGCTGGTGGCGGACGGCGTCGTCCGCCCGCAGGTCACCGTCCTCCCGGCCGACGACGTGGTGGCGGCGCACCGGGCGATCGAGGCGCGGCGCTCGGTCGGCAAGCTCGTGCTCGACCTGCACGCCTGACCGGGGCGGGCGGCGCGGGAGAGGCCGGGTAGGCTGGGGAGGCTCGTGCGGCGACGGCCCGACCGTCGCCCCGCGAGAGCGACCCCGTGGCAGCCCCGAACCCCGACTCCGGCGCAGCGCGTACCCCCCGACGGGAGACCGTCGTGATCCGCGACGACATCGTCCAGGCCGCGACGCGGATCTTCAGCCGCCGCGGGTACCACGGCACGTCGATGCAGCACATCGCCGAGGAGCTCGGGATGCGCAAGCCGAGCCTCTACCACCACGTCTCGGCGAAGGAGGATCTGCTGTTCGCGATCCACCAGCGCCTGATCGACAAGCTGGTCGACGGGACGCTCGAGGTCGTGTCGAGCTCGCTCGGTCCGGAGGAGAAGCTGCGCCGGATCATCCTCGTCAACACCGAGATGGTGACCGGCGACGTCGATGCGGTCAGCGTCTTCCTCAAGGAGCGCGACGCGATCGCCGGCGAGCGCTGGGCCGGCGTCGTGGCGCAGCGCGACGTCTACGAGCAGATGGTCGCGGGCGTGATCCGCGACGGGGTCAGCAGCGGGGTCTTCGCCCCGTCCGACCCGGTGCTGCTGACGAAGGCCGTGCTGTCGATGCCCAGTTGGGCATCGATGTGGTACCGCGCCGACGGTCCGATGAGCGCCGAGCAGCTCGCGGAGCTGTTCTCCGACGTCGCGCTCTACGGGCTCGTCGGTCGGCGCCGGTCCGACTAGCGGATTCGAGCGTTGGCGTGCGCGGCCCGCGCGGCGTACGGTCGTGCGTGATGCACGGGATCGGCGAGCGGCGTGGGGACGAGCGGGAATGACGGTGCTCGACGCGGCCGGTCGCCGCACGATCGGCGGGCTGCTCGACGAGCGGGCCGCGGACGTCCCCGACCAGACGTTCCTGGTCTTCGAGGCGGCGGACGGCACGGTCGTCGAGCTGAGCTACGCGGCCTTCCGCGACCGGGTCCGCGCCTGCGCGCGCGGCTTCGCCGAGCTCGGCGTCGGCGAGGACGACTGCGTGGTCGTCCAGCTGCGCAACTCGCCCGAGATCCTCGTGGCGTTCTTCGCGCTGGCGCACCTCGGAGCGATCTTCGTGCCGTCCAACGTGGCCAACACCGCCCCGGAGCTGCGGCACGTGCTCGCGGTCTGCGGCGCCCGGGTCGCGGTCACCGAGCCGGCGTACCTGCCGGCGGTGACGGCGGCCGGCGACGGGCGGACGACGATCGTGGTGGCGCGCGGCGAGGCCGCCGGCCACCGCTCGTTCGCCGCGCTCGAGGCGTCGGCCGGAGACCCGCCGCCCGCGGTCACGGACCCGCTGAAGACCGTCGAGCTGATCTTCACCTCGGGGACGACCAGCGCCCCGAAGGCGGTGATGCTGACCCACGCCAACTGCCTGCACTCCGGGCAGCAGACGGTCCAGGCGCTGTGGCTGGGCGCGGGCGAGCGCTGCATCACCGCGCTGCCGCTGTTCCACGTCAACGCCCAGGCGATCTCGCTGTTCGCCGCGTTGGTCAGTCGCGGCACGCTGGTCCTGCTGGAGGAGTTCCGCGCCTCGCGGTTCTGGGACCAGCTGCGGGCGCACCGCGCGACCCAGACCGCGATCGTGGCGATGCAGCTGCGGGTCCTGCTGGCCCGCCCGCCCGCGACGACCGACCGCGCGCACGCGCTGCGCCGGGTCTTCTACGCGCTCAACGTGTCGACCGCCGAGAAGGAGGCGTTCGAGCAGCGGTTCGGCGTCCGCCTGATCAACGGCTACGGGCTCTCCGAGGCGATGACGCTGCTGACGGTCGGCCCGGTGATCGGCGACGGCCGCTGGCCGTCGGTCGGCCTGCCCGCTCCGGGGCGCGCGCTGCGCCTGGTCGACGACGCCGGGCGCGACGTCGGACCGGGCGAGGTCGGCGAGGTCGTGGTCCGGGGCGATCCGGGGCGCACGATCATGGCCGGCTACTACGGCGATCCGGACGCGACGGCGACGGCGATCCGCGACGGGTGGCTGCACACCGGCGACAAGGCCTACGCGGACGACGACGGCTTCGTCTTCTTCTTCGACCGCAAGAAGGACATGATCAAGCGGGCGGGCGAGAACGTCTCGGCCAGCGAGGTCGAGGTCGTGCTGTCCGGGCACCCGGCGGTCGCCGACGTGGCGGTCGTGGGGGTGCCGGACCCGATCCGCGACGAGGCGGTCGCCGCCGCGGTGGTGCTCGAGCCGGGCGCGTCGCTGACCGCGGACGAGCTGATCGCCTACTGCGGCGAGCGCTTGGCGCGGTTCAAGGTGCCGACGGTCGTCGCGTTCCGAGACGACCTGCCGAAGACCTCGGTCGGCAAGCTGCGCAAGGCCGAGCTGCGCGACGAGCTGGCCGCCGCGGTCGTTGTCGAGCCGCAACGCGGATGACCGCAGCTCGTCTGCCGATCAGTCGGTAGGCGTCGCCTGGTAGTTCCGCTAGCTACGCTGGAATCAGGGCAGAAGCTTCGGATACGATATGCCTACCAATCGGTAGAAGAGGTCGTGACGTTGTCTGATTCAGATTCCCCCGGCGCCCGCCCTGACGGCGCGCCCTCGGCGCTCTCGCGCTACCGCGCGATGCAGCTCTGCCGGCGCTTCGAGGAGACCGTCCACGAGCGGTTCCACAGCGACGAGGGCGTGCCGGGGCCGCTCCACCTGGCGATCGGCCAGGAGGCCGTCGCCGTCGGCGCCTGCCATGACCTGCGCCCGACCGACGTGATCACGTCGACGCACCGCGGCCACCACCACTGCCTGGCCAAGGGCGCCCGGCCCGACCGGATGATGGCCGAGCTGCTCGGCCGTCGCACCGGCTACTCGCACGGCCGCGGCGGATCGATGCACGTGGCGATCCCCGAGATCGGCCTGCTCGGCACCAACGGCATCGTCGGCGGGGGCATCCCGATCGCCACCGGCGCCGCCTACGGGCTCCAGGTCCAGGAGCGCGACGACGTCGTGATCTGCTTCTTCGGCGAGGGCGCGTCCGCCGAGGGCGTCTTCCACGAGGCGCTCAACCTCGCGGCGCTCTGGAAGCTGCCGATCGTCTTCCTCTGCGAGAACAACCAGTACGTCGAGCTGGCGGCGCAGGACCTGCACGTCGCCGGCGAGATCTGGAAGCGCGGCGCCGGCTACGACGTGCCCGGCGTTCACGTCGACGGCAACGACATCGACGCGGTGACCGCGGCGGTCGACGCGGCCGTCGCCCGCGCCCGCGCCGGCGAGGGGCCGACGCTGATCGAGGCGCTGACCTTCCGCTGGTTCGGGCACTACGCGGGCGACAAGGCCGCGTTCCGGACCGACGAGGAGGTCGAGACCGGGCGCGCCGGCGACCCCGTCGCCCGCGCGCGCCAGGCGCTCGACCCGGCCGAGGTCGCCGCGGCGGACGCCGCCGTCGAGGCCGAGATCGCCGCCGCGCTCGAGTTCGCGCTCGCCAGCCCGATCTCGGGCGCCGACGTCCTGTACCTCGACCACCAGGCCACCGCATGAGCACCGAGACCGCCGTCAAGGCCACCAAGTACTGGCAGGGCATCAGCCAGGCCCTGGTCGAGGAGATGGAGCGCGACGAGCGTGTCGTGCTCGTCGGCGAGGACGTCGGGCGGGCGGGTGGTCCCTACGGCCTGACCCGCGGCCTGCAGGACCGCTTCGGCGACACCCGCGTCCGCGACACGCCGATCAGCGAGGCGGTGCTGATGGGCCTGGGCGTCGGCGGCGGCGCCGTCGGGCTGCGGCCGATCGTCGAGGTCATGTTCTTCGACTTCGCGATGCTGATGATGGACCAGATCGTCAACCAGGCCGCGAAGTACCGCTACTTCACCGCCGGCCACGCGCTGCCGCTGACGATCCGCGCGATGTGCGGCGCGGGCGGCCACAACGGCGCCCAGCACTCGCAGAACATCGAGGCGTGGTTCTGCGCGGTCCCCGGCCTGAAGGTCGTGATGCCGTCCAACGCGCGGGACGCCAAGGGGCTGCTGAAGTCCGCCGTGCGCGACGACGACCCGGTCCTGGTGATCGAGACGCTCGGCCTGCTGCGCGACAAGTTCGACGTGCCGCAGGTCGACGACCTGCTGATCCCGATCGGCGTCGCCGACGTGCGGCGGGCGGGCGACGACGTGACCGTGGTCGCGACCGGGCGGATGGTCGACCGGGCCGTGGCGGCGGCCGAGACGCTCGCCGAGGAGGGGATCTCGGTCGAGGTGATCGACCCCCGGACGATCGCCCCGCTCGACACCGACACGATCCTCGGGTCCGTCGCCCGGACCGGGCGGCTGGTCGTCGCCCAGGAGGCGCTCGCCCCGTGCAGCGTCGGGTCCGAGATCTGCGCGCTCGCCGTCGAGCAGTGCTTCGCCGAGCTCAAGGCGGCCCCGGTCCGGGTCACCCCGCCGTTCGTCAACGTTCCGACGCCGCTGCCGCTGGTGGAAGCGCGCGTCCCGCAGGCCGACACGATCGCGGACGCGGTCCGCGCCCAGTTCTAAGGAGACCAGCATGGAGATCAGGGTTGAGGGCGGCACTGCCGACGACGAGATCGAGATCCTCGCGGTCGCGGTCGGTCCCGGTCAGGAGGTCGCCGAGGGCGACCTGCTGGTCGAGGTCGCGACCGACAAGGCGAACATGGAGATCCTCGCCCCGAGCGCGGCGCGGGTCGTCGAGGTCCTCGTGGCCGAGGGCGACGATGCGCCCGGGGACGCCGTGCTGATGCGGCTCGAGGCGCTCTAGTGGTGCCCGACGCCCCCGCCGTCGCGCTACCGGGTCGCGACAGCGCGCCCCCCGAGAAGCTCTCGTTGATGCGCCGCGCGATGGTCCGGCACATGGACGAGGCCGCGGCGATTCCGTGCTTCTACCTGCGGCGGACGGCCGACGTCAGCGGTCTGGTCGCGTGGCGCGAACGGGCGCGCGCGGCGTCGCCCGATCGTCCCCCGTCCGTCAACGACTTCCTGGTCCGCGCGGCGGCGCTCGCGTTGCGCGAGCACCCGAACGTCAATGCGTCGTACGTCGACGGGACGATCGTGCGCCACGGACGGGTCAACGTCGGGGTCGCGATCGCGGTCCCCGGCGGCCTGGTCGTCCCCGCCGTCTACGACGCGGATCGCAAGGATCCCGCGGCGATCGGCGCCGACGTCCGCGCGCTGGCCGCCCGGGCGGTGGCCCGCAAGCTCGACCGCGACGTGCTCGGCGACGCCACGTTCTCGGTCTCCAACCTGGGGATGTACGGGGTCGAGGAGTTCGACGCCGTGCTCAACCCGCCGCAGGCCGCGATCCTCGCGGTCGGGGCAGCCGAGCGGGACCGCCTGCGGCTGACGCTCGGCTGCGACCACCGCGTGCTGACCGGCGCCGAGGGCGCGGAGTTCCTGCGCACGCTGGTCGTGCGCCTCGAGGATCCCGACGCGCTGACCGCGGTCGCGCCGGGAGCGGACGCGTGAGCGCGCCGGTCGAGCGCCGGTCGGTCGTCGTCAGCGCCGAGCAGGCGCTGGCGGAGCTCTCCGACGGCGCGACCGTCGGGATCGGCGGGATCCTGACCAACGGCCGGCCGATGACGCTGGTCCGCGAGCTGATCCGGCGCGGGCTCCGCGACCTGACGATCGTCGCCCCGGTGGCCGCGCTCGACGTCGACCTGCTGGTCGCCGCCGGCTGCGTGCGGCGCGTGGTCACGAGCTACGTCGGCTGCGAGGCCGTGGCGGGCGTGGCGCCGATCTTCCGCGCCGCGGTCCAGCGCGGCGCGGTCGAGGTCTGGGATGCGGACGAGGCGCACTGCGTCGCCGGCCTGCGGGCGGCGGGGCAGGGGCTGCCGTTCCTGCCCTGGCAGGGTGGCGTCGGCACCGACCTGCCCGTCCACAACCCCGACCTGGTCGAGTTCGTCGATCCGATCGCGGGCCGCACGCTGCTGGCGGTCCCGGCGATCCCGCTCGACGTGGCGCTGATCCACGCCGAGCGCGCCGACGCCTACGGCAACGTCCAGTTCGCCGGACCGGGCCACGTCGATCCACTGCTCGCCGCTGCGGCGACGCGGGTCGTAGTCCAGGCCGAGCGGGTCGTCGGCAACGACGTGATCCGCCGCGACCCGGCCGCGACCCGGCGCTGGCGCGAGACCGCCGTCGTCCCCGCGATCTGGGGCACGCACCCCTACGCGTCGGCGGGGATCGAGGCGGACGCCGAGCACCTGCGGGCGTTCGCCGCCGCCGGCCGCGCGGCCGGCAAGGGCGACCCCGCCCCCGTCGACGACTACGTCGACCGCTACGCCCGCGGGCCCGCGACCCACGCGGACTACCTCGAGACCATCGGCATCCGCCGGATCCTGGAGTTGGTGCAGTGACCACCGAAGCGACCTACGACGAGCTCCAGGCGATCCTGCTGGCGCGCGACTTCCGGGCGGACGACCGCGTCGTCCAGATCGGCGCCAACCTGGCGGCGGCCCGGGCCGGGGCGATGCTGGCGAGCGTCGGCACCCACCCCGACATGCGGATCCTGATCGGGCTCTCGGTCGACAACCTGGCCGTCGCCGGGGCGGTCCCGGCGGTCCGCGAGTTCTCGTTCCACGCCCGCAGCGCGTTCGAGGGGGAGGCGGTGATGGACCAGGGCACGGTCTTCGACGACACCGCGAGCCCCGACGTCTTCTTCGTCGGCGGCCTGCAGGTCGACCGGCGCGGCAACGTCAACCTGCTCGGCGTGCCGGACGACGCGGGCGGCTGGGCGGTCCGCGGCCCCGGGCCGGTCGGGCTGGCCACGATGAGCACGAACTGCCGCGGCTACTACATCCTGATGCCGGCGCACTCGCCCCGGTCCTTCGTCGAGCGGGTCGCCTCGATCACCGCGCTGGGCGACCGCACGCGGCGGCGCGAGCTGGGCCTGCCCGGCGGCGGCGCGCGGCTGCTGCTGTCGCCGCTCGGGGTCTTCGACTTCGACGACGACGGCGACATGCGCCTGGCGAGCGTGCATCCCGGGGTGACCGTCGACGACGTGACGGCGGCGACCGGATTCCCGCTGGTGATCCCGGACGACGTCCCCGAGACGATCCCGCCGACTGCGGACGAGCTGCGGCTGCTGCGTGAGCGGATCGATCCCGAGGGCCTGCTCCGAGCCTGAGCTTCCTGCCCCCGGCGCCGTCGGCGCCCGACCTCGTCCCGAGGGACCACATGACCAACACCCTTTCGAACATCGCCTACGACGACCTGGTCGTCGGCCGGCGCAGCGGCCCCTACGAGGAACCGGTCTCGGCCGGGCTCGCGGGTCGCCTGGCCGGACCGATCGGTGACGAGCAGTCCGTCGCCCTGGCCCCGCCGGCGGTCTTCCCGGTGCTCTTCCTCAAGGCGCTGCGCCGCTCGATGGGCGGGATCCCCGCCGGATCGGTGCTCGCCAAGCAGGAGGTCGAGATCGGCGAGCCGCTGCCGGTCGACGGCCGCGTGCGGATCGAGACCTGGATCGGCGAGAAGTACGTCCGCCGCGACCGGCCGTTCGTGGTGATCGAGTTCGACATCCGGCACCCCGACGGGCGGCTCGCCGCCCGCGGCAGCAAGACGATCATGTGGCCGACCGGCCCGGGAGAACGCTGATGACCCGCACCTTTCCGTCCGTGAGCGACCGCGTCACGCAGGACACCATCAACGCCTACGCCGACCTCTCCGGCGACTACAACCCGCTGCACGTCGATCTGGAGGTCGCGGCGGCCTCCGCGTTCGGTGGCACGATCGCGCACGGTCCGATCGCCTTCCAGGCGCTGTTCCGGTCGCTGACCGAGGGGCTCGGGAGCGACGCGCTGCCCGCCGGGACCCGGATCACGGTGACCTACCGGGCCCCGGTGCGTCCCGGCGACACGGTCTCGTCGCACGTCGAGCCGTCGAGTGACGACGACGCAGCCGGCGACGATCGCGTGCGGTTCGACGCGCACTGCGCGAACCAGGACGACGTGACGGTGATCGCGGGGCAGGTGGAGCTGCCTCGCGACGCCATCGCCTAGTCGCGCGATCGGCATCAACGGGCCCTCCGCGCCCTGGCCTTCCGTCCGGAAGGCCAGGGCGTTTTTTCGTTCTGGAAGGCCCGCATCCGGCAAGTTCCCGTGCTGGACGCGAAATCAACCGCACAATTCGCCGGCGCTGGTGTAGTGTCGCCAGCACAGCCGACCGAGCGGTAGGGAGAGGGGCTTCAGGAATGCGAACGCTGATCGTCGATGACCATGACCTCGTGCGCCACGGAGTGCGTGCGGTGCTGTCCAGCGACCCACGGATCGACGTGGTCGCCGATGTCGCCACGGGGGGCGCGGCGGTCCACGCCGCGCGCACCCTGGCCCCGGACCTGGTCCTGATGGACCTGCGTCTGCCGGACATGCGCGGCGAGGACGCGACCCGCGAGATCGTCCGGCTCTGCCCCGGTACCGACGTCGTGATCGTCAGTACGTACCTGAGCGAGGACACGGTTCGGTCGGCGCTCGAGGCGGGGGCGATCGGCTACGTGACGAAGTCCGCCGGTCTCTCCGAGCTGCGCACGGTGCTCGACCGGATCCTGCGCGGCGAGCACCGCGCGGCCGCCGGCCAGCAGATCGTCGAGCACCTCTACTCGCTCGGTCCGGACGTCGACCGGGTCGCGGTCACGCCCCAGCAGGAGCGGGTGCTCGAGCTCGCGGCCCGCGGATGTACCTACCGCGAGGTAGGCCAGCGACTGTTCATCGCCGAGTCGACGGTGCGGTTCCACATCCAGAAGCTCAAGGCCAAGTTCGGAGCGCGGACCAAGACCGAGTTGATCGCGACCGCGATCCGCACCGGGATCCTGGCGCCGGCCGCCGAGGCGGGTGTGCCCTACCTCGAGCGGGCGTCGTGAGCGCGCCCGGGGCCCCCGGGCCCTGCCGTCCAGCGGTCGAGCGACCATCGCGGTTCGATGCGTCGCGCGTGGCCGCTCGCGAGCGCGCGCGCCTGGCGAACCGGATGCACGACGAGGTGGCCCCGCTGCTGCTCGCCGCGCAGCTGCGACTGCTGCTCGTCCAGGAGGGTCCGCACGACGTCGAGGAGCTGCACGCGCTGGTCGAGCGGGCCCGGACGCTGATCACCGAGGGCGAGGCCCGGATCCACGACGTGGTCACCGCGCTCAGCGGCCCGGTCGGTGCCGACCTCGCGCTTCGCGATCGCCTCGACGCCGCGGTCTCCGCGCTCGAGGCGCAGTTCGACCTCGAGGTCGAACTGGCGCTCGGCCGGTCGGCGGTCGACGACCGCGACCTGTCGCCCGACGCGGCGGCGCTGGTCGTCGCGACGGTCCACGAAGGGGTGGTCAACGCGGCCCGCCACGCCCGCGCCCGCCGCGTGTCGGTCCGCGTGGCCCGCTCGGCGTCCGGGCTGCTGGCGGTCGTCGTCGAGAACGACGCCCGCCGCGGGCCGTCGATCACGGGGCGGGCGGTCGGCGGGCACGGCCTGCGGACGCTGCGCCGCGCCGTCGAGGCACGCGGCGGGCGGATCGAGCTGGTGGTCACGCCGGGCCGGAGCGCCCGGCTCGCGGTGTGGATCCCGACGAGCGCCGCCTGACGCAAGACCTGGGCACGGAACGTGCCGACACATCACGAGAGGAGAACACGATGAACGGATTGCTCACCGACCAGGTGGCGGTCATCACCGGAGCAGGGGGTGGCATCGGTCGCGCGATGGCGGTCGAGTTCGCGGCGCAGGGGGCGGACCTCGTCCTGGTCGATCTCGACCGCGATGCGCTCGACGAGACGATCGCCGCGGCGACGGAGCACGGACGCCGGCTGGTGCCGGTGGTCGCGGACGTGACCTCGACCGAGCAGACGAAGGGCTTCGTCCAGACCACGATCGACGAGTTCGGGCGGATCGACGCGATGGTCAACAACGCCGGGCTCGAGGGCAAGGTCTCGCCGACCCACGAGCACCCCGAGGAGTGGTTCGACCAGGTGATCGCGGTGAACCTCCGCGGCGTCTTCCTGGGGATGAAGTACGCCCTGCAGCGGATGATCGAGCAGGGCAGCGGGTCCGTGCTCAACACCTCGTCGACGTCGGGGCTGCTGGGCTTCTGCGGGCACCCGGCCTACACCGCCGCCAAGCACGGGGTCGTCGGCCTGACGCGGACGGCTGCCGGCGAGGTCGGGCGCTACGACGTCCGGGTCAACGCGATCGGTCCGGGGATGACGAACACCCGGTTGATGCGCGACGTCGAGCGCGGGACGAGCCCGGACGATCCGGAGCAGTCCCGGGCGCTGTACGCCTCCACGAGCCCGATGATGCGGTACACGGAGCCCGAGGAGGTGGCGTCGCTGGCGGCGTTCCTCGTCTCGCCGAAGGCCAGCGGCATCAACGGCGCCTACTACCTGATCGACGGCGGGATGTCGGCCACGCGGGAGGCGTTCTACCGCGACGGGCTGATCTGAGCCGGGCCGCGGGGTGCGGGCCCCGGCGGCCCGCGCCCCGGGCGGCGGGCTACCCGGCGGCCTGCATCCCGCCGTCGGCGGTCCAGCTCGCGCCCTGGACGTAGCGGGCCTCGTCCGACAGCAGGAAGCGGACCACGCTGGCGATCTCCGCGGGCTCGCCGTAGCGGCCGGCTGGGATCGAGCCCATGAACATGCCGTGGCCCTCGGTCGGGTCGTCCGGCTCGGCGAAGACGCGCTCGATCTGCTTGACGAACTCCGTCTCGATCACGCCGGGACAGACGGCGTTGACCCGCACGCCCGTCGTCGCGACCTCCATCGCCACCGACTTCGTGAGGCCGACCACGGCGTGCTTGGACGCCGTGTAGGCGGCCTGGTTGGCGAAGCCGTTCCACGAGCAGATCGAGGCGGTGTTGACGATCGCGCCGCTGCCCTTCGCGAGCAGGATCGGGACCACGTGGCGCATGCCCAGGAAGACCCCGCGGACGTTGACGCTCATCAGGTGGTCGAACGTCGCCGGGTCGTACTCCTGGACGGGAGCGAGCGGGCCCGCGAAGCCGGCGTTGTTGTGGAACAGGTCGACGGTGCCGAACCGCTCCACGGCCGCGGCGACGTAGCCGGCGACGTCCTCGTCCGAGCTGACGTCGGCGGCGTGGTGGGCGACGTCGAGGCCCTCGGCGCGGAGCTCGCCGGCCACCGCCTCCACGGCGTCCTCACGGACGTCGACGAGGAGCACCCGCGCTCCGCTCAGCGCCAGCTCCCTCGCGCTGGCCCGCCCGATGCCGCCGGCGGCCCCGGTGACGATCGCGGCCTTGCCCTCGAGGCCCGGGTCGATGCTGCCCATGTGTGCTCCTTGGATGTCGGGATGATGCCGGAACAGCCTACGAATCAGGCCGCTAGCAGTTCGGATAGTCCGGCGCGTGACGGTTGACGGTGCTCTCGGGCGGCGTCTAGGTTCCGACCGTCAGCCCGCTGGGTTGACGCCGATCCGGACGCCGATTCTCGACGGCAAGAGCTCCGGGGACGGCACCGATGGCGCGCCGATCCGGTCGCGGAGCGAGGGTCGTCGGCCGCGCACGTCGCGGTCGATCGCTCCGCCGCGGGCGGCCGACGCTGCGTCGGTGCCCTCCCGAGCGGGGCGAAGATCCCGCTCGCCGCGTCCGGGTCGAGCAACCACCGCACAGAGGAGCGACACCCACCATGACCGAGAACGAAGCGCGTCATCCGGACGAGAGCACGACCCCGACGGGGATGGGACGCCGCGCGTTCCTCCAGCGCGCGGGCCTGGTGGGCACGGCGGCGATCGGCGCGTCGATGGGCCTGGCGGCCTGCGGCGGCGACGGCGACAAGGCCGGCACCGGGGCGGCCACGGCGGCCGATCCGTCCGCGGACGGTCCGGCCGGCAAGGTCGCGGCGAAGTTCAAGGGCAAGACGATCGGCCTGGCGTTCCTGACGCTCGCCGACCCGAACGTCGTGCTGATCCAGGAGGGGCTCGAGGAGGCCGCGAAGAAGGCCGGGCTCGACTGGAAGTTCCAGGCCTTCGACGGCCAGGCGAAGAACGCGCAGGCCCAGCAGGGCCTCCAGTCGCTGATCGCGAAGAAGGTCGACCTGATCTACCTCGAGGGCATCGCGCCCCGGCTGGTCGGACCGCAGCTCGCCCAGGCCAAGTCCGCGGGGATCCCGGTGGTCGGCGGCTTCACCGCCGCGCCGCTCGATCCCGGCATCCGCTACGACTACGCGGCGAGCCTCGAGAGCGACTCGGTGGTGCTGTCGCAGTTCATGCTGGCCGAGCTCAACGCCGTCCACGCGGACAAGTCCGAGATCAAGCTGGCGCTGCTGGACTCCGACCTGGACGTGATCCTCGGGCGCCGGAAGGTCCTCGACGGTCTGCTGCAGCTCGCGGTCAACAAGAAGATCAAGGTCGTCGGCTCGCAGAACATCGACCTGACCGACCCGGTCGGCAGCTCGACGAAGATCGCGTCGTCGTTCCTGACCAAGAACCCCGACCTGGACGCGATCTGGACGAACTACCCGAACGCGGCCATCGCGTCGGCGAACGCGGCGGCGCAGAAGCGCAAGGCCGACCAGGTCAAGGTCTACGGGCACATCGCCAACGCGGCGGCGATCGACGCGCTGCGCCAGAAGGGCAACGCGATGAGCGCGACCTCCTGGATCGACTTCACCTACACGGCCTACGCGACCGTGGGCTACATGCTCGACGTCTTCGCGGGCAACGAGGTGGCGCGCACGGTGTCGTACACCGACCCGGTGCCGGTGACGGTGCTCTCGCGGTCGACGATCGAGCAGCAGATCCCGGGCAAGGGCTCCGCCTGGTCGTTCGGCGGCAGCACCTACCGCGACGGGTTCGTGCGCAGCTGGGGTGAGCGCTTTGCCGCCTAGCGGTCGGTCCGCCGACGCGTCGCGCGCGGTCACGCTGCAGCGGCGACTCGGGCCGCTCGGCGTCCCGGCGATCACCGTGGCGATCATCGTCGCGTTCTCGCTGATGTCGTCGAACTTCCTCGTCGGCTCGAACCTGCAGGACATCCTCCGCCAGTCGGCGTTGCCGCTGATCGTGGCGGTCGGGCTGACGGTGCCGCTGATCATGGGGGACTTCGATCTCTCGATCGCGGCGGTCGCGGGCTTCGCGACCACCGTCGTCTCGGTGCTCGTCGCCCGCGACGGGATGTCGTTGCTGGTCGGCATCGTCGTGATCCTGCTGGCCGGGATGGCGGTCGGCCTGTTCAACGGCGTGCTGGTCTCCGCGATCGGGCTGTCGGCGCTGGTCGTCACGATCGCCGTCGGCTCGGTGCTCAACGGGCTCGAGTTCGCGGTCGCGGGCAGCGAGCAGATCTCCGCCGGCTACCCGGAGGGGTTCGTGAACTTCGCCCGGAGCGACATCGGCCCGTTCCCGACCCTCTTCGTGCTGGCGATCGTCGTCGCGATCGCGGTCTGGATCCTGCTCGAGCGCACGGCGACCGGGCGCAACATCCGGGCGATCGGCGGCAACATCGACGCGGTCCGGGTGGCCGGGATCAACGTCAACCGGACCCGGATCCTCGGCTTCGTGCTCTGCTCGGGCCTCGCCGCCCTGGCCGGGATCCTCTACGCGGGACAGCAGTCGGTCGCGTACCCGCTGACGGGACTCAACGTGCTGCTGCCGTCGTTCGCGGCGGTGTTCATCGGCGCGGCGGCGTTCAAGCTCGGCGAGTTCAACATCCCCGGGACGGTGATCGGCATCCTGATCGCCTCGATCATCAACAACGGGCTGCTGCTGATCGACGTGGCGTCGTGGGCCGTCTACATCTTCCAGGGCGCGATCCTGCTGGTCGCCCTGCTGTTCGCGCGGGCGGTCACCAGCGACCCCGCCGGGAAGGGCCGCTGACCGTGGGCACCGTGGACGCGGGCACCCCGATCATCCGGCTGGAGGGCCTGCAGAAGCGCTACGCCGGGGTCCACGCGGTCCGCGGCGTCGGCTTCGACATCCGGGCGGGAGAGCTGCTCGGGCTGGTCGGGGCCAACGGCGCGGGCAAGTCGACGCTGACCCGGATGATCTCCGGGGGCGAGGCGCCCGACGACGGGCGGATCGAGATCGACGGGACGCCGGTGACGATGCGGTCGGCCGCGGACGGACTGCGGCGCGGGATCGTGCTCGTGCCCCAGGCGCTGACGGTCGCGCCGAACCTCTCGGTGCGCGAGAACCTGATCCTCGGCCTCGAGCGCAACCGCCGGTCCGGCGGGTCGGACGGCGCCGCCGTGGGCGGACCCCGGGAGATCGCCCGGGTGATGGAGGCGCTCGGCCTGGAGATCGACCTGGAGCAGAAGGCGGGAGGCCACTCGCCCGCCGTCCTCAAGCTGATCATGATCGGCGCCGGCCTGCTGCGGGCCCCGCGCGTGCTGATTCTCGACGAGCCGACGGCGATCCTCGCCGGGGCCGAGGTCCAGCGGCTGTTCGCGGTGATCCGCCGGCTGCACGAGCAGGGGCAGGCGATCGTCTACATCTCGCACCGCCTGCCCGAGATCGTCGAGCTCGCCGACCGCGTCGCGGTGATGCGCAACGGCCAGCTGGTCGGGGTCGAGGAGCGGGGCACCTCGGCGGCACGGCTCGCCGAGCTGATGGTCGGCGGCGTGGTCGAGCAGGCCCCGCGGTCGCCCGACGCGGCGCGGGCCGCGCGGGGCGACGTCGTGCTCGACGTCCGCGGGCTTGCGCGGCGGCCGAAGGTGCCGGCCACGGACCTCACCGTGCGGGCGGGCGAGATCGTCGCGCTGGCCGGCCTGGTCGGGGCGGGGCGGACCAGTCTGCTCCGGACGATCGTCGGGCTCGATCCGGCCGACGCGGGCGAGGTCCGCGTCGCGGACCGGGTCGTGACCCCGCGCACGCCGCGGCAGGCGATCGACGCGGGGATCGCGCACATCCCGGAGGACCGGGCGCGGCTGGCGATCGTCCCGCGGATGACGGTTGCCGAGAACGTCGCGCTGCCGCACCGGCGCGTCGGCCGCCGCGTCCCGTGGTTGCCGTTGATCACCCCCGGCCGGCAGCGGCGGGCGGTGCAGGGGACCCTCGCCGACCTGCAGATCGAGCCGGCGCACGCCGCGGAGCTCCCCGCGGGGGGCCTGAGCGGCGGCAACCAGCAGAAGGCGGTGCTGGCCCGCTGGCTGATGAGCGACGCCCGGGTCTTCGTCTTCGACGAGCCGACCGAGGGCATCGATGTCGCGGCCCGGGCTCAGGTCCACAGCCTGATCCGCGGTCTGGCCGATCGCGGCGCGGCCGTCCTGCTGTCGTCCTCGGACGTCGAGGAGGTCGCGTTGATGGCCGACCGCGTGCTGGTGCTGCGGCACGGCCGGATCGACGCGGAGCTCGAGGGCGACGACGTCAACGAGACGACGATCGGGCTGGCGTCGCTCGGCGAGCGACGCGACGAGCCGGTGGCGCCGTAGCTCCGGCGCGCGGGCGCGACGGCTCCGTCCCGCGGTGGGGCGGAGCCGTGCCCGGGCCGGAGGTCAGCGCACGAGCAGGCCGTTGAGGGCGATGTCGGCGAACATGTCGCCGACCTCCTCGGCCGAGAGCGCCCCGTCGGCGCGGAACCAGGTGTAGCCCCAGTTGGCCATCGCGAGGATCGCCTTCGCGGCGATCCGCGGGGGACCGGCGACGAACGTGCCCGCGCTGGTGCCGTCGGCGATCACGCTCTGGACCATCTTCTCGTAGAAGTCGCGCTTGAGCACGATCTCGTTCCAGCGGTCGCCGCTCAGCGCCCGGTGCTCGGCGAGGAAGACCGTCACCCCGTCCTGGTGCCGACCGACGAAGCCCATCGCCACGCGGAGGATCCCGCGCAGCTTCTCCTCCGCGGGGGCCGACGACGAGAAGACGGTCATCGTCGACGCGATCAGCTCGTCGACCATCTGCTCGTGGATCGCGAACAGCAGGTCCTCCTTCTTGCGCACGTGGTGGTAGAGGCTGGGCTTGCGCATGCCCAGCGCGTTCGCCACGTCCGTCATCGAGGCCCCGTGGTAGCCGCGCTCGCTGAACACCCGCGTCGCGGCCTGGACGATGTCGTCCCGGACCGGGCCGGGGAGCGGAGGGGGGTTCTTGGCCGGTGCCTTCGACATCACGCGGGGCGATCCTAACGGAGCCTTTTCGGCCCCCCGGCCGCGCTAGCGGATCCGCGAGCGTGGTTCGGATCGCCCGTGGCGACTGGCAATCTGTGGACGGCCGCGCGGTACCGCGGGACCGAGTCGAGGAGGACGGAGAGCGATGACCACCGAGATCGATCGACTGCTGGCGGAGCGGGCGTGCGAGCGCCTGCTGGTCGAGTACTGCCGGCGCGTCGACTACGGCGAGGCGGACCGGATCGCCGACCTGTTCGTCGCGGACGGCGTCTGGACCGGTGTCGACCTGGTGCTCGACGGCCAGGACGAGATCCGCGGCTGGTTCGCGCGGCGGGCCGCGCTCGACCGGCGCGTCTCGCGTCACGTCTGCACCAACGTCGGGATCACGCTCGACGGACCGGACCGGGCCGACGTGCTCTCCTACCTGATCAACTACCGCTTCGACCGCGAGGAGGGCGACCGGCGGATGCCCGTGCCGGTCGACGCGCCGAAGTTCGTCGGGGAGTGCCGGGACCAGCTGGTCCGGACGCCCGAGGGGTGGCGGTTCGCGCGGCGGACGGTCAGCGTCGCCTTCGCCCGGGCCTCGAAGCCGCGGTAACCCCTGGGCCGCCGCTCGCGCGGGCGGGATTGGCGGATCTGTCAGTGGCGCGGAGGCGTCGGAACCGGTCTGATGGGGCATCGTGTTCAACGCGCTGAGAACTGACGAGCTGCTGCTCGGGATCGCCCGGATCCTGCGGAGGGCGGCGGCGTCCGAGGGACCACTCGACGGCTTCGAACGGAGCCTGGCCCTCAGCGCGACCTCGGTCGCGCGGCTCTTGGCCAGCGAGCAGCGCGCCCTGCCGGGGATCGAGACCGAGACGCGCCGCCGGCTCGACCTTGCGCTCGCCGCCGACGCCCGCCCGCTGGCCGTCGCGTCACGGGCGCAGATCGCCCAGGCCCCCGACGCCGCCGCGCTCGGCGAGGTCCTGACGGCGCTGCTCGCGGACCTGCCCCGTCCCGACCCGTTGCGCTCGGCGGTGCAGGGTGCGCTGCGCTGGATGGCCGACGCCGAGGTCGCCGCGCTGGCCGCCGGCCCGGAAGGGGTGCCCGCGTGAGCGCCGCCGGGGAGCAGGCCGCGGCGCTGCTGCGGTCGCTGCGCGGCTCGACGCTCGACGGGGTCGGCGATCCCGTCCGGATCCGGGCGATCGAGCAGCTCGAGGGCGGCTGGTCCCGACACTCGTACGTCGCGACCGTCGAGGACGCCGACGGATCGACCCGGCGACTGATCGTGCGGGTTCGCCCCGAGGACACGGTGCTCGACAGCGATCTCGAGACCGAGTTCCGGACCTACCTGGCGCTCGCCGACGAGCCGCTTGCGACGCCGCGGGTGTACAGCTACGAGCCTGCGCGGGAGACGCCGTTCGGCGGGCCGTTCTTCACGATGGAGTTCCGCTCCGGTGCGGCCGCCAACGTCTGGCGCGCCCCCGACCGTGCGGAGCTGGAGGCGGACTGGAACGGCGACCGCGCGATCGCCACGGACTTCGTCGACCAGCTCGCGTCGCTGCACCAGGTGCCGACGGGGCCGTTGGACGGGGTGCTCGAGACCCGCGACTTCGCGGCCAGCGTCGACCGCTGGCAGGAGCTCTACGAGCGGGTCCGGGTGGTCCGCGATCCGATCGTCGACGAGGCCTACGCGTGGGTCCGCGACCGCGTGCCGACGCCGGTCGCCCCGGCGCTGGTGCACGGCGACTACCGGATCGGCAACTGCCTGGTCGACCGCGGGCGGATCAGCGCGGTGATCGACTGGGAGCTGGCCTATGTCGGCGATCCGCGGTTCGACCTCGGCTACCTGTCGCAGCCGTACGAGACCGGCAAGTTCACCCGTCCGGGATCGGCGCTGCTCGGTGCGGTCGCCGACCGCGAGTGGCTGTTCGCGCGCTACGAGCAGCGGACCGGCGCCGCCGTCGACCGCGAGGTGGTGCGGACCTACACGGCGCTCGGCGCGCTGATGCTGATCGCGATCATGTCGGTCGGCGTGCGGGTCTACGCCGACGGCGGCACCGACGACATCCGGATGGCCTGGTCGCGGTTCGTCTTCCCCGGGCTGCGGCAGGATCTCGCCGGCCTGATGGACTGGTAGCCGGGTGACCCGCTCCACGGCGATCGTCGTGGTCGCGGCGGTCGCCTTCGGCCTGGTCCTGCTCCAGACGACGGCGGTCAACCTGGCGCTGCCGGCGATCCGCGACGCGCTCGACGCCGACGTCGACGGGCTGCAGTGGTGCGCGTCGGCCTACGCGGTGATCGTCGCCAGCACGCTGCTGCCGGCCGGCGTGGTCTGCGACCGGATCGGGGCGTCCCGCGGGCTCGCGATCGGCCTGGTCGTGCTGATCGCCGGGGCGGTCGTCTCGTCGTCGGCCCCGAGCGTCGCGGTGATCGTCGTCGGCCAGGGGATCGCGGGCCTCGGCGCGG
>JBAZOW010000010.1:0-26678 GCA_041648495.1 Patulibacter sp.
CGCGTGACCGGCAAGCTGATCGTCGACGCCGGGGCGTTCGACGGGTGGCGCGGCGCCGACCGGACCCACCAGGCCGTCGATCCCGACATGGGGGGCGTGCTCGGAGCGCTGACGATCAACCGCGGCTGGCGCGCGGCGAACCCCGCGATCACGGCCGCGACGACCTTCCGGACCTCGCTGCGCCGGTCCGGGGTGACGGTGCCGGGATCACCGGTGCTCGGCGCCGCCCCCGAGACCGCCACGCCGATCGCGACCTTCGTCGGCCCGGACGTTCGCACGCTCGCCGCGCGGATCCTCTTGCCGTCCGACAACTTCGTCTCCGAGACCCTGATGAAGGGCCTGGTCTCCGCCGACGGCAGCGAGGGCGCCTGCCGCCAGCGGGCCGGCCTCGCCGTGGTCCGCGACTGGCGCCTGCCGCCGACCGACGAGGACCAGCCGTGCGCCGCCCAGCGGACGTCCGTGCCCGCGACCACGATCGCCGGCAGTCGCGCCCTGCGGACAATCCTCAAGCCCGCGCTCGGGGTCGCGCCGGAGATCCACGACGGCTCGGGACTGACGCGCCGCAACCGGGTCAGCCCGGCGTTGGTCACGCGGCTGCTGGTCCACCTGCACAACGACCCGTCGCTCTCCCCCGTGATCCAGGCCGCTCTGCCGCGTGCGGGCGCCAGCGGCACGTTGGCCAAGCGGATGCGCGGCACCGCGGCCCAGGGCCGGTGCCGGGCCAAGACCGGCACGATCAACGGCGTGTCGGCGCTCGCCGGCTACTGCACCACCGTCTCCGGGCGCGAGCTGGCATTCGCGATCCTGCAGAACGGGTCGAGCCCGTGGAGCGCGCGGCAGTTCCAGGACCGCTTCGTCGCGCGGCTCGCTCGGAGCTGACCGACAAGGCCCAATGGACCCATCCCGATAGGTCCGAAGAACGAGTCCGGGCGGGCCGCCGAAGCGACCCGCCCGAAATGTCGACCAGCCCCGCCCCTGAACTACTTAATGTCCCAGGACCTCGTGTCGAGCCTGGGCGGGCATGACACTCGTAACCCCCGGGTCAATCCACCGCGAACGGTGCGGAACCCGAGTGGGCGCAGAACGCCCCGGCTACGTAGGCGGAGTGTCGACCGTTCGACAGTAGCACCTCGCCGAATCCGGACGAGCCGGAAGCGGAGCGCCGATCAGGCCCCGTCGGCGTCCTTGGCAGCGGTGCCGTCGGCCGCATCGTCGGCGTCCGCCCCGTCCTCGCTCGCGTCGTCGGGGGCGAGCACCGACGGGCCCTCCGCGAGCAGCCGCTGCAGCCCGGCCTCGTCGAGCACCGGGACGCCGAGGCGCTCGGCCTTGTCGAGCTTGGATCCCGCCTCGTCCCCCGCGACCAGCACGCTGGTCTTCTTCGACACGGACGTCGTGACGCGGGCCCCGGCGGCCAGCAGCCGCTCCGTCGCCTGCTCGCGGGTGAGGGTCGGCAGCGTGCCGGTCAGCACCGCGGTCACGCCCTCCAGCAGCGTGACGTCCGTGGCGTCGCCCGTGTCCTCGACCTCGAGCGGGACGCCCGCCTCACGCAGGCGCTCGATCACGTCCCGGAAGGCCGGGTCGGCCATCCGCCCCGCGATGATCGTGGCCATCTTCGCGCCGACCCCGGGGGTCTCGGCGAGCGCCTCCGGGGTGGCGTCCAGCAGCGCGTCGATCGTCCGGAAGCGCGCGGCCAGGTTGCGGCCGGTGACCGCCCCGACCTCCTCGATCCCGATCCCGAACAGGACGCGCCCGAACGGCCGCTGCTTGGAGTCCTCGATCGCCGCGACGATCCGCTTGGCCGACGTCTCGGCGAAACCGTCCAGCTCGACCAGCTGCTCGGGTTGCAGCCGGTAGAGGTCCGCGGCGTCCCGAACCAGGCCCCGGTCGAGCAGGGTCTGGACCTGCTTCTCTCCCAGGCCGTCGATGTCCATCGCGCCCCGGCTCACGTAGTGCCGCAGCAGCTGCCACTGCTGGCCGGGACAGCCGCCGCGGTTGGGACAGCGGGTGAAGACCGAGTCCTCGGGCTTCTCCGTCGCGGTCCCGCAGGCCGGGCAGTGGGACGGCGGCTGCGCCGCCGGGCCGCGGTCCTCGCGGTCGATCTCGTGCGGGGCCGGCGAGATCACCTGCGGGATCACGTCGCCGGCGCGGAGCACGATCACGCGGTCCCCCGGCCGGACGTCCTTGCGCGCCAGGTCCTCCTCGTTGTGCAGCGTCGCCTGGCTGACCGTCACGCCCGAGACGTTGACCGGCTCGAGCTGGGCGTAGGGGTGCAGGTCGCCGAACTTGCCGACGCTCCAGATCACGTCCTTGAGCTTCGTCACCGCGGTCCGCGGCGGGAACTTCCAGGCGATCGCCCAGCGGGGATCGCGTCCGACGCTGCCGAGCCGGCGCTGCAGCTCGTGGTCGTCGACCTTGATCACCACGCCGTCGATCTCGAACGGCAGCCGCTCGCGCCGCTGCTCCCAGGCGTCGCAGGCGGCGAGGATCTCGTCGAGCGTCTCGACGACCTGGACCTGGTCGTTGACCGGGAAGCCGTGGTCGCGCAGCCAGTCGAGGGTCCCGGCGTGGCCGTCGACGCCGAGCACGCCACCGACCGTCGAGGACGTCCCGGCGGCGCCACCGGTCCCGGAGGAGGCGGTTCCGGTGCCCTCCGCCGGGTCGTCGTGCGGCACCGCGTCGACGACGCCGACCCCGTAGGCCCAGAGCCGCAGCGGGCGACGCGCGGCCAGCTTCGGGTCGAGCTGGCGGATCGACCCGGCCGCCGAGTTGCGCGGGTTCATGAACGGCTCCTCGCCCGCGCTGACCCGCCGCTCGTTGAGCCGCGCGAAGTCGGCGAGCGCCATGTAGATCTCGCCACGGACCTCGAGCACGGCCGGGGCCCCCTCGACCCGCAACGGCACCGTCGGCATCGTGCGGATGTTGGCCGTGACGTCCTCGCCGACCTCGCCGTCGCCGCGGGTGGTGGCGCGGACCAGGAGGCCGTCCTCGTAGCGGAGGCTCATCGCCAGGCCGTCGATCTTCGGCTCGATCACGAACCGGAAGGCGGGATCGGCGATCCCCTCGCGGGCCAGGTGGGTCCGCATCCGGTCGACCCAGGCGCGGAGCTCGTCCGGCTCCTTGGCGTTGGCCAGCGAGAGCATCGGCTGCTCGTGCGGGACCTTCGGCAGCCGCTCCATCGGGGCGCCGCCGACGCGCTGGGTCGGCGAGTCGGGGAAGGCCAGCTCGGGATGCTCGCGCTCGAGCGTCTCGAGCTCGCCGAACAACGCGTCGTACTCGTCGTCGCCGATCTCCGGATCGTCCTGCTCGTAGTAGCGCTTGCGGTGGTAGGTGACGACCTCGCGCAGCCAGTCGGCGCGCACGGCCGGATCGTCGCCCGACGGCGCCGGGGGCAGGTCCGCGGCGGTCTTCGGGCCGTCAGCAGCGTCCGCAGTCACCGCCCGAGAATACGAAGCCCGCCCGACCGACCGCAGCCCGACGGCCGATCCCCGGTCCCGGTGGACCGCCCAGACGACGCCGGCGCTACTCGAGCAGCTCGCCGATCTGGTCCAGCAGCCCCTCGAAACCGTGGCCGGCGAGCGGCGCGATCGCCGACTCGCTGGTCAGGTCCAGGTGCAGCGGCGTGACCGAGACGTGGCCCTGGTCGATCGCGTGCAGGTCCGTCCCGGGTGTCAGCTCCGCGCCGTGCGCGGCCCCGTAGAGCCAGTAGGTACGGGACCCGTCCTCGTGGACGTCGATCGGCCGCAGCTCGTCGCGGTAGAGCCGGCGCCCGAGCCGGGTCACCTCGACGGCGAGCGGGGCCGCGCCGCTGCCGCTGTACGGCACGTTGACGTTGAGGATCGTGCGGCGGGGCATCGGCAGCGTCCCGGTCTGCCGGCTCACGCGCTCGACCTCGGCGACGATCCGTCCCGCGATCTCGGCCGCCACCGAGAAGTCCCACGTGTGCTCGCGGCGCAGCGACCAGTCGCCGTGGGGCGACGCCATCGAGACCGCGACCGCCGGGATGTCGTGGACCACGCCCTCGAGCGCCGCCGCGACGGTCCCGGAGTAGGTGACGTCCTCCCCCAGGTTCGCGCCGTGGTTGATCCCACTAACGATCAGGTCGGGCTGCCAGTCCTCGATGATCCCCTGCGCGGCCAGCCGCACGCAGTCGGTCGGCGTGCCGTCGGTGGCCTGACCGACGGTCCCGTCGTCGAAGGTCTCCTCGCGGACGGTCAGCGGGTGGCGCACCGTGATCGAGCGCGATGTCGCCGAACGGTTGCCGTCCGGCGCGACGACCTGCAGGTCGATCCCCGGCAGACGCGACAGGACGCGCCGCATCGCCTGCAGTCCCTCGGCGTGGATGCCGTCGTCGTTGGTCAGGAGGACGCGCGTGGTCATGCTCTCCCCAGCCTAGATGAGTGGCTCACCAGCCCCACGGCGGGACGCCCCACTCGGGCGGGGCGATCGCCGGCCCGCCGACGTCGTCCGGGTAGCCGATGCCCGCCAGGTGCAGGCCGTGCGGGGCCAGCGTCGGCCCCGCGGCCTCGCGCGGAGCACCGTCGAGCAGGGCGCGGAAGTCGGCGAAGTCGCGGCGGCCGTTGGCGACCTGGATGATCGTCCCGACCAGCACGCGGTTCATGTGGCGCATGAACGACTGCCCCTCGATCCAGAACTCGAGCAGGTCGCCGGTACGGCGCCACTCCGCGCGGTGGATCGTCCGCCGGAACAGCACGTGCTCCGTCTCGGCCGGGGTGAAGGCCGTGAAGTCGTGCGTCCCGACCAGCGCGTCGGCGCAGCGCACCAGCAGCCGATCGTCCAGGGCGTGGGGAAACCACAGCGCCCGGCCGCGGTGGAACGGCGACGGGTTGCGCCGGCCCAGCACCCGGAAGCAGTAGGTCCGGCTGGTCGCCATCCGCCGCGCGTCGAAGCCGTCGGCGACCTCGACCGCCGAGCGCACCGCGACGTCGTGCGGGAGCACCGAGTTGAGGCTGTAGAGGTCGGGGACCGCGCCGTCGTACGAGGCGACCTGGGCGACCGCGTGGACCCCGCGATCGGTCCGTCCCGCGACGGTCAGCGAGGTCGGGGTGCGGAGGACCGTGCCGAGCGCGCGCTGCAGCTCGCCGTGGACCGAGCGGATGCCGGGCTGCGCCGCCCAGCCCCAGAGCTCGGCTCCGTCGTACTCGATCTCCAGGCGCACCGTCACAGCGCAACATGGTGCCTGACGCGGGCGACCCGCGGCGGCCCGGTGATCCAGCGGCCGGGACATCGGCCCAGAACGCAGAACGGCCGCCCAGGGGCGGCCGTCAGAACCTGCGTGCCCCGGAGCGATCGCCCCGGGCGCGAAGTCTGCTCAGACGAGCTCGATCAGGACCATCTCGGTCGAGTCGCTCTTGCGCGGCCCGAGCTTCATGATCCGGGTGTAGCCCCCGGGGCGCGACGAGTACCGCGGCGCGATGTCCTCGAACAGCTTGTAGGCCGAGAACTTGTCCTGGCCGAGCGCCTTCAGCGCCTGGCGGCGGGCGTGCAGGTCGCCGCGCTTGGCCAGCGTGATCAGCTGCTCGATCTCGGGCTTGAGCGCCTTGGCCTTGGCCTCGGTCGTCTTGATCCGCTCGTGCTCGATGACCTCCTTGCAGAGGTTGCGGAGCAGCGCCTTACGGTGAGCGCTGTCGCGGCTGAGCTTGTGGCGGGTCTTCTGATGGCGCATCGTTAACGGTCTTTCTGGGCTACTCGCCGGCGAACGGGGAGATTACTCGTCGCGGAGGCCGTAGCCCCGCGCGGCGAGGGTCTCCACGACCTCGTCGATCGACTTCTTCCCGAAGTTCGGGATGGCGGCGAGCTCGGCCTCGGTCTTCGAGGTCAGGTCGCCAACGGTCTGGATCCCAGCCCGCTTCAAGCAATTGTACGACCGAACGCCCAACTCGAGCTCTTCGATCATCATCTCGTCGGTCGGATCACCGTATCCGTGATCGCCGCCGAGGCCGTCCTCCAGCTCGCCGCCGATCGACGCGCGCAGTTCCTCGACGCGATCGGGGTCGGTGAAGACCGCCAGCTGCTGGATCAGGATCTCGGAGGCCTCGCGCAGCGCGCCACCGGGCTCGAGCGAGCCGTCGGTCTCGATGTCCAGCGTCAGCTGGTCGAAGTCGGTGCGCTGACCGACGCGGGCCGGCTCGACGCGGTAGGCGACGCGGCGGATCGGCGAGAAGATCGAGTCGATCGGAATCACGCCGATCGGCTGATCCGCGGTCTTGTTCTCGTCGGCCGAGCGGTAGCCGCGGCCCTGACCGATGGTCAGGTAGACCTCGAGCTTGGTGCCGGCCTCGAGCGTCGCGATGTGCGCGTCCGGGTTGAGGATCTCGACGCCCGCGGGCAGGTCGATGTCCTTGGCGGTGATCTCGCCCGGACCCTCGGCGACCAGCGGGGCCTCGACCTCGGTCGCGTCGGAGTGCATCCGGCAGACCAGCGTCTTGAGGTTGAGGACGATGTCGGTCACGTCCTCCTTGACGCCCTCGAGCGTCGTGAACTCGTGCGCGACGCCCTCGATGCGGACGTTGGTGACCGCGGCGCCCGACAGGAAGCTGAGCAGCACCCGCCGCAGCGAGTTGCCGAAGGTGTAGCCGAAGCCGCGCTCGAGGGGCTCGATCGTGAACGTGCCGCGGTTGTCCTCGACGGATTCGCGGGTGATCCGAGGGGTCTGGTAATCGAGCATTAGAGTCCTTGCTTCGTCGGACGACGGGCGATCGGCGGGCGAGTCGATCGCGGTACTTCGGGCGGGAACCGGGTGTGCACGTCCCTCGTTCCCGACGCCGCAACCGGTGCGGCGGGTCCTGCGCTGTCGGAACCTGGGCCGCTTGGCCTCCCGGTCCCGACAGGTACTGACGGAGCCGCCGCCCTCAGCGGGGATGCGGCGTCCGTGCGACAGCGCGGTCGATCAGACGCGGCGACGCTTCTTCGGTCGGCAGCCGTTGTGCGCCTGGGGCGTCACGTCGCGGACCGTGGTGATCTCGAGTCCGGCCGCCTGCAGCGAGCGGATCGCGGTGTCACGACCGGAACCGGGGCCCTTGACGAAGACCTCGACCTTCTCCAGGCCCTGCTCGATGCCCTTGCGGGCGGCAGAGTCGGCGGTCACCTGCGCGGCGAACGGGGTCGACTTGCGCGAACCCTTGAAGCCCGCGCCTCCGGCGGACTCCCACGCAATCACGTTGCCGGACTTGTCGGTCAGGGAGACGATGGTGTTGTTGAAGCTCGTCTTGATGTGGGCCTGGCCAACCGGAATGTTCTTCTTGGGCTTGCGGCGGCCACGCGCGGGGCGCTTCGGTGCGGGCATGAGGTTCTACGGACTCCGTTACTACTTCTTGCCGGGCTTCTTCTTGCCGACCGTCGGCATGCGCTTGGGGCCCTTGCGGGTCCGCGCGTTGGTCTTCGTCTTCTGCCCGCGGACGGGGAGATTGCGACGGTGGCGGAGGCCGCGGTAGCAGCCGATCTCCATCAGACGCTTGACGCTCTGGTTGCGCTCACGCCGGAGATCGCCCTCGACCACGACGTCGCGGTCGATGTGATCACGGAGAGCAGAGACCTGCTCCTCGGTGAGGTCGCGAACCTTGGTGTCCCGATCGATCCCGGTAGCGGCGAGGATCTCATTCGATCCCGAGCGGCCGATGCCGTAGATGTAGGTGAGACCAATCTCGATCCGCTTGTTCAGCGGGATGTTGATGCCTGAAATGCGTGCCATCAGTTACCCCTGCCGCTGCTTGTGGCGCGGGTTCTGACAAATCACAAGGACGTTTCCGTTACGACGGATGACCTTGCACTTCTCGCACATCGGCTTGACCGACGGTCGTACCTTCATGGTCCCTTTCTCGGCTCGCTCATCAGTGGACTGGCTCTGACGGTCGCGAGACCTTCGCTACCAGCCACTGAGACGCGCGGCGTTGTTCAACGCAGCGCGCACAGGGTCGGCACGATACCAGACAGATCCCGGCGGACGTCGAACGGCCCCCGGACGGATTGATCACAGTACCAGCCGGCGCCGGAAGCTGCGGTCTGCGGTCATCGGGCCGACCGGGAATCCCACCGGTCGCCCCACGGCGTCAGCACCTGCGCGCCGTCCTCGGTGACCGCCACCGTGACCTCGGCGTGGGCGGCCCGGGCGCCGTCGAGCGCGAAGACCGACCACCCGTCGGTCGAGAGTCGCACGTGCGGCGCACCCCAACTGATCATCGGCTCGACCGCCATCACGGTGCCGGCCTCCAGGCGGGCGCCACGGCCGGCGGTGCCCACGTTCGGCACCTGCGGCTCCTCGTGCAGCTGGTGACCGACGCCGTGGCCGATCAGGGTCGGGTAGACCGTGGCCCCGGCGGCCCCGACGGCGGCTTCGATCGCAGCGCCGACGTCGCCGACCGTGCCCCCGACCACGCAGGCCTCGAGACCGGCCTCGAGCGCCTGCTCGGCGGCCTCGATCAGCGCCGCGTCGCGTCCGGACGGGGCGCCGACGATCGTCGTCCGCGCGGTGTCCGAGACCCAGCCGTCGAGCGTCACCCCGACATCGACCGAGACCACGTCCCCGTCCTCGTAGGGGATCGCGTTGGGGACCCCGTGGACGATGACGTCGTTGACCGAGACGCAGATCGCCTGCGGGTATCCCCGGTAGCCGAGGAAGGTCGGCGTCCCGCCCCGCTCCGCGATCAGCTCACGGGCGACCGCATCGAGGTCGAGGCCACTGACCCCCACGGCGCAACGACGGACGAGCTCGTCGAGCACGTCCGCCGCCATCCGGCCGGCGGCGGCGATGCCCGCAACCTCGTCCGGGCGCTTCAGCACGATCGCCACGATCAGGGGCGGTCGTACGGGACCTAGATCGAGTCTTCCAACCGCAAGGTCGAGACCGTCTTGCGGATGTGACCCTCGACCTCGTCGACGGGAGCGGTCCCGTCGAACCGGCGGAGCAGTCCGCGCGACTCGTAGTACTCGACCAGCGGCTCGGTCTGCTCGTGGTAGACGCCGAGCCGCTTGCGGATCGTCTCGGGCTGGTCGTCGTCGCGCTGGATCAGCGGCGAGCCGTCGACGTCGTCCTTGCCCTCGACCTTCGGCGGGCTGAACTCCAGGTGGTAGATCCGCCCGCTGGCCGACACGCGGCGACCGGAGAGCCGCCGGACGATCTCCTCGTCGTCGGCGTCGATCAGCAGCACGCCGTTGAGGTCCCGGCCGAGCTCGGAGAGCGCGGCGTCGAGCGCCTCGCCCTGCGCGATGTTGCGCGGGAAGCCGTCGAGCACGAAGCCGTCGGCCGCGTCCTCGCGGCGCACGCGCTCGAGGATCAGGTCGATCACCAACTCGTCGGGGACCAGTTCGCCGGCGTCCATGTAGCCCTTGGCCTGCAGACCCAGATCCGAGCCGTCCCGTACGGCGGCGCGCAGGATGTCGCCCGTGACGATGTAGGCGAGCGACTGATCGGACGTCAGACGCTCACCCTGGGTGCCCTTGCCGGCGCCGGGAGGCCCCAGGAGGATCAGATTCAGTTCGGCCATGCTCTCAATACCCCTGATGGACGGCGGTTCAGGACATGCTGCGGAAGGATCGGCGCGTTCGCCGTGGTCGTTGACGCGTCGCCGGGTCACGACCCGGACCCTCGACCGGACGCGCGGTCCGGCCGTATCGGGCGCCGGGCGGCGCCCTGCTCGGTCATCGACCACGACGGTCGACCCCTGATTCCGATGCAGACCCTCAGCGCCGGATCATTTCAGGAATCCCTACTTCAGGAATCCCTCGTAGTTGCGCATCATCAGCTGCGCCTCGATCTGCTTGACCGTGTCGAGCGCGACGCCGACCACGATCAGGATCGACGTGCCGCCGAAGGCGAAGCCCTGCGTCGTCTGGTTGAAGAGGATCGACGGCAACGCCGCGACCGCCGCCAGGTAGAGCGCACCCGGGAACGTCAGGCGCGCCAGCACCCGGTCGAGGAACTCCGCCGTGGGCCGCCCCGGACGCACGCCGGGGATGAACCCGCCGTACTTCTTCAGGTTGTCCGCCTGCTCCACCGGGTTGAACGTCACCGCGGTGTAGAAGTAGGTGAACAGGATGATGAAGATCGTCTCCATCCCGATGTAGGTCCACGAGCCCGGCAGCAGGAAGTTCTGGACCGCGTTGTCCTGGTTCTGCGTGACGAACTGGGCGATCGTCGGCGGGATCGACATGATCGAGGCCGCGAAGATGACCGGGATCACGTTGGCCATGTTGACCTTCAGCGGCAGGTAGGTCTGGCCGCCGCCGCTCATCCGGGTGCCGATAACGCGCTTGGCGTACTGGATCGGGATCCGGCGCTGACCCTCCTGGACGAAGACCACCGCGGCGACGACCGCCAGGATGATGAACGGCAGCAGGATCTTGAAGATCGGATCGCCGCTGTTCCACCAGGCGCTGATCCCGTTGGGCAGGCCCGACACGATCGACGCGAAGATCATCAGCGACATGCCGTTGCCGACGCCGCGCTGCGTGATCAGCTCGCCCATCCACATGACGAGGACGGCACCGGCGGTCAGCGCGACCGCGATCATGAAGACGTTGCCGGCGTTGAAGTTCTCGACGAGCGGCGTGCCGCCGGTCTCGAAGGTGCGGAACAGCAGCACGTAGCCGACCGACTGGCCCGCCGCGAGGGCGACCGTCAGGTAGCGCGTGTACTGGGTGATCCGCTGCTGCCCGATCTCGCCTTCCTGCTTCAGCTTCTCCAGCGACGGAACGACGACCTGGAGCAGCTGCATCACGATCGACGCCGTGATGTACGGCATGATGCCGAGCGCGAACAGCGCGATCTGACTGAGCGCGCCGCCCGAGAAGACGTTGAGCAGCTGTAGCGCTCCGCCCTGGAAGGAGTCCTGGATCGAGGCCAGGCCCTCCTTCGACACCCCCGGAACGGGGATCTGGGCGCCGATCCGGTAGAGGGCCAGAAGGAACAGCGTGATCCCGAGCTTCTTACGAACCTCCGGGACGGTGAGCGCGCCGGTAAGGATGCGGATCATCGTTCTCGTGCTCGCAGTGGGAAGAAGGTCAGGACAGCGTCAGTAGTGACGGAGAACTACAGCGCGGGCCACCGTGGCCCGCGCAAGAAACAGCATGGTACGCGAATCGCGCGGAACTCGTCCCACGCGATCCCCGGTGTCGACGGTCAGTCTTCGACGACGACCACGGTGCCGCCGGCTGCCTCGATCGCGCTACGCGCGGAGGCACTGAACCGGTGGGCGTGGATCGTCAGCGGAGCAGACAACTCGCCGCGGCCGAGCACCTTGACGGGGATCCCGTTGCGGGTCCCCAGGCCCTTGGCCTTCATCGCCTCGAGCGTCACCTCGGCGCCCGACTCGAACCGCTCGGCGAGATCGTCGAGGTTGACCGGCTGGGTCTCGGTGCGGAAGCGCTCGAACGGCATCGAGGTCTTCTTGTTCGGACCGCGCAGCTTGCGCATACGCGCCTGCAGCGGGGTCTGACCGCCCTCGAACCGCGCACGGTCCTTGGCACCCGAGCGCGAGCCCGCGCCCTTGTGACCGCGACCGGACGTCTTGCCCATGCCGCTGCCGTGGCCGCGGCCGACGCGCTTGCGCGGCTTGCGGCTTCCCGGAGCCGGGCTCAGGGAGTGGAGACCGATGGTCTCGTTGCCGTCAGAGCTCATGAGCCCTCCTCAACACGGACCAGGTGCCGCACGGCGTGCAGCATGCCCCGCGCCTGCGGGGTGTCCTGGACATCGACGGTGTGCCCGATCCGACGCAGCCCCAGCGAGCGCAGCGTGTCGAGCTGCGCCTGGTTGCTACCGATCTTGGACTTGAACTGGGTGGCCTTCAGCGTGCTCACGCGGGGACCTCGGCATTCTCATCGGTGGGCGCGTCGGTGGTCTCGACGACCTCCGCGGGCTTGTCCGACAGGCCCAGCACCTCCTTGATGCTGAGACCGCGCAGCTCCGCGACCTCACGCGGGGTGCGCAGCTGCTGCAGACCCTCGACCGTGGCCTTGACCAGGTTGATCGGGTTCTGCGAGCCGAGGCTCTTGCTGAGGATGTCGTTCAGGCCCGCGAGCTCGAGCACGGCGCGGACGCCGCCACCGGCGATCACGCCGGTACCGGGCGACGCCGGCTTGAGCATGACCTGGCCCGAGCCGAACCGCCCGATCACGGGGTGCGTGATCGTCGTGTTGTGCTTGGGCACGCGGAACAGGTCCTTCTTGGCCCGCTCGACGGCCTTCTGAATCGCCAGCGGGACCTCGTTGGCCTTGCCGTAGCCGATACCGACTACGGACTCCTCGTCGCCGACCACCACAAGCGCGGTGAACGAGAAACGACGGCCGCCCTTGACGACCTTCGCGACGCGGTTGATCTCCACGACCCGCTCCTGCAGGTCGAGGCCCGTGGGGTTGACTGTCTTATCGATCGCCATAGGTTCAGTGGCTCCTAAACGGTGAGCCCGCCCTCGCGGACCGCTTCAGCGAACGCCTTGACGCGTCCGTGGTACTGGTATCCGCCGCGATCGAAGACGACCGTGTCGATGCCCGCGGCCTTGGCGCGCTCGGCAAGCAACTTGCCGGCCGCCGTGGCCTGCTCCATCTTGGCCAGGCCGCGGAACTCCGCCTCGGTCCACTGGACCGAGGTGATGGTGTGTCCGGCCAGGTCGTCGATGACCTGCGCGAAGATCCCGCGGTTGCTGCGGAAGACCGCCACGCGCGGCCGCTCGGCCGTGCCGGAGACCTTCGCCCGCACGCGGCGCCGGCGCTTGAGCCGACGCGCTTCCTTGGTGACGACGCTCATGCGCGCTTACCGACCTTCCGGATGACGTATTCGCCCTCGTAGCGAATGCCCTTGCCCTTGTAGGGCTCCGGCGGACGCTGCTTGCGAATCTTGGCCGCCGTCTCGCCGACGACCTGCTTGTTCGTGCCCTTCACGATGATGCGCGTGGGCTGCGGAACCTCGAACTCGACGCCCTCGGGGGCATCGATGAAGACCGGGTGCGAGTAGCCGAGTGCGAGCTCCAGGTTCTGGCCCTTGAGCGCCGCGCGGTACCCGACGCCCTGGATCTCCAGTGCGCGGGTGAACCCGTCGGTCACGCCTTCGATCATGTTCGCGATCAGGCTGCGGCTGAGGCCGTGCAGGGCACGGTGCGGGCCACGGTCGGTCGGCCGGGTCACGAGGACCTCGCCGCCGTCCTGCGTCACCGTCATGTCCCGATGGATCCGCTCGGAGAGCAGGCCCTTCGGTCCCTTGACCGTGACGAGCCCGGGCTCGATGGTGATGTCGACGCCGGTGGGAACCGGGATCGGCTTACGTCCAATACGACTCATACGTCCTTCACCACACCTCGGCCCAGACCTCGCCGCCGACGCCCAGCTTACGCGCGTCGTGGCCGGTCATGATGCCGCTCGAGGTGGAAACGATCATCGTACCGAGGCCGCCAAGCGACTTCGGCACGTCGGTAGCCGTCACGTAGTAGCGCTGGCCCGGACGCGAGACGCGCCGCAGACCGGTGATCGCCGAGCGACGGTCCTTCGTGTACTTCAGCGTGATCTTGAGCAGCTCGCCCGGATGCTCCGTGGCCGGCTCGACGCTGACGTCGGAGATGTAGCCCTGCTCCTGGAGGATGCGGGCCACCTCGCGCTTCGCGTTCGAGGACGGCAGCACCACGGTGCGGTGCGCCGCGGTGATGGCGTTGCGGATCCGGGTGAGCAGGTCCGCGATGGGATCGGTCGTCGACATACGCTTACCAGCTGCTCTTCGTCATGCCGGGGATGTAGCCCTTATGTGCCAGCTCGCGCAGGCAGATACGGCACACGCCGAACTTCTTGTACACCGAGCGCGAACGGCCGCAGCTACGGCAGCGCGTGTACTCGCGGCTCTGGTACTTCTGGGGACGCGCCTGGCGGACGCGCTGAGAGGTCTTCGCCATGGGTCAGCTCCCCTGGGTGGTGGACGGGTCGATCGGAGCGGGTGCGCCTTCCGGGCGCTTGCCTTCACGCGAGAACGGGAAGCCGAGCTCCTGCAACAGAGCGAACGCTTCGCCATCCGTGGCGGCCGAGGTGGTTACGGTGATGTCGAGACCGCGCACCTGGTCGATGGCGTCGTAGTCGATCTCGGGGAAGATGATCTGCTCGCGAACGCCCAGGGAGTAGTTGCCCCGGCCGTCGAAGCTGGTCGTCCGCAGGCCGCGGAAGTCGCGAACACGCGGAAGCGCGATCGTGATCAGGCGGTCGAGGAACTCGTACATCCGCTCGCCGCGCAGCGTCACCGCTGCACCGACGGGCATGCCGTCACGCAGCTTGAAGCCGGCGATCGACTTGCGGGCACGGCGAACGTTCGGCTGCTGACCGGCGATCGTCGCCAGCTGCTCGACGGCGGCGGCGAACTGCTTGTTGTCCTGCTTGAACTCGCCGAGCCCCATGTTCAGGGTGACCTTCTCCAGCCGGGGAACCTGCATCACCGACGTGTAGGAGCCGCTCTCGAACAACGAGGGACGGATCTCATCGAGGTAGCGCGTCTTCAGTCGCGCGGTCGTGGTCGCACTCATCGCAACTACCTCAGTCGATCTGCTGGCCGGAACGGCGCGCCACGCGTACTGCGCGTCCGTTCTCGTCCCGCTTCACGCCCACACGGGTGGGCTGGTTGGTCTTGGGGTCCACGAGCATCACGTTGGACACGTGGATCGCGCCTTCGCGCTCGATCACGCCGCCCTGACTCGCGGGGCTACCCGGCGCTGCCGTCGGGCTGGGGCGCTGGTGACGCTTGATCACGTTCACGCCCTCGACGATCACGCGCTGCTTCGTCGGGTCGACGCTGAGCACCTTGCCGGTCTTGCCGCGATCCTTGCCGCTGATCACGACGACCTCGTCTTCACTACGGATACGGAGCCCCATGTTCAGAGCACCTCCGGCGCGAGCGAGACGATCTTCATGAACTGGCGGTCGCGAAGCTCGCGAGCCACCGGCCCGAAGATACGGGTGCCGCGCGGGTTGTTGTTGGCGTCGATGATCACGGCCGCGTTCTCGTCGAACGCGATGTAGGTGCCGTCCTCACGACCGAACTCCTTGCGGGTCCGAACGACGACGGCCTTGACGACCTCGCCCTTCTTGACGGAGCCGTTCGGCGTCGCGGCCTTGACGGTGGCCGTGATCGTGTCACCGACCCGCGCGTAGCGACGGCGGGAGCCGCCGTGCACGCGAATGGTCAGGATCTCGCGGGCGCCGGTGTTGTCGGCGACCTTCAGGCGGGATTCGTTCTGAATCACTTGGCACGCTCCACGATTTCGGCCAGGGTCCAGCGCTTCGTCCGCGACAGCGGACGGCACGACTCGATCCGGACGACGTCGCCCTCGCCGGCGCTGTTCTGCTCGTCGTGAGCGTAGAGCTTGGACGTGTGACGCACGATCTTGCGGTACTTGGGGTGCCGGCGCGAGTGATCGATGCGCACGACCAGGGTCTTCTCACCCTTGGCCGAGAGCACGACGCCCTGTCGGACCTGCTTGCGGCCGGGCTCGAACTCGGGCTTCGGCGTACCGCGGTCGGTGCCGGCGGCATCGCCGAGCTTCGCGGCCTTCTTCTCGCGCTCCTGCCCACGGCGACGGGTCCGCGCGACGGCCTTGGCCTTGCGGGCCTCGGCGCGCTCGCGGGCACGGTCCTCCGGGGAACGGGACGGGTTCGTCGTCGTACCCTGGCGCTGGCGGTACCAGGCGCGGCGGTCCGACGGGGAGAGCGACGGGTCCGGGCCCTCGGGGCCCTTCTCCTCGGTCTCCACGGCCGCGGTCGCCTCGGTGGCGTCCTCGGTCACGGCGTCGACCTCTTCGGGGGTGTTCTCGGTGTTCTCGTCAGCCATGGCGTTCAGCCAACCTCGTTGACATCGATGCCCCGCTGGCGGGCGATGGTGATCGTCCGCGCCAGCTCGCGGCGCACGGTGCGCAGCTTGGCAGTGTTCTCCAGCTCGCCGGTGGCCTGCTGAAAGCGCAGGCCGAAGAGCTCTTTCCGGAATGTGGCGATCTGCTCGACGACCTTCGCGTCGTCGAGGTCACGCAGCTCCTGCGTACGCATCAGTCGTCCTCCGCCGTGACGAACTTGGTCCGGACCGGCAGCTTGTGCGCCGCGAGCCGGATGGCCTCGCGAGCGAGCGGCTCCGAGACACCGGAGAGCTCGAACATCACGCGACCGGGCTTGACCACCGCGACCCAGCCCTCGGGCGAGCCCTTACCGGAACCCATGCGGGTCTCGGCCGGCTTCTTGGTGACCGACTTGTCCGGGAAGATGTTGATCCAGACCTTGCCGCCACGCTTGATCTTGCGCGTCATCGCGATACGGGCGGCCTCGATCTGGCGGTTGGTGATCCAACCGGCCTCGAGGCTCTTCAGCCCGTACTCGCCGAACTGCACGTGGTTCTGGCCACGCGAGAGGCCGCGCTTGCGACCACGGTGCACCTTACGGTGCTTCACACGCTTCGGAGCAAGCATCTAGCGCCCTCCCTGCGGACCGCGTCCGCGACCACCGGGACCGCCGCCCTGGCCACCGGGACGACCACCACGGCCGCCACCCGGACCACCGGGACGGCCACCGCCGCCGCCACGACCGCCACGGTCGCCGCCGCCGCCGAAGCCGCCGCGATCACCGCCGCCGCCGTCGCGCCGACCACGTCCGCCACCGCGACCACCGCGGTCGCGGGAGTCGCCGCCACCGGGACCGTCGATGTCGGTCAGGTCCGATCCGCCGTAACCCTCCGGCATGATCTCGCCCTTGTTGACCCAGACCTTGACGCCGAGGCGGCCGAAGGTCGTCTTGGCCTCGTAGAAGCCGTAGTCGATGTCCGCGCGCATGGTGTGCAGCGGGACGCGACCGTCCTGGTAGGACTCGGTGTTCGACATCTCGCGCCCACCGAGGCGGCCGGAGACCTGGATCTTGCAGCCCTTGGCGCCCGAGCGCATGGCGCTCGTCAGGGCGCGCTTCATCGCACGGCGGAACGCCACGCGGTTCTGCAGCTGCTCGGCGACCGACTGCGCGACGAGCTTGGCGTCGAGCTCCGGCCGGCGGACCTCGAGGATGTTGACCTTGACCTGCTTCTGCGTGATCCGGTGCAGGTCCTTGCGCAGGGCGTCGACCTCGACGCCCGACTTGCCGATCACGACGCCGGGACGTGCCGTCCGGATCGAGACCTCGACCTCGTTCTTGTTCTTGCGGATCGCGATGTCCGACAGACCGGCGTGCGCCAGCTTGCCTTCGATGTGCTCGCGGATCTTCCGATCCTCATCGAGGAAATCGGCGGTGTTACGGGCGCTGAACCAATGCGACTTCCAGTCGTGGATGTAACCCACGCGCATCGACTCAGGATGGACTTTCTGTCCCATCAGTCTTGCTCCTTCGGCGTGAGCGACACGGTCAGATGACTGGTGCGCTTGTTGATCCGGTACGCGCGACCCTGCGCTCGCGGCTGGAACCGCTTCAGCGTCGGGCCGTCGTCGGCGGTGATGCTCTTGATCTTGAGATCGTCACCGACGAGCTCGTGGTTGTTCTCCGCGTTGGCCACGGCGGACTCGAGCACCTTGCTCCAGTCCTGTGCCGCCGAGCGGGTGCTGTGCAGCAGGATGGCCCGCGCCTCGTCGACGCTCTTGTCACGGATCAGGTCCGCGATCAGACGCGCCTTGCGCGGCGTGGTGCGCACGTACTTGGCCACGGCGCGCACGACGGGCGCCTCGCCCTCGGGCTGCGCCCGGCGGGCACGGCGGGCCTCGGCCCGTGCGCCACCCCGCGCCTGCACGACGGCAGGGGCGTGGTCGTGGTCATGGTCGTGATCATGATCGTGGTCGTGATCATGCGAGTCCGCAGCCTCCACGGGAGCCTCGGCCGTGGCCTCGGTCTCGGTGGCAGCCTCTTCGGTCTTCGGCGTCGTGTCCTCCACGGACTCCGTCACCTCGGCCTGCGGCTCGTCGTTGTTGGTCGTGTCGTCAGCCATCTGGATCAGCGCCTCTTGGCGGTGTCGCCGTGGCCGCGGTACGTCCGCGTGGGAGCGAACTCCCCCAGCTTGTGACCGACCATCGACTCGGACACGAAGACCGGAACATGCTTCCGCCCGTCGTGCACCGCGATCGTGTGACCCACCATCTCCGGGAAGATCGTGGAAGCACGCGACCAGGTCTTGATCAGCTTCTTCTCGTTTGAGGCGTTCATGGTCTCGATGCGCGTCATCAGACGCTCCTCGACCCACGGCCCCTTCTTGCTCGAGCGACTCACAGCTACTTCCTCTTGCCCTTACCGCGACGGCGACCGCGCAGGATATAGCGGTCCGAGGGCCTGTTCTTCTTACGGGTACGGTACCCCAGCGTGGGCTTGCCCCACGGGGTGACCGGGTGACGACCAGGCGTGGTGGAACCCTCGCCGCCGCCGTGCGGGTGATCGACGGGGTTCATCGCGGTACCACGGGTCTGCGGACGCACACCCATGTGGCGCTTGCGCCCCGCGTTGCCGATCTTGACGTTCTGGTGCTCGGCGTTGCCGACCGAACCGACGGTCGCGCGGCACTCGTCACGGACGAGACGCATCTCGCCGGACGGCAGACGCAGCGTCGCCATGCCCTGATCCTTGGCCATCAGCTGGATCACGGATCCGGCCGAGCGACCGAGCTGGCCACCGCGGCCGGGCTGCAGCTCGACGTTGTGCACGACGGTGCCCGCGGGCATGTCGCGCAACGCCAGAGCGTGCCCGGGCTGGATGTCCGCGTCGGGACCCGACAGCACGGTTGCCCCGACACCGAGGTGACGCGGCGCCAGGATGTAGCGCTTCTCGCCGTCGGCGTAGTGCAGCAGCGCGATGTAGGCGGTGCGGTTGGGGTCGTACTCGATCGACGCGACGCGGGCGGGGATGCCGTCCTTGTTGCGCTTGAAGTCGATCTTGCGGTACAGACGCTTGGCTCCGCCACCGCGGTGGCGGGCGGTCTTGCGACCGTTGTTGTTGCGCCCGCCCGACTTGGTCAGACCCTCGACGAGCGTCTTCTCAGGCGTCGTCTTGGTGATCTCCGCGAAGTCCGGGTAGGTCGCGAAACGCTGACCGGGCGTCGTGGGCTTGGGCTTCCGAATCGCCATGCCTACTCCTCGATCCCCTGCAGCGACTGGAAGATCGGGATCTCCTGGCCCTCGCGGACCTGGACGATCGCCTTCTTCCACGAACGGGTGCGACCGGAGGTCGAACCGCGCCGCTTGGGCTTGCTCTTCACGCCCGAGGTGTTGACGTCCACGACGTTCACGTCGAACAGCGACTCGACGGCCTGTCGAATCTGCGTCTTGTGCGCGTCGGGATGCACCCGGAACGTGTACTTGCCGACAGAGGCGAGCACGTAGCTCTTCTCACTGACGACCGGACGGATGATGACCTGGGTTGCGTCCATGATCAGGACACCTCCTCGGAAGCGGCCGCGGAGCCGGCGCGAGCGACGAGCTCGTCGACCGCAGCGGCGGAGACCAGCAGGCGCCCCGCGCCGATCAGGTCCGCGACGCCGACGGCGCCGGCGGGCAGGACGTTGACCTTCGGGATGTTGCGGAACGACAGGGCGCTCTGCGCCTCGTTCTCCGCCAGCACGAGCAGCGTCGAGCCGGTGGCGCTCCAGTCCTTCAGCGTCGACACGGCGGCCTTGGTCGACGGGGTGTCGAACGACCCCGCGTCGAGACCGGCGAGCGAGCCGCGCTGGGCGTGCAGGGACAGCGCGCTGCGCAGGGCCGCGCGCTTCTCCTTGCGGTTCACCTTGAAGGTGAAGTGCCGCGGCTGCGGACCGAAGACGGTGCCGCCGCCGGTCCAGATCGGCGAGCGCGAGGAGCCGGCACGGGCACGACCGGTGCCCTTCTGGCGCCACGGCTTGGCGCCGCCGCCGCGGACGTTGCCGCGCGTCTTGGTGGACGACGTGCCCTGACGACGAGCGTTCAGCTCGTGACGGACGTTCTGGTGGACGAGCGGGCCGTTGAACTCGACGCCGAACACAGCGTCGTCGAGCTGGAGCGTGCCGCCGCCCAGGATCGGTGCATCAGCCATCGGTACGGACCTCCACGAGGCCGTTCTTCGCACCCGGGACGGAGCCCCGGACGATCAACAGGTTGTCTTCGGTGTCGACGCGCACGACCGTCAGGCCGGGCTGCGTCACGCGCTCGTCACCCATGTGGCCGGGGCCACGGATGCCCTTGAACACGCGGGCGGGCCATGCGGCGGCGCCGATCGAGCCCGGGGCACGGGTGTTGTGCGAGCCGTGGGTCACGGGGCCGCGGGCGAAGCCGTGGCGCTTGACCGTACCGGCGAAGCCCTTGCCCTTGGAGGTGCCGGCGACGCGGACCTTCTGGCCCGCCTCGAACTGCTCGACCGTCACGCTCTGACCGACCTCGATGTCGAGCTCCGCGTCGCGGAACTCCACCAGGTGGCGGAACGGACCGACGCCGGCCTTCTTCAGGTGACCGAGCTCGGGCTTGGAGAGGTGCTTCTCCTTGGTGGCCCCGTAGGCGAGCTGCACGGCGTTGTAGCCGTCGCGCTCGACCGTCCGCTTGGCGGTGACGGGGCACGGGCCGGCTTCCAGCACGGTGACGCGCTCGACGCGGCCGTCTTCGAGGAACAGCTGGGTCATGCCCAGCTTCTTGGCGAGAATGACTGCCATCGTGATCAGCCCGCCAGTCGAATCTCGATGTCGACGCCCGCGGGGAGGTGATCGAGCCGCTGCAGCGAGTCGACCGTCTTCGGGGTCGGCTGGTGGATGTCGATCAGGCGCTTGTGCGTCCGGATCTCGAAGTGCTCGCGCGAGTCCTTGTCCTTGAACGGCGAGCGGATCACGCAGTAGACGTTCTTCTCCGTGGGCAGCGGAACGGGACCGGAAACGGTCGCGCCGGTGCGCTGGGCCGTCTCGACGATCTCCTTCGCGGCCGACTCGATGGCCGACGTGTCGTAGGCCTTGAGGCGGATGCGGATCTTATTTTGTGTGGCGGCTGCCATCGGGGCTCTCTGCTGTCCGTTCCGTCTGATGACTGGAAGAAGATTTGTGCTGGGGATTCCCGGAGAATTCCGGTCCCGCCCGCCCGTGGTGGCGCAGATACAGCGCGCGGCGTCGGGCCCAGCGGGTGCGTCCCCCGGGTGCGCCTCAGTGGCGCACCCGGAAGAGGCGCGAAGCGGGGCGGACTCGGAGAGCCGCCCCGTGTTCGGTACTCGGTGCTACTCGGTGACCTCGGCCACGACGCCGGAACCGACCGTGCGACCACCCTCGCGGATGGCGAAGCGCAGGCCCTGCTCCATGGCGATCGGCTGGATCAGCTCGATGTCCATCGTGACGTTGTCGCCGGGCATGACCATCTCGGTGCCCTCGGGCAGCGTGGCGACGCCGGTGACGTCCGTCGTGCGGAAGTAGAACTGCGGACGGTAGCCCGAGAAGAACGGGGTGTGACGGCCACCCTCCTCCTTCTTCAGGACGTAGACCTCAGCCTTGAACTTCAGGTGCGGCGTGATCGAGCCGGGCTTGCACAGCACCTGGCCGCGCTCGATGTCCTCGCGCTTCGTGCCACGGAGCAGCGCGCCGATGTTGTCGCCGGCCTCTCCGCGGTCGAGCAGCTTGCGGAACATCTCGACGCCCGTGACCGTCGTCTTCGACGGCTCGCGGATGCCGACGATCTCGACCTCGTCGCCGACGTTGATGACGCCCTGCTCGACGCGGCCCGTGGCCACCGTGCCGCGACCCGTGATCGAGAAGACATCCTCGACCGGCATCAGGAACGGCTTGTCCAGCGCGCGGACCGGGTCCGGGATGTAGGTGTCGAGCTGACCGGCGAGCTCGAGGATCTTGGCCTCGTAGTCCGCGTCGCCCTCGAGCGCCTTCAGCGCCGAGCCGACCACGAACGGCGTGTCGTCGCCCGGGAAGTCGTACTCGGAGAGCAGCTCGCGGACCTCGACCTCGACGAGCTCCAGGAGCTCCTCGTCGTCGACCATGTCGGCCTTGTTGAGGAAGACCACGATGTACGGAACGCCGACCTGCTTGCAGAGCAGGATGTGCTCGCGCGTCTGCGGCATCGGACCGTCAGCGGCCGACACGACCAGGATCGCGCCGTCCATCTGGGCGGCACCCGTGATCATGTTCTTCACGTAGTCGGCGTGCCCGGGGCAGTCGACGTGCGCGTAGTGACGGGCTTCCGTCTCGTACTCGACGTGGGACGTGGCGATCGTGATGCCACGCTCCTTCTCCTCCGGAGCGTTGTCGATCTCCGCGAACGAACGCGCCTCACCGCCGCTCGCCTTGGCGAGCACGGTCGTGATGGCAGCCGTCAGCGTCGTCTTGCCGTGGTCGACGTGGCCAACCGTGCCAACGTTGACGTGCGGCTTGCCGCGCTCAAACTTCTCCTTCGCCACTGGTCGCTCCTCTAAATCTGTTCTACGTGAATGGTCGGTGCTGAGTGTTCAGCTCCGGCGTCGGGCGAACCTGCGAAAGGTAGCCCAGGCCGGGGTGTTCATGCGTTCCGGTCAGAGACCGGGGGGTCTTACTTACCGGACCGCTTTTCGGCGATCTCTTCGGCGACGTGCGACGGAACCTCGTCGTAGCGCTCAAACTGCATGGTGTAGACCGCGCGGCCCTGGGTGGCCGAGCGGAGGTCCGTGGAGTACCCGAACATCTCGCTGAGCGGGCAGTAGGCGGTGACGACCTGCGCGTTGCCGCGCGGCTCCATGCCCTCGATCCGACCGCGGCGACGGTTGAGGTCGCCGATGACGTCGCCCATGTACTCCTCGGGCGTGACGACCTCGACCTTGAAGATCGGCTCCAGCAGCACCGGCTTGGCCCGCCGGGCCGCCTCGTTGAACGCCATGTTCGCGGCGATCTTGAAGGCGACCTCGGAGGAGTCGACCTCGTGGTACTTGCCGTCGACGACGGTGACCTTGACGTCGACCATCGGGTACCCGGCCTTGGGACCGGAATCCATGCCTTCGGCCAGGCCCTTCTCGACGGCGTTGTGGTAATCGACCGGGATCGATCCGCCCTTGATCTTGTTCTCGAAGACGAAGCCCTCGCCCGGAGCCGGCTGCATGTCGATGTAGACGACACCGAACTGGCCGGAACCACCGGTCTGACGGACGAACTTGCCCTCGATCTTGTTGACCGTGGCGGTGACCGTCTCGCGGTACGAGACCTGCGGCGTACCGACGTTGGCCTCGACGTTGAACTCGCGCCGCATGCGGTCGACGAGGATCTCGAGGTGGAGCTCGCCCATGCCGGAGATCTCGGTCTGGCCGGTCTCCTCGTTGGTCTCGACCTGGAAGGTCGGGTCCTCCTCGGCCAGGCGCTGCAGGGCGACGCCCATCTTCTCCTGATCGGCCTTGGTCTTCGGCTCGACGGCCACCTTGATGACCGGATCCGGGAAGTCCATCGCCTCGAGGACGATCGCGTTGCTCGGGTCGCAGAGCGTGTCGCCCGTGTAGACGAGCTTGATGCCGACGGCCGCGGCGATGTCGCCGGAGTAGACCTTCTCGACGTCCTCGCGGTCGTTCGCGTGCATCATCAGGATGCGGCCGATGCGCTCGGTCTTGCCGGTGTTGGTGTTGAGCACCTTCGAGCCGGCGTCGAGCGTTCCGGAGTAGACCCGGAAGAAGGTCAGCTTGCCGACGTACGGGTCGGTCGCGATCTTGAAGGCCAGCGCGGCGAACGGGGCGCTGTCGTCCGACGGGCGCTCCTCCTCGGACTCCTCGCCGTCCTTGCCGGTGACGATGCCCTTGATCGACGGAACGTCGAGCGGCGACGGCAGGTAGGCGACGACGGCGTCGAGCAGCGGCTGCACGCCCTTGTTCTTGAACGACGAGCCGCAGAGCACCGGGTTGATCGCCAGCGCGAGGGTCGCGGCACGGATCGCCGACTTCAGGCGAGCGAGCGGGACCTCTTCGTCGCTGAGGACGATCTCCATCAGCTCTTCGTCGAAGTCCGCGACCGCGTCGAGCAGCTTCTCGCGGGCGGCGGCGGCCTCGTCGGCGTACTCGGCGGGGATCTCGACGACGTCGATGTCCTTGCCGATGTCGTCGTTGTAGATCGTCGCCTTCATCTCGACGAGATCGATGATCCCGGCGAACTCGCCCTCGGCGCCGATCGGCAGCTGGATCGGCACGGCGTTGGCGCCGAGCCGGTCGATCATCGTCTCGACGGACTTGGCGAAGTTCGCGCCGGTGCGGTCCATCTTGTTGACGTAGGCGATGCGCGGCACGCCGTAGTCGTTGGCCTGACGCCAGACCGTCTCGGACTGCGGCTCGACGCCGGCGACCGAGTCGAAGACCGCGACCGAGCCGTCGAGCACGCGCAGCGAGCGCTGGACCTCGACGGTGAAGTCGACGTGGCCCGGGGTGTCGATGATGTTGATGCGGTGCTTGTCCCACTCAGCGGTGGTCGCAGCGGAGGTGATCGTGATGCCACGCTCCTGCTCCTGCTCCATCCAGTCCATCGTGGCGGCGCCGTCGTGGACCTCGCCGAGCTTGTGCGTCCGTCCCGTGTAGAACAGGATGCGCTCGGTCGTCGTCGTCTTGCCGGCGTCGACGTGCGCCATGATCCCGATGTTTCGGGTCTTCTCGAGCGTGTACTTCCGTGACATGTGGAAACTTCCGAGTTACGCAGACGACTTGGGTGGAGGCAAGGACCGACCCCGCTCCCGGGCACGTCGCTGGGACCGAGGTCCCGCGCGCTGACCGCTTGCGGAGATACTGCAAACCGGCCGAAGCCGAGTGTGTTGCCGATCGCCCACGCGCAGACGCGCACAAGCTCCAGATCAGCAGCGGCGAGGGACAATAGCAAAGATCCCCCGGTCGCGAAGCCCGATCGCCACAGGACTTTCGTCACGGAATCATTGGACCCCAGAACGACGAGCGGCGCCCGTGAAGGCGCCGCAAGACAACCGACCCGGGTGGGTCAGTCAGTTACCAACGGTAGTGCGCGAAGGCCTTGTTGGCCTGCGCCATCCGGAAGATGTCGTCCTTCTTCTTGTACGCGCCACCCTGCTGCTTCTGAGCCTCGATCAGCTCGTTGGCCAGGCGGGCGGCCATCGTGCGCTCGCGGCGTCCGCGGGACGCCTCGACGAGCCAGCGGATCGCCAGCGTGCGGGAGCGACGGGCGGGAACCTCGACCGGCACCTGGTACGTGGCGCCACCGACGCGGCGGGAACGGACCTCGAGCTGCGGGGTCAGCGCCTTGATCGACTCTTCGAGCTGCTCGACGGCGTCGCCGCCGGTCTTCTCGGCGAGGATCGCGAGGGCGTCATAGACGATCCGCTCGGCGGTGGACTTCTTGCCGTGCAGCATGACCTTGTTGACGACCTGGTGAACCAGGCGCGAACGGAGGACTGCGTCGGGCTCAAGCGTGCGGGTGACCGCGCTGGAACGGCGAGCCATGGGCTACTTCTTCCCCTTCTTGACGCCGTACCGCGAGCGGGACTGCTTGCGGTCACTGACGCCGGCGGCGTCGTGCGAACCACGCACGACCTTGTACCGCACACCCGGAAGGTCCTTCACACGACCGCCACGCACGAGCACGACGGAGTGCTCCTGGAGGTTGTGCCCCTCGCCCGGGATGTAGGCCGTGACCTCGATGCCGGAGCTGATCCGGACACGGGCCACCTTCCGCAGGGCGGAGTTCGGCTTCTTGGGCGTCGTCGTGTAGACACGGGTGCAAACGCCGCGGCGCTGAGGCGCTGCGACCTTCTTCTTGCGACCCGGTCCCGACTTGAGACCCGGTGTGGAGAGCTTCTTCGCCTTGGGCTTACGGCCCTTGCGGACGAGCTGACTGGTCGTGGGCATGCGACCGGCGATACTAGCAACGGTTTCGTCGCAATGGGTCGAGCCTCGTTCCGCCGGGCCGGATCGACGGGGTGGCGATCGGGACAGACGATAGGGTCGGACCCATGCTCGCGCACGACGTCGTCGGCACCGGTCCCCCTCTGGTGCTGCTCCACTTCCTCGGCGGTCACCGCAACGTCTGGCGGCCCGTGCTCCCGCGGTTGGCCGAGCACCATCAGGTGTTCTCCCTGGATCTTCCCGGTTTCGGCGACAGCTCGCCGCTTCCCGGGTCGCCGACGCTGCCGCGCCTGGCGGACGCGGTGCTGGAGACGATCGACGGGCTGGGCCTCGAGCGGCCGGCCGTCGCGGGGATCTCGATCGGGGGCGGCCTGGCGGTCGAGCTGGCGGCGCGCGAGCGCGACGGGCGACCGGTCGTCTCGTCGTCGGTGGCGATCTCGCCGGTCGGCTTCACGTCGCGCGCCGAGTCGGCGTTCGCGAAGGCGTCGTTGCGGGCCACCCACGCCGCGTGCCGGGCGCTGGTCGGGCAGATCGACCGGCTGTCGGGCCCCCGCGCGCTGCGCACGGCGTTCGGCGCGCAGATCTTCGCGAAGCCGTGGCAGGTCCCCGCCCCCGACCTGGCGGCGCTGGTGCGCAGCGTGGCGGAGAGTCCCGGGACGCTGCCGACGCTGCGGGCGGCGGTCGGGCACCAGATCCCGGGCGGGGCGATCACGACGCCGCTGACGATCGCCTGGGGCCAGCGTGACGCGCTGCTGCTGCCGCGCCAGGGCGCACGGGCGATCGAGCGGCTGCCGTTCGCCCACCTGGTGCCGCTGCGCGGCTGCGGTCACGTCCCCCTGTGGGACGACACGGAGCTGGTCGGCGACGTGATCCTGCGCGGGTCGCGCGCGGCGGCCTGAGCCGGCCCGCGCGGGGGTCTGAGCCGGCCGCGG